>NZ_JBIVMF010000001.1:0-490825 GCF_044752945.1 Streptomyces sp. NPDC088554 | reverse complement strand
TTGACTTTTGGCACACTGTTGAGTTCTCAAGGAACGGACGCTTCCTTTGTACTCACCCTCTCGGGCTTTCCTCCGGGCTTTCCCTTCGGTGTTTCATTCTGTTCTGTCCCGCTGTCCTGCGTTTCCGACTCTATCAGACTCTTTCGTGTCCGATTCCCCGTCGGAGCGGGGCTTGCTTTCCAGTTCTTCGCTTTCGCGCTTTCCCTTTCCAGCGGTTCCGACTTTATCAGAGTTATCCGAGTCGGTTTCCCCCACCTCTTCGGTGGCCCCGGGCATACGATCAGCCCCGGGTTCCCGTCGTTGTGGAGTCGTAAACGTACTGGAGCGGGGGGCCTCGAAGCAAATCGAGGCCCCCCGCTCCGGCCAACACGCCTGACGCTGCGTCAGGTCTGTCAGACCTCGACGACGACAGGAAGGATCATCGGGCGCCGGCGGTAGGTGTCGGAGACCCACTTGCCGACCGTACGGCGCACGAGCTGCTGGAGCTGGTGCGGTTCGGCGACGCCGTCCGAGGCGGCCTTGCCGATGGCCTCCTCGACCTTGGGCAGTACCGCCGAGAACGCCGAATCCTCGATGCCGGAGCCGCGGGCCTGGAAGTGGGGTCCGCCCACGACCTTGCCGGTGGTGGAGTCGACCACCACGAAGACCGAGATGATGCCCTCGTCACCGAGGATGCGACGGTCCTTGAGGTGGGTCTCCGTGACATCGCCGACCGAGAGGCCGTCGACGTACACGTACCCGGCCTGGACCTTGCCCACGATTCTGGCCTTGCCGTCGACCAGGTCGACGACGACGCCGTCCTCTGCGATGACGATGCGGTCCTTGGGGACCCCTGTCAGCGCGCCCAGTTCGGCGTTGGCGCGCAGATGGCGCCATTCGCCGTGGACCGGCATCAGGTTCTTCGGCTTGCAGATGTTGTAGAAGTACAGCAGCTCGCCGGCCGAGGCGTGGCCCGAGACATGGACCTTGGCGTTGCCCTTGTGGACGACGTTCGCGCCCCATCTGGTCAGGCCGTTGATCACTCGGTAGACCGAGTTCTCGTTGCCCGGGATGAGGGACGACGCCAGGATCACCGTGTCGCCCTGGACGATCCGGATCTGGTGATCGCGGTTGGCCATACGGGAGAGCGCGGCCATCGGCTCGCCCTGGGAGCCCGTACAGACGAGGACGACCTCGTGGTCGGGGAGATCGTCGAGCGTCTTGACGTCGACGACCAGGCCCGCCGGGACCTTCAGATAGCCCAGATCACGGGCGATGCCCATGTTGCGGACCATCGAACGGCCGACGAAGGCGATCCGCCGCCCGTGTTCGTGGGCCGCGTCCAGGATCTGCTGGATGCGGTGGACGTGGCTGGCGAAGCTCGCCACGATGATCCGCTTCTGCGCGCTCGAGAAGACCTGCCGCAGGACGTTCGAGATGTCCTTCTCCGGCGGGACGAAGCCCGGGACCTCCGCGTTGGTGGAGTCCGAGAGCAGCAGGTCGATGCCCTCTTCGCCGAGTCTGGCGAAGGTGGGCAGGTCGGTGAGCCTGCGGTCCAGCGGGAGCTGGTCCATC
The DNA here is from genome assembly GCF_044752945.1 of Streptomyces sp. NPDC088554. NCBI lineage: Bacteria > Bacillati > Actinomycetota > Actinomycetes > Kitasatosporales > Streptomycetaceae > Streptomyces > Streptomyces sp. NPDC088554. The sequence continues at coordinate 489,271 of NZ_JBIVMF010000001.1, read as the reverse complement.
TTGAAGTCGCCCGTGTGGACCACCATGCCCGCGGGGGTGCGGATGGCGACGGCCAGGGCGTCCGGGATGGAGTGGTTGACCGCGACGAACTCGCAGTCGAACGGTCCGATGCGCTCGCGGTGCCCCTCGGTGACCTCAAGGGTGTACGGGCGGATGCGGTGCTCCTGGAGCTTCGCCTCGATCAGCGCGAGGGTCAGCTTGGAGCCGATCAGCGGGATGTCGGACTTCAGCCGCAGCAGATAGGGAACGCCGCCGATGTGGTCCTCGTGGCCGTGCGTGAGCACGATCCCGTCGATGTCGTCGAGGCGGTCCCGGATGGTGGTGAAGTCCGGCAGGATCAGGTCGATACCCGGCTGCTCCTCCTCGGGGAAGAGGACGCCGCAGTCGACGATGAGCAGACGGCCGTTGTACTCGAAGACCGTCATGTTTCGGCCGATTTCGCCCAGACCGCCCAGCGGGGTGACGCGCAGGCCGTTCTTGGGCAGCTTCGGTGGGGCGCCGAGTTCAGGATGCGGATGACTCAAAAGACTCTCCTCACCACACACGCCACGTACCGCTGAGGCACGTGGCGCGCATGACATTCGTACACTTGCTGTTGTCTGTATGGGCTGTGCCTGCCGAGTTCTCGGCTGTTCCGATGTCTTGCTGTCTCGCGTATTCAGTTGTGCGTATTCAGTTGTGAAGTCGTTGTCAGAGCTGTACCCCGCCGGCCGCCAGATCGATCTTGAGCTGGGCGGTTTCCCGGTCCGACAGCTCGATGAGCGGAAGGCGCAGCGGTCCGGCCGGGAGCTTCCGCAGGGTGAGGGCGGCCTTGGTGGTGATGACGCCCTGGGTGCGGAACATTCCGGTGAAGACCGGGAGCAGCTTCTGGTGGATCTCGGTGGCCTTGTGCACATCGCCGGTGAGATGCGCTTCGAGCAGCTCGCGCAGCTCCGGTGTGACCACATGGCCGACGACAGAGACGAAGCCGACCGCACCGACCGAGAGCAGCGGCAGGTTCAGCATGTCATCGCCCGAGTACCAGGCGAGACCGGACCGCGCGATGGCCCAGCTCGCGCGGCCGAGGTCGCCCTTGGCGTCCTTGTTGGCCACGATGCGCGGGTGCTCTGCGAGCCGGACGATCGTCTCCGTGTCGATGGGGACACCGCTGCGGCCGGGGATGTCGTACAGCATGACCGGCAGGCCGGTCGCGTCGGCGATGGCCGAGAAGTGCCGGTAAAGGCCCTCCTGCGGCGGCTTGTTGTAGTACGGAGTCACGGCGAGCAGGCCGTGCGCTCCGGCGCGCTCCGCGGTGCGGGCGAGTTCCAGACTGTGCCGGGTGTCGTTGGTGCCGACGCCCGCGACGATATGGGCCCGGTCTCCCACCGCTTCCAGGACCGCCCGTACGAGCTGCTCTTTCTCCGAGTCGCTGGTGGTCGGCGACTCACCGGTGGTGCCGTTCAGGACCAGGCCGTCGTTGCCTGCGTCCACCAGATGGACGGCGAGCCGCTGGGCACCGTCCAGGTCGAGTGCGCCGTCCGCCGCGAAGGGCGTGACCATGGCGGTGAGGACCCGCCCGAAGGGGGTCTGCGGAGTGGAGATCGGAGCCATGGGTAACACGCTACTCGCTGCTCAGCTCGCCGTGTCCCCTTGGGGGACGGGTCAGGAGGAGCCCGGCACTGCCTGCTCGGGGGTTCAAGCAGTGCCGGGTCCCTTTGATCAGCCTAGATGAAGTTCTCGAAACGCCGCAATACGGACACTTCTGCCGCTCGACCGTACATCTGTGCCCCGATCGGGGCCGGACAGGCCCCCGGCCGGGCCGGGACAGGTCCGTGACATCCCCCGGGCACCGGCTCGGCATACGGACAGAGACTAAGGGGCGACACGGCCGTTCGCGTTGAACGCGGCATGGGTGAGCGGCATGAGCTTCGCCCAGTGCTCCTCCATCCGCTCACCGACCATCTCGATCTCCCGCTGCGGGAAGGACGGGACCTTCGCCTGCTCGTGCTGGGTGCGCAGACCGAGGAAATGCATCAGCGAGCGCGCGTTGCAGGTGGCGTACATCGACGAGAAGAGGCCGACCGGGAGCACCGCGCGGGCGACCTCACGGGCCACTCCGGCCTCCAGCATCTCCTGGTACGCCTCGTACGCCCGGAGGTAGGAGTCCTGCATCGCGCGTTCCGTGATCTGCTGCTGGGCCTCGGTCCCCGCCACGAACTCGTACTTGCCCGGCCTGCCCTGCTGCACCAGCTTGCGGTCCTCGCCCGGGATGTAGAAGACGGGCTGCGACTCGCGGTAGCGGCCCGACTCCTCGTTGTACGAGTTGTGTACGACGATTCCGTTGCCCAGGAAGTTGTGCCAGGGGCCCTCGACCGACAGGTCGTAGGTCGTCTCCTCGCCGTCGTCGGTGATCGAGACGACCGGGTCCGGGAGGGCGACGGCCTGGGCGCCTGTGTGCCGCGCGCGCGTACGGGCCTCCGTGCTCCTGCGCGTCTGGCACTCCTCGCACACCGGGGCCAGATTGCTCTCGTCGAGCGCCCGGGTGGGGTCCTCCGCGACCGGGATCACATGGTCGAGGGCCAGCTCGCTGCGGGGGAAGCCGGCGCCGCACAGGTGGCAGGAGTCGTTCTCCCGGATCAGGCGCTCGCGCCGCATCGCCGTCCAGACGCCGAGGCCCCGGCTCAGGCTCGGCGGGACGGTGTCCTGGGAGGTGGGGGCGGTGGGGGCGTCCGTCATGACGGCGTCCCCGACGGTCAGCTCGCCGGCCTTGCGCCAGCCCTCGGAGGTCAGAACGGCGTGGTCGCCGGTGGACCGCAGCTCCCGGCCCGACTCCGTGACGATCTTGATCAACGGCTTGACGCCCGACGCGATGACATCGGTGATCCTGGCCCGGCCCGCGGTCAGGGTGTCCTCGTCGTAACAGCGGACATGGCCACTGCGGACGGACTCCAGGTTCCGCAGGCGCGCGCCCGGGTGCAGCTCCCTGAACTCGGCGACGGCGGAGTCCGCTGCCTCCCTGTTCGCGAAGAGGCCGAGGTAGTGCTCCTGGTCGCCGGTGTGGACCCGTGCCGTCCACTGGCCGGCGCCGCTGTGCCAGGTGACGCCGCCCGCCGAGTGCGGCAGTCGGTCCTCCGCTTCCAGGTGCCAGAGGCGGTACAGCTCGGCGATGGTCCGGACGCGGGGAGCCCCGGACTCGCTCTCCAGGGTGATCCCCGTGTCACCGGCGAGGCACCAGCCGACGCGGTGGCGCATGAACTCGCGGAAGACGAAGATCGGGGCGGTGATGAAGAAGGTCATCGAGTTGTGCTCGAAGGGGCTGCCGTGGCGGTCCCGCATCAGGTAGTTGATGAGTCCCTTCGAGCGCTCCGGGTCCTTCGTGATCTCTTCCAGGGACTGCTCACCCGCGATGGAGACCCGCGCGGCCCACAGCACATCGGAGTCGCCTGCGGAGTGTTTCACCAGCTCAACGGTGGCTTCGCCGCGGAAGCTCGGTTTCGTCCCGGCGGAGGTGTCGCTCACCGACAGGTCCTTCCAGTTACGTCGCACGGGCGGCGCCCACTCTACGGCTCGGCACTGACAGCGCCCGGGACGGACAGCGGCGGGGGCGCGGAGCGGCGATGACCGGCCAATCCCCGGAATCGGGGCACCGATTGGCGCTGTTGTTCGTCTGACCGGGTAGTGGCCGCACCATCAGCCGCTTTCCGTACCAGTCGTACGAGTCACACATCACGAGCACAAGGAGTTGCCCTCATGTTCCGCCGGCGAGAAGCCGTCCCGTTCGCATTTGTCGCCGAGGCCGACCGCTTCCGCAGTAACGTCACCGTCCCGCCCCAGCCACGCGCCAGTACCCCGCAGCTTCTCGGTCGTACGCTGATCGGGCTCACCATGGCCGCCGCGTTCGCCGGGTCCCTGCTGTTCGGGATGCCCGCGCTGGACTCCGGTCAGGGGACCGGCAGCGCCCAGCAGTCCGAGGCGTCGCAGGGCCGCTGACTCCATCCGGCCCCCCTCGGGTGGTCGGGCGGGGGCATGATCGGTAGCCTCACCGGGCACAGCAATCGAGCGTGCTTGTGAGTGAGGATCAGTCGTGCCCCTGCCCTTCCTGACGGCCGACCGGGCTTTTGACGCGACCACCGACGATGTCGCACTGCCCTTCGACGATCATGATCATTGGCGGCGTCCGTACCGCCCGGGGCCCTGGCGGGTGGTGGCGGCCGCGCTACTGCTCCTGTTGGCCTCGTTCGTTCTGCTCGCGGCGATGATCATCGCTTTCGTGGGCTCCCTGTCCGGTGCGACGCTCTGTCTCGTCGTTTCCTCGGTCGGCATCACCGTCGCGCTGCGGATGCTCCGGATGGGGACATGGGTGAGCCGGCACGGAGTACGCCGGGTGAGCCTGTTCCTGACCACGACCGTGGCGTGGAACCAGATCACCGCCGTCCGTACGGTCCAGCAGCCGGTCCGCTGGCTCGGACTGCCCCGTACGGTCCAGGGCCAGGCGCTGCACGCCGTACGCCGGCAGGGTGAACCGTTGGCCCTGCTCACCGACCACAACGCGGACTTCCTGTCGCGTGGCGAGGCATTCGAGCGGGCGGCCGACACGGTCGACGCCTGGGCGGACGAGTACCGCGACGCCTGAGCGCGTACGTACGAAAGCGGGGTCCCTGGCCTGGTCAAGGCCCGGGACCCCGCTTTCGTACACGGGCCGCTCAGACCCGTACGGGCTTGCCGTCGTGGAGGGCGATGGCGCGCTGCATCGCCTTGCGGGCGCGCGGGGTGTCCCGGGCGTCGTGGTAGGCGATGGCGAGCCGGAACCAGCAGCGCCAGTCGTCGGGGGAGTCCTCCGTCTGCGCGCGGCGTGCGGCGAAGACGGCGTCGGCGGAGTCCCGGTCGATCCGGCCGCCCGGGGTACGGACCAGCTCGTCGACCGGGAGTCCGCCCTCGGCCTCCAGCTCCTCGGCCAGCCGGTTGGCGCGGTTGACGAACTGAGTGCTCTTCCAGAGGAACCAGACACCGATGCCGGGCAGGATCAGCACCGTGACGCCGAAGGTGACGGTGAGCGGCGTGCCGTGTTCGATCAGCAGCAGGCCACGGCTGCCGACCAGGACGAAGTAGACGACGAGGACGGTGGCCGTGAGGAAGTAGGTGATCTTCGCGCGCATGTGGATCAGCCCAGGTCGAGGAAGTGTTCCAGGCCGAAGGTGAGGCCCGGGGTGGACACCACGCGCCGCACGCCGAGCAGGATGCCCGGCATGAAGCTGCTGTGGTGCAGGGAGTCGTGGCGGAGGGTGAGGGTCTCGCCCTCGCCGCCCAGGACGACCTCCTGGTGGGCCAGGAGGCCCCGCAGCCGTACGGAGTGCACCCGCACCCCGTCCACATCGGCGCCGCGCGCCCCGGCCAGCTCCGTGACCGTCGCGTCGGGCTGTGCGCCGAGGCCCGCGGCCGTGCGGGCGGCCCCGATCAGCTGGGCGGTGCGCTGGGCGGTGCCGGAGGGGGCGTCGGCTTTGTCGGGGTGGTGCAGTTCGATGATCTCGACGGACTCGAAGTAGCGGGCCGCGGTCTCGGAGAACTTCATGGTGAGGACCGCGCCGATGGAGAAGTTCGGCGCGATCAGCACCCCTGTCCCCGGGGACGCGGCCAGCGAGGTGCCGAGCTGCGCGAGCCGTTCGTCGGTCCAGCCGGTGGTGCCGACGACCGCGTGGATGCCGTGGCGTACGCAGAAGTCGAGGTTGCCCATCACCGAGGCGGGGGTGGTCAGCTCGACCACGGCCTGGGCGCCGGTGTCCACCAGGGTCTCCAGCCGGTCGCCCCGGCCGAGGGCCGCGACCAGCTCCAGGTCGTCGGCGGCCTCGACGGCCCGTACCGCCTCGGAGCCGATACGGCCCCCGGCTCCGAGAACGGCCACGCGCAGCTTGCTCATGCTCTGTTTTTCCTTCGGCTTCGGGAGATACGGCCCGTTCGCGGCCCGGTCAGGCGACCGCTTCGTCGAGGCGGGCCGCCTGCTTGTCCTTGAGCGGTCCTATGACGGACAGCGAGGGACGCTGTCCCAGTACATCGCGGGCGACCGCGCGTACGTCGTCGGGGGTGACCGCCGCTATCCGGCCCAGCATGTCGTCGACGGACATCTGGGCGCCCCAGCACAGCTCGCTCTTGCCGATCCGGTTCATCAGCGCGCCGGTGTCCTCCAGGCCGAGGACGGTGGAGCCGGAGAGCTGGCCGACGGCGCGGCCGATCTCCTCGTCGCTGAGGCCCTCGGCCGCTACGCGGTCGATCTCGTCCCGGCAGATCTTCAGGACGTCGTGGACCTGGCTGGGCCGGCAGCCCGCGTAGACGCCGAAGAGTCCGCAGTCGGCGAAGCCCGAGGTGTACGAGTAGACGCTGTAGGCGAGGCCCCGCTTCTCCCGTACCTCCTGGAAGAGCCGGGAACTCATGCCGCCGCCGAGCGCGGTGTTCAGCACGCCGAGGGCCCAGCGGCGCTCGTCGGTGCGGGACAGGCCGGGCATGCCGAGGACGACATGGGCCTGCTCGGTCCTGCGGTTCAGCAGCTCGACACGGCCCGCGGTGCGCAGGGAGCGGCTGCCGCCTCGGGGGGCGACGGGGGTGGCGTCCGTACGGGAGAGGGCGCCGGCCTTGTCGAAGACCCTGCGGACCTGGCGTACCACCGTGGCGTGGTCGATGTTGCCCGCGGCGGCGACGATGAGGCGGGTCGGGTCGTAGTGCTTCTTGTAGAAGCGGGCGATCCGGTCGCGGTCGAGGTCGTTGATGGTCTCGACGGTGCCGAGGACGGGACGGCCCAGGGGGCTGTCGCCGAACATCGTCTGCGCGAACAGGTCGTGTACGCAGTCGCCCGGGTCGTCCTCGGTCATGGCGATCTCTTCGAGGACGACCCCGCGCTCCGCGTCGACGTCGGCCGCCTCGATGAGCGAGCCGGTGAGCATGTCGCAGACGATGTCGATGGCCAGCGGCAGATCGGTGTCGAGGACTCGCGCGTAGTAGCAGGTGTACTCCTTCGCCGTGAAGGCGTTCATCTCTCCGCCGACCGCGTCGATGGCGGAGGAGATGTCGAGGGCGCTGCGCTTGCGCGTGCCCTTGAAGAGGAGGTGCTCCAGATAGTGGGTGGCGCCGTTGAGCGCGGGCGTCTCGTCGCGGGAGCCGACCTGGACCCAGATCCCGAAGGTCGCGGACCGTACCGACGGAAGGGATTCCGTGACGACGCGCAGGCCGCCGGGGAGTGTCGTACGGCGGACCGTGCCGATGCCGTTCTCACCCTTGAGCAGGGTTTGGGTACGGGCAACGGCCCGCGCCTCCGAGGAGGTGCGGGCCGTCGTCCTGGAGCTGGTTGTCACTTGGAGGCGTCGTCCTTCGCGTCCTCGGACTCGGCGCCCTCTTCACCCTCGATCACGGGGATCAGGGAGAGCTTGCCGCGCTGGTCGATCTCGGCGATCTCGACCTGGACCTTCTGGCCCACACCGAGGACGTCCTCGACGTTCTCGACGCGCTTGCCACCGGCGAGCTTGCGGATCTGCGAGATGTGCAGCAGTCCGTCCTTGCCCGGGAGCAGGGACACGAACGCGCCGAAGGTGGTCGTCTTGACGACCGTACCCAGGTAGCGCTCGCCGACCTCCGGCATGGTCGGGTTGGCGATGCTGTTGATCGTGGCGCGGGCGGCCTCGGCGGCCGGTCCGTCGGCGGCACCGATGTAGATGGTGCCGTCGTCCTCGATCGTGATGTCGGCGCCGGTGTCCTCCTGGATCTGGTTGATCATCTTGCCCTTGGGGCCGATGACCTCACCGATCTTGTCCACCGGGATCTTGACGGTGATGATCCGCGGGGCGTTCGGGGACATCTCGTCCGGGACGTCGATGGCCTCGTTCATCACATCGAGGATGTGGAGGCGGGCGTCGCGGGCCTGCTTCAGCGCGGCGGCCAGGACCGAGGCGGGGATGCCGTCGAGCTTGGTGTCGAGCTGGAGCGCGGTGACGAACGTCTTCGTACCGGCGACCTTGAAGTCCATGTCGCCGTAGGCGTCCTCCGCACCGAGGATGTCGGTGAGGGCGACGTAGTGGGTCTTGCCGTCGATCTCCTGGGAGATCAGGCCCATGGCGATACCGGCGACGGGGGCCTTGAGCGGCACACCGGCGTTCAGCAGGGACATGGTGGAGGCGCAGACCGAGCCCATGGACGTCGAGCCGTTGGAGCCCAGCGCCTCGGAGACCTGGCGGATCGCGTACGGGAACTCCTCGCGCGTCGGCAGCACCGGCACGATGGCGCGCTCGGCGAGCGCGCCGTGGCCGATCTCGCGGCGCTTCGGCGAACCGACGCGGCCGGTCTCGCCGACGGAGTAGGGCGGGAAGTTGTAGTTGTGCATGTAACGCTTGCGGGTCACCGGGGAAAGGGTGTCCAGCTGCTGCTCCATCCGGAGCATGTTGAGGGTGGTGACGCCCAGGATCTGGGTCTCGCCACGCTCGAACAGCGCGGAACCGTGCACGCGCGGGATGGCCTCGACCTCGGCGGCGAGCGTACGGATGTCCGTGACGCCACGGCCGTCGATGCGGACCTTGTCCTTGATGACGCGCTCGCGCACCAGGGCCTTGGTCAGCGCGCGGTAGGCGCCGGAGATCTCCTTCTCGCGCCCCTCGAACTGCGGGAGCAGCTTCTCGGCGGCGAGCTCCTTGACGCGGTCCAGCTCGGCCTCGCGGTCCTGCTTGCCGGCGATGGTGAGCGCCTGGGCCAGCTCGCTCCTGACCGCGGCGGTGAGGGCCTCCAGGACGTCGTCCTGGTAGTCGAGGAAGACGGGGAACTCGCCGGTGGGCTTGGCGGCCTTGGCGGCGAGGTCGGACTGGGCCTTGCAGAGCGCCTTGATGAAGGGCTTCGCGGCTTCCAGACCGGCGGCGACGATCTCCTCGGTGGGAGCCTCGGCGCCTTCCGCGACCAGCTGGATCGTCTTCGTGGTGGCCTCGGCCTCGACCATCATGATCGCGACGTCGCCGTCCTCCAGGACGCGGCCCGCGACCACCATGTCGAAGACGGCGTCCTCGAGCTCGGTGTGCGTCGGGAAGGCGACCCACTGGCCCTTGATCAGAGCGACACGGGTGCCGCCGATCGGGCCGGAGAAGGGCAGGCCGGCCAGCTGCGTGGAGCAGGAGGCGGCGTTGATCGCGACCACGTCGTACAGGTGGTCGGGGTTGAGCGCCATGATCGTCTCGACGATCTGGATCTCGTTGCGCAGGCCCTTCTTGAAGGAGGGGCGCAGCGGGCGGTCGATCAGCCGGCAGGTGAGGATCGCGTCCTCGGAGGGACGGCCCTCGCGGCGGAAGAAGGAGCCGGGGATCTTTCCGGCCGCGTACTGCCGCTCCTCGACGTCCACCGTGAGGGGGAAGAAGTCGAGCTGGTCCTTGGGCTTCTTGGAGGCGGTGGTGGCCGACAACACCATGGTGTCGTCGTCCAGGTAGGCCACGGCGGAGCCGGCGGCCTGCTTGGCGAGCCTGCCGGTCTCGAAGCGGATGGTGCGGGTGCCGAAGGTTCCGTTGTCGATAACGGCCTCGGCGTAGTGGGTCTCGTTCTCCACTAGTGATTTCTCCTCGTCTTCGTCCGGTGCCCGTGTGGCAGGGGACGTGGCGGAGAAGCGCTCCTTGGTGCGGGCCGGTCTTCGATCGAAGCACCCGGGGCTGCGGCGTGGGCCGCTTCGCCTTTCCGGGGGCCACTACCGAGGACCGGCGGCGGTGGAGGTCGCTCCTCCTCTTCGGCGGTGCTCGTGTTCAGCCGCGCTCGTGGCGGCTGTGCCGTGCTCTTCGGTGGTGCTGGTCGTGCTCTTCAGTTGTGCGTGTACGTCCAGGTTACTGAGAGAGGACGCGCATACGCGAAAGGAGCGGTCCCCTGGAAGTGGGAACCGCTCCCTTCACGGTGTCTTACTTGGCCCCGCCGGCCGCACCGCGGCGGATGCCCAGGCGGTCGACCAGCGCACGGAAGCGCTGGATGTCCTTCTTGGCCAGGTACTGCAGCAGGCGGCGGCGCTGACCGACCAGGATCAGCAGACCACGACGGGAGTGGTGGTCGTGCTTGTGGGTCTTGAGGTGCTCGGTCAGGTCCGAGATCCGGCGCGACAGCATGGCGACCTGGACCTCGGGGGAGCCGGTGTCGCCCTCCTTGGTGCCGAACTCGGTCATGATGGTCTTCTTCGTAGCGGCGTCGAGCGGCACGCGTACTCCTCGTGGGTCTTCGTGGCCTTCGAGTGCCCCAGGTCGAATACTCTGGGGAGCTTCCGTGACTCGGGAGGCGGGGATCCGTTGCGCGCAGACCGAGGATCCTTGACGGGGTCCGGGGTCACGTACACAAACGGTCGTCGCCAGAGTACCAGTCCCTTCCGTGGGCCATTTTCGGTATGCCCGTCGTACTGATCGCACCGGTCGCCCTGCGTCGTACGGGGAGTACCTGCCTGCCGGAAACGCTACGAGAACCCGCTACGAGGTCAGTGCGCGGATCGAGTGATAGACGTCGAAGACCGCGAGGCACAGGGGTACGAGCGTCAGCAGGACGAAGGCCTCCGCGATCTCCAGGAAGCGGCCCCAGAAGGGGGTGACGCCCTTGCGCGGCACGATCAGGCCGATGGCGGTGATCAGCGCGGCGACGGCGACGACCGCGGTGGTGAGCCAGACCGTACGGATGTCCAGCGCCCTGCCGTCGCCCGCGAGCGCGTCGCGCATCAGCGCCGCCGGCGGGTTCAGGCACAGCCCCAGGACGAGCAGGACCAGCGCCCCGAGGCCCGCCGCGAGGGCGCAGCCGACCTGCGCCGTGTAGCGGAAGAGGCCGGCGCGCATCAGCATGGCGATGCCGGTGGCGAGTGCGAGGAGCTGCCCCCACACGCCGCCGGAGAACCCGAGCACCGCGGCGGCGCCCACGGCCACCAGCGCGCAGCCGCCGACCAGCCCGACCAGCAGTTCGTGTCCGCGCCTGGCCTGCGCCGCGATGCGCTCGGCGTCGACGGGGCCCGGGGGCGTGGGGTCGTTCCCGTACCCGCCCACCGCCGTACGGGGCGGCTCGAAGCCGATGGGGAGGCGGGCGAAGCGGGTGGAGAGGCCGGGCAGGAAGGCGAGCGCGCCCACGGCGAGCGGGGCGCAGACCGCGGCGGTCTCGGCGGGCTCCAGATCGGTGGTGATCGCGAGGAACATCACCAGGACTCCCACCGCGGCGGCGAAGACGAAGGCGACGAACGGGCCGTCCCCGCCGGGCGCGGCGATCATCAGGATCACGGAGGCGACCAGGACGGCGACACAGGCCAGCAGGAACTGGAGCCTGCCGACGCCCTGCCCCTCCCCCAGCGGCAGCAGTCCGGCCCCGGCGACGGCGACATTGGCCAGCGCCCCGGTGCCCAGCGCGACGGAGGAGGCCCTGTCGTCGTACACCCGGGCCCGTACGGCGGCGAGCGCGAGCAGCAGGAGACCGGTGACGGCGGCCAGGATGCCCGGCAGCCCGTGCGTGTCGTGGCGCGGGGCGGCGGTCCACAGGACGAAGGCGACCAGCGTCAGCAGGACGGAGCCGCCGAAGAGCCCGGCGCCCCGGGTGAGGCTGTCGGTCCAGAGCGTGCGGTCGCGGGCGACCGCGGTGGCGACGGCGTCGGAGACGTCGTCGAAGACCGCCGGGGGCAGCGACTCCGCGAACGGCCGCAGCGACAGCAGCTCGCCGTCGAGGATCCGCTGCGCGGCCAGGGTGCGGGCGCCTTCGAGTACGGTGCCGTCGCGTCGTACCAGGTGGTAGCCGACCGGGGCGCCCTCGGCGGGGCTCTGGCCGGACAGCCGGAGGATCTCCGGGTAGAGGTCGGCGACGGGGATGTCCTCGGGCAGCGCCACATCGACGCGGCTGTCCGGCGCGACGACCGTGACCCGGCAGAAACCGGTGCCGCCGCGGGGCGGGGCGCCGGGGGCCGTGTGACGGGTGTCGGTGGCCGCCGCTGGGGCCGTCATACTCACCTGCTGGTTCCCCTCGTGGTTCTCATGGAGCCGTGCCCCATGAAGTCGTTGCCGTGGCGATGCCGGCGCGGTGCCGTACGGGATTCCCGTACGGGGTCGCCGTACCGGGTCCGTACGGGAATCCGCACGTCCTGTCCGCGTGGTGTCACGTCCGGTGCGCGGGGGCCGTTCCTCCGACTCCATTGTTTGTGACGTACTCATGACACTCGGGGTGGAGAGCCCCTGATGTGCCGCTTTCGCACCCCGGTCTCACAGCACCCTCACACCGGTCTCACACCGCCCGCGACTGACCTCGCGAATGACCCTTCGCTTCGCGGTAGTTCACCAGCGAGCAAACGCGTCGCGCCACCCTACCGCCACGCCCTTTCCCCGCTCGCAAGTAGGATCCCTCCCCGCGGATGGAGCCCGTCGCCACGGGGGCGCCGATAGGAACGTTTCCATCCGGCAAGGGAATTGGTGAGCTGTGAGTCAGATCGTCGTCAAGCGCCCACCACGGGCCCTGCCCGCAGAAGTACCCGGCGAGCAGGTGCAGGTGCAACCCCCTCCGGAGCTGCCGCGCGGGCAGCAGGAGGGGGCGCTGATGCAGCTGCTGCCGATGCTGGGCATGGGCGGGTCGGTCGTCTTCTTCTTCATGACACCGAATCCGATCATGCGGATCATGGGCATGATCATGATCGCGTCGACGATCGCCATGGGCATCGCGATGCTGGTACGGCACCGGCGCGGCACCCAGGGGCAGCTCGCCGATATGCGGCGCGACTATCTGAAGTATCTGACGCAGACCAGGCGGACCGTCCTGCGGACCGCGCACCTCCAGCGTGACGCGCAGTTCTATCTCCACCCCTCGCCCGAGCAGCTGTGGGCGCTGGTGGCCGAGGGCAGCCGGGTATGGGAGCGGCGCGCGGGGGACGACGACTTCGGGCAGGTACGCATCGGGCTCGGCAGCCAACAGCTCGCCACCCCGCTGATCGCCCCCGAGACCGCGCCGGTGGACGAGCTGGAGCCGCTGACGGCGGGCGCGCTCCAGCAGTTCCTGGCGGCCCACTCCACGCTCGACGGGCTGCCCATGGCGATCTCGCTGCGGGCCTTCTACCACCTGACGGTCAGCGGCGAGACGGAGTCCGTACGCTCCACGGCCCGTGCGATGGTCTGCTCGCTGGCCGCGCTGCACTCCCCCGAGGACCTGGTCGTCGCGGTGGTCGCCGGGCGCGAGGAGGCCGCGCGGTGGGAGTGGGCGAAGTGGCTTCCGCACGCCCAGGCCACCGGCAGCAGTGACGGCGCGGGCAGCCGCCGCCTCATCACCACGGAGGCGATGGAGCTGGAGGAGCTGCTCGCCGACCGCTTCGAGGGGCGCCCCCGGTTCGGGGCGAGCGGCCATCCGCTGCTGGACCAGCCGCATATCGTCGTCGTGCTGGACGGCCTGTCGGTGCCCCCGATGTCGACGCTCGCGGCGGCCGAGGGGCTCCAGGGCGTGACCGTCATCGAGGTCGTCCCCGGCGAGACGACCGGCGCGCGCGGCGGGCTGTCGGTGGTCGTCCACCCCGACTCCCTGCAACTGGAGTCCGGCCACGGGCTGGTGTACGACGGGACCCCCGACCTGCTGAGCGAGGAGGCGGCCGAGGCACTCGCCCGCCAGCTCGCCCCGCTCTCGGTGGCCGCCGGCGGGGACGACGACGAGCCGCTGCTCGCCAACCTCGACTTCACCGATCTGCTGAACCTGGGCGACGCGGCCTCCGTCGACGTCAGCCGCACCTGGCGGCCGCGCTCCCAGGCGGAGCGGCTGCGCGTCCCGATCGGGGTCGGCGAGGACGGCGCGCCCGTGATGCTGGACCTGAAGGAGGCCGCGCAGGAGGGCATGGGCCCGCACGGCCTGTGTGTGGGCGCCACCGGTTCCGGCAAGTCCGAGCTGCTGCGCACGCTCGTCCTGGGTCTCGCCGTCACACACTCGTCGGAGACCCTCAACTTCGTTCTCGCGGACTTCAAGGGCGGCGCGACCTTCGCCGGGATGTCCCAGATGCCGCATGTCGCCGCGGTGATCACCAACCTGGCGGACGATCTGACGCTGGTGGACCGCATGGGCGACTCCATCCGCGGTGAGCTGAACCGCCGGCAGGAGATGCTGCGCGACGCGGGGAACTACGCCAACATCCACGACTACGAGAAGGCACGCGCGGCCGGTGCCCCGCTCCAGCCGATCCCCTCGCTCGTGCTGGTCATCGACGAGTTCAGCGAGCTGCTCACCGCGATGCCCGACTTCATCGAGATGTTCGTGCAGATCGGACGCATCGGGCGGTCCCTGGGCGTGCATCTGCTGCTGGCCTCGCAGCGGTTGGAGGAGGGGCGGCTGCGCGGTCTGGAGACGTATCTGTCGTACCGGATCGGTCTGCGGACGTTCTCCGCGGCCGAGTCGCGCGCGGCGCTGGGGGTGCCCGACGCGTACCAGCTGCCCAATGTGCCCGGTTCCGGTTATCTGAAGTTCGGTACGGACGAGATGGTGCGGTTCAAGGCCGCGTACGTCTCCGGGGTGTACCGCACCAGCCCCCAGCGGAGCGCGGCTCTCGGCGATCCGCTGCCCGTGGACCGCAGGCCCGTCCCGTTCACGGCCGCTCCGGTGCCGGTGCGGTACGTCGAGCCGGCCGCCCACGCCCGGGTGCCCGAGGGACGTACGGAGGACGACGCGCTGGCCGACTCCGTACTGGATGTGATCGTACGGAGGCTGGAGGGGCGCGGCGCCGAGGCGCATCAGGTGTGGCTGCCACCGCTGGACAACCCGCCGGCCCTCGACGAGCTGCTGCCGGGACTGGCGGGGGTGGCGGGACGCGGGCTGACACAGCCCGGGTTCGAGGGCGCGGGGCGTCTTGTCGTACCGCTGGGTGTGGTCGACAAGCCGTACGAGCAGCGCCGTGACACGCTCTACCGGGACTTCTCCGGGGCCGCGGGCCATATGCAGATCGTCGGTGGGCCCCAGTCGGGCAAGTCGACCCTGCTGCGGACGCTGGTCTCGGCCTTCGCGCTGACGCACACCCCGCAGGAAGTGCAGTTCTACGGGCTCGACTTCGGTGGTGGCGGGCTGTCGTCGATCGCCGGTCTGCCGCATGTCGGCGGGGTGGCCTCGCGCCTCGACCCCGAGCGGGTCCGGCGCGCGGTCGCCGAGGTGTACGGGATCATGACCCGGCGCGAGGAGTACTTCCGCAGCTCCGGCATCGACTCCATCGCCACCTTCCGCAGGCTGCGGGCGCGCGGCGAGATCTCCGTGACGGACCAGCCGTGGGGCGACGTGTTCCTGGTCATCGACGGCTGGGGCAACTTCCGCGCGGACTACGAGGGCCTGGAGCAGGCCGTGCTGGACGTGGCGGCGCGCGGGCTCGGTTACGGCATCCATCTGGTCCTCACGGCCTCGCGCACGATGGAGGTCCGCGCGAACCTCAAGGACCATCTGATGAACCGGCTGGAGCTGCGTCTCGGTGACACCATGGACTCCGAGCTGGACCGCAAGGTCGCCGTCAATGTCCCGGCGGGTGTGCCGGGACGCGGTCTGACCCCGGAGAAGCTGCACTTCATGGCGGCGGTGCCGCGGATCGACAGCATCAACTCCGACAGCGACCTGTCGGAGGCGACGGCCGCCATGTCCCAGGAGGTCTCCCGGCACTGGACCGCTCCGGGCGCCCCCGCCGTACGACTGCTGCCGCGCGAACTGCCCGCGGCGGAGCTGCCCGGGGGCTCGGCGTACCCGGAGCGCGGGGTGGCCTTCGCCATCGACGAGAACAACCTGGAGCCGGTCTACGTCAACTTCGAGCAGGACCCGTTCCTGATGGTGTTCGGCGAGAGCGAGTCCGGCAAGTCGAACCTGCTGCGGCTGCTGATCAAGCAGCTGACCGAGCGGTACGACGGCGACTCCTGCAAGCTCTTCGTCATCGACAACCGCCGCGGTCTGCTGGACGCCACCCCGGCCACGCATCTGGCCGAGTACATCCCCATGTCCAACAACATGGACCACCACATGGACGCCCTGGCCGACCTGATGAGGCGCCGTACGCCCTCCGCCGATGTCACGGCGCAGGAGCTGCGGGACCGCAGCTGGTGGCGCGGCCCGACGGTCTATGTCGTCATCGACGACTACGACCTGGTCTCCACGTCGAGCGGCAACCCGCTCTCCGGGCTCACCGAAATGCTGCCCTTCGCACGTGACGTCGGCGTCCGCTTCATCATCGCCCGCAACACGGCGGGCGCGAGCAGGGCCGCGTACGAACCCTTCATGCAGCGCATGCAGGAACTCGGCGCGCAGGCGCTGCTGCTTTCCGGCGACCCGAACGAGGGCTCCGTCTTCGGCAACGCACGACCGCGTCCGATGCCGACCGGGCGGGGCGTCTTCGTGACGCGCCGGCGCGGGAATCCGCTCGTACAGACGGGACTTGTTCCGGAGGATGGGAACTGGCAGGGCCGGTGACATCGGTATTGCCGCGTTGACTTGACGCCACCCGTTGTTCGAGAACGTGATCAGCGCCGGGTAGTGGCCATGGCAGCCAATAACGCCTGACGGGGGAAAGGGAACTCATACACATGGCATGGGACGAGTGGGAACAGCTGAAGGCTCGGGCGGCCGATCGGCAATCCACACAGATGCGGCTCAATCAGCTTCCGGCCGAGGGCGGCGGGGGCGGTGGAGGCGGACAGGGTGATCTGAAGGCCAGCCAGACGGATCTGGCAGCTGTCGGAAGCAGTGCGTTCAAACTGTTCGAGGGCCTCGGGCAGTACGGGCGTGACGCGTGGTCCAGCAGCCAGACCGCGGCCAAGGATCTGACGACGCAGAAATTCGAACTCGGCGGTGGTCTCCACCACGTTCAGGAACAGTGGGAGAAGCAACTCCGGTCGCTGCTGGACGCCTGCGCCCATATCTCGAACCATATGGACTTCACCAAGAAGGTCCACCGGGGCGACGAACGCTCATTCGTCGAGACCGTCAGCAGCATCTCGCAACTGGACGAAGGCTTCACCGAGAGGACCCAGCGCTGATGGATATCGAAGCTCTGCGCAACGGGAACTTCGCGTCCCTCGGCGAGACGATCACCGACTGGGCCACGGTGGTCAAGAACCTCACCTCCCTGGAAAAGGATGCCCGGGAGGACATGAAGGCCAAGGCGGACAAGGCGAACTGGGCCGGCGTCAACGCCACGGTCAGCCGCGAGTTCATCGCCAAGACGGCGGGCGAGTTCGCCGATGCCGTCACCCAGGCCACCACGATCCACAACATCCTCAAGGACACCCGCGATGAACTCATCTCGTACCGTGGGCAGCTCAACGAGGCCATATCTCGCGGGGCGAGTAAAAATCTCACCGTCATGGACACCGGCGAAGGCTCCTTCACCGTCACCATGAACATCCACCCGGACCGCGCCGGCAAAGAAACCTTGGTGCCGGATCACAACCAGCAGGACGTCGACGCCTTCCGTGACGAGATCAAGGGCATCCTCGACAAGGCTGCCGAGAGCGACAGGAGCGCGGCTCAGGCGCTCAGGCTCATTGTCGACCAGGCCAAGGACGGTTTCTCGGACGCCAAGTACAAGGATCGCGACGCGGCGGCCGAGGCCATCAAGAAAGCCGATGAGATGGCACGGATCGCCAAGAAGGACCCCAAGGATCTCACGGCCGCAGACTTCGACAAACTGAACGCTGGTCTCAAGCAGTACAGCAACGACCCACTGTTCTCCGAACGCTTCGCCGCCACGCTCGGCCCCCAGAGGACTCTGGAGTTCTGGGCCGGCGTCAATGACCCCTACGAGAGCTGGAAGCTGGGAAGCGAACGGAGCGATCAGTACGGGGACCTTCAGAAGAACCTCAGCCTCACGCTCGCCGCGGCTTCCCAGAGCGACAGCGCAAAAATGTCCGGCTGGAAGCGCGAGATAACGGATCTCGGTGGTCAGCCCGTGGGCCGGAGCAATGGCCCAATGGGGTTCCAGGTCATGAGCAACCTCATGCGCTGGGGTGACTACGACGACAAGTTCCTCAAGAGCTACGGCTCCGAACTGATCAAGGCCGAGAAAGAGCTGAGCAGCAATGGCCGCCATACGCCAATGGTCTGGCAGCGTATGGGCGGGGACCCGAAGCTCAACCGCACTGGAACCGACTCCGGATCGGATCCCATGACCGGCTTCATGAAAGCCCTGTCGAACAGCCCCGCCGCGGCAACCGATTTCTTCAGCGGCACGTTCGTCGCCAAGGACGAGGACCACGACTTCGAGCGCGACACCGACGGAAACGGCAAGAACGGTAAGGTCGGGATCAGCAACTTCCAGTACCTCTTCGAGGAGCGGGACTGGCCTCAGGAGATGAACGACAAGGGTGACGAGAGCGTCACCGGTCGCGACTCCTTGGCGCGCGCCCTGGAGGCCGCGACAACAGGACACCCCGCTGGCACGCCACCAACGGCTGAGGACTTTACACACAGCAAAGAACAGTCAGCCCTTTTCGAAGAAATAGTGGAGTCCGTGTCGGAAAACCCGGAGCGGCTGGCAAAGAACGGGTTCATGTCGGACAGCTTCGGGAGGATCACCGGAGAGTACATGCCCGACGTAAACAGAACACTGAATCCGGACCAGCTCACCCCCGACAAGCTCTACCTGGTTTCCGGCTCTGCGGCAAATTTGGAACAATCCGACGTAACGCGCTTCCTCCACACCCTGGGAGGAAATCCAGACGGATTCAAGTACGTAACATTGGGCCAACACAGCTACGCAAACACGTTGATGGAATACCACTTCAACAACCCGAATGCATACATCAGCGACCCAAAGTTCTCCGATGCAGATAACCTGAAGGAGGCGATCGGATCCATCGCCAAAAATTCTGGCGAAATACAGGGAACTCTTGCTGCCGGCCGGGCTTACGAAGTCGAGAATTCTGGAGCCGAAAAGGATGCAGAGTTCAATAAATCTCTGGATACCGCCCAGTCTTGGGCAAGCAGTGCGGCCGGGATCGGCGTCGGGTTGGTTTCAGCACCTTACACCGGACCAGGCGCAGCGGTCGCAGGTGGGCTAGCAGAAACAGCAACGGGGGAAATCCTGGGTGCCATCGTCGATGGGTTCAAGAAAGACGGATCCAGCGAAATTCTGTACAGAAACGGAGCCGACTGGGATGAGACGCAAAAATCTACCTTTCTGCTTCTCCAGCAGGGCGCCGAGAGAGCTGGCGAGCTGTCAGGTAATCTCTCACCTCACATTGTGGCAATCTCCAGCAGAGAAGCAGAGGGAGGTTTCACGACAGCTGCCGCAAATGTAGAAAGATACGTATCGGGTCAGAAAATTCCAGCAGGAAGCGGAGGGTGATCAAGTGAAGATGAAATTCAACAAAAAAATCAGGCTCATCACGGGGGTGACTGCACTCGGTGGGGCAGTAATTGTCGCCGCCTACCTCACCAACACTCCCCCATTCAAAGAGTCAGCCGTCATAAAATCTAGTGAAGTATGCGATTCCCTAGGCGGTGGCGATAAAATTACCGCCGCCCTACAGGAAACGCTTCCAGATGCATCAAAATATGAATTCCAAGATTCCGACCAAGTCCGCGCCGACACTCAGGACAATGATTTTCTCTCCAGCTGCTTCATTCGAGCCGACGGAAAAACGGCTCTCGCTACTGTAACCGAGATGGTGCGCTGGAATCCTCCCAAGCTCTGGTCCAATCGTACCGTTTCCAATAATTCCGATATCGGTGCCCGTGAATTCGATTCTTTCAATGCAGGAGAAAAATCAATTTCGAGTTATCGTTTCGCTGCCATCTACGTCCCTTGCGTGCCCGACGGTATATTGATTGGCGGAACCTACAACCTCAGCGTTGAGGTACGCGCAACACAACACTCTTCCGCCTCAAAGAGCGTCACAAAACGGAGCCTTGCAGAAATTGCACTGAGCGCGGCAAGGCGCGCACACAAACAAGCGCAGTGCGATCTTCCGTCGAAACTACCTGCCGAAACCATAAAGTTTTCGCCTTCGAGTTGAGTCTCGCAAAGGATGTGGCACTTCACGCCCGGATCGTGCGGTGGTCCGCCCGGGGAGCGACGGCATGATGATGTACCTGGCAACCGGGATGAGGCGATGCTCTACCGGAGTTGACGGCTCCGGCGGTCCCGGGCTCAAGGGCCGACAAGTCGGGGGCGAGCGCGAAGGGGCAGACATGCGGAAGGGTGGACACCTCCCGCGCGTGCCCACCCTGACCGCTTGGCGTCGTCCGCCCTGCGTGACTGCCTGTCGTACAACTACCGCCGACCACTGCGGCTGCCTGTCGTACGACTACCGCCGATTACTGCGGCTGCTGCTGCAACTGCTAGAAGTTCGCGGCAGCCCTCTTGTCGCCGCTCCGGTAGTTACGGCCCGCGTCGTCTACGGCCGCCGAGATCTGCTTCAGAGCCGTGTGGATGGCCATCGCGTCCTTGTCCCATTCCGCCTGGGACCGGTTGTACGCCTCCCTGGCCTCACCCTCCCAGAGGTCGGACACCGAGGCGATCTTCGCCTTGATGGCACGAAGGCTCGCGTCGAGACGGCCGGCCTGCTGGTTGATCGCCTGGGCCGCCTCTTCGAGCTTCGCGTAAGTGACGATCATCGTGCCGTCGTCTTGTGCCATGAGATCCTCCAACTGCTCGTTACGTGGGATGTGGCAGCCGTCCGTGACGTACGGCCACCGAGATATCAGTAGTTGTTGAGGTTCGAGGTCGCCCGCTGAGCAGCCGCGTCGCCCGAGTAGCCGTCGGCCACGTCGACACCACGGAGAGCGGCCTCGACCGCGTCGTCCGTGTTGCCCGAGATCGTGCGCGCGGCCTCGATCGCTTCCTGGAACGTGAGCAGCCGGTTGCCGATGCTCACCATGCGGTTGTTGATCTCGGTCTGCTTCGTGTTGAACGCGCCGGCACCGATACCCTGCCAAGCGCCCTCCAGGCTGTCGATCGTCGCCTGCAACGCCTTGAGCTGTCCCTTGACGCTGTCGAAGTTCTCCGTGAGCTCGTTCTGCAGCTTTACAAGGCTGACTCCATTGACCTTCTGCACTGCCATGCGAGGTGTTCCTCTCTGGAAAACCCCGGTGAGCGGTATCCCACCGGGCGGTTCATGAGTACGTACGGGATCAGGCGGCCCTGCGCCTGCGAAGCAGCGCGAACGCCGCTCCCGCGCCGACCACCACAACGGCGGCCACACCTGCGATCAGCCCCAGTCGGCTACCGCCCTCGGAGTCCTCACTGGCCCCGGCCGCGACCGGCTTGTCGTCAGACTCGTCGCCGGCCTTCTCGCCCGTGCCGGCTTCGGCTTCGGCTTCGGCGGAAGCCGACGCGGACGACGCCGGTGCGGGCGAGCCCGAAGGGGCAGGCGTCTTCTCGTTGGTGAGGGGGTTGATATCGGCGGCGCCGGGGTCACCCTTGCCGTAAAGGATGTTGCGACCGGGACGAACCAGACCGTGCCCGAGATAGTTGCTGAGAGTGCCCTTGTCCCAGTCCCTGCCTGCCGTGTCGAAAAGAACGCGGAGGACCTGGTTCGCGGTCCAGTCCGGATGGATGGACCACACCAGAGCAGCCGAGGCTGCCGCGATTGCGGTGGCGGCGCTGGTCCCTCTGCCATCACAATAGCTCTGGAAATTTTCATCGCACCAAACCGGGATGTCATTCCCCGGAGCAGCAATATCTACAGCATCACCGTGCTGAGAGTATTCGGATACCGTCCCTTTACGGTCCGTAGCCGCAACTCCCACGACTTGAGGATACGCAGCCGGATATTGTTCCTTGTTGTCTTTGGCCGCATTGTTTCCAACGCCAGCAAAAAACAGCTTCCCCTTACTCTCCGCATACTCTACGGCAGCCCGCTCATTCTGGCTTGAGTACTCACTGGCGAACGACATACTGATGATCTGCGCATCACTGTCTGCAGCAGCTCTAATAGCTTCTTCGGCATCCTGCGCATTCACCTTGTGCTCGTTCTGGAACTCGGTGTTAGAAATCCGCATCGGAATAATCTTCACACCGGGCGCGAGCCCTTTAAGGCCACCGCCTTTTCCTGTTCCAGCGATCAGCTCAGCCATGGTTGTCCCATGACCATCGTAGTCATCCGTCTCGTCCCCCTCGGTTTCAGTGGCATCCAGCCCTTTCAGGACCTGCCCCTTCAACGAAGGCGTGGACGAGTTGACTCCGGTATCGATAACAGCAACCTTGATGCCCTCGCCCGTGGTGACCTCCCACATTCTCTCGGCGGCCATCGCGTCCAGGTACCACTGCTTCGACTGGACATCCTCCGCAGCAACTGCCGCCGGAGCCACGCCCGCGATGCCCGTGCTCCACACACCCACCGCAGCCAGTGTGCAGAGAACGCCTCGCCGTACGGCGTGAGGCCCTCCGCGTTTCTTGGCCCGGCTCATTCCTGCCGTCATCCTGACCTTCGCACCTTTCCTGTGCTTACTCGATCACCGGCGGTACGGGGCCACGCCGTCGGGCCGTCCATGTCTCTTCGTCTTCCGTCAGGTAGTCAGGACGCGATCTGGTGTCCTGCTCCTCCCTCTCGTCCCGCTTCTTGCCACCTGGGCCACGTACAAGACCCGCGCCGCCCTGAGTGAAGCCACCCACTCCGGACCGTGAACCGGACGTACCGCCACGGGGCTTACCGACAACCCCGTTGGAACTGGCAGTACCCCGAGCCCCAGGCCGGTTGGTGCTCTTCGCGGGGTTCGCGCCGACGACACCCGACTGGCTCGGCTTCCCTGCGGAAGCACGCCCTGCCGCGATGCCCTCGCCGCCGATGACCGTTCCACGGGGAAGGCGCGAACCGGTGGAACCGCCTGTGGCACGTGGCTTACCACCCACAACACCATCCACGCGCCCGGCACGGGGACCAACTACCCCGCCCGTACCCGCACGGCCCGCCATCGGGTGGCCCGCCGCACCGGATCGTCCACCTGCGACTGGCTGGCCTGCTCCACCCGCGCGTCCGGCAGCGGTGGAACCTCCGCCGATACCTGGCCGACCAGCAGTTCCGTCCCCGGTTCCGCCTGCAGCCATCCCCGGCCGTCCCACTGCCTTTGGGACACCGGTCCCGCCCACCGACCGTGGCGCGCCGCCCTGAACGGGATTCACGAAACCAGCCGCTGCGGGAGGCGTAAACCCACTTGAGGGAACCGTAGTTCCGGCGGCGGAGGGGGCGGGCGTACCACTGGGTCCCGTGGTGGGGGCCGATGGCGTCGCGACGCTGTTGATCTCCACCGCGTTCCGGTCCAGAACAGGCTGGGCCAAGCCAGCGGCTTCGCCTCGGGATCCGCCGCCCGTGCCGTACGAACCCGAGTCAGCGATCGTGGCGCGTTCGGGAACGGGTGTTACCAGGCCGTCGGCTTCCGCTCGGGACATGCCGGTACCGCTCATTTCCGCATGTCCCACTGATCGAGGTGTGGCAAGACCGGATGAGTCGGCCGTCCTTGCCGCTGAGCCTGTGCCCGAACCATCAAGAATTTTGCCCGTCGGCCTGGGCACATCCGCGTTCAACTTCTTCTCGAACTTCGGTACTTCCTGCCCCGCCAGCCTCTCTTCCGAGACCGCGTAGTACGACGCCAGGCGATACATCTGGTTGATGGCCTCCTGGCGGTTCTTCTCCACCTTCACCGCCGCGACATACTCCGGGTTTCCCTCGATACGCGCAGGCATCGGAATGTCATCGACGTCTTTCCTGCTGAACCGCCCATCGCGCGAAGGCATGGACTTACGTACCGACGCAAGCCCTTCACCCGCGACCGTGATCTGTGTACCCGCCACGTCCGCGAATCCGGCCAGGTCGGTGGCGTGCGCGGCAAGGGCTGTTCCGAAGGTGCGGAACGCGGTGCCCGACTCGCCCTTCCACTCGACCTTGTCGACGTAGGCGCTGAGTTCACGCGCGGCTTCCTTGAGAGCGTCCCTGGTTTTCCAGAGGGCGGCACCCGCGCTCTCCATATCGGCCGGGTTCGCGTTCTCCACCAGGTCGATCATGGCGTTCAGTTCGTGGTTCTCGAAGCTGGTGCTGGCGAAGGGGCCGGGACCACTGCCGCCGCCGAATCCGAAGAACGAGGGAACCTTGGCGACAATGCGCGTGATGTCGGTCACGCCGAGCTGAGTCTGAACCTTCGCCTGGTCCTGCTCGTGCTGCTTTTCGTCGCTCATGATTCAGCATCCACGTTGTACATACCGTTCTCGTCATCGGACCGCGTGGCCTCGGACGCAGCAGCCCGCTCCCGCTCCCGCTGCGTCGCGTGCTCCTGGTCGATACGCGCCTGGATCGCCGCGTATCGGCGTCGTACGTCCTCTTCCACGTTGTCGAAGCCGACAACTGTGGCGTGGACTCCGATGCTCAGGCCCTCGATCTGGTCGCCGAGGGTCCTGGAGAGCGAGACCAGTGCCTCGTGGACTCGGTTGTACTGCCCGTAGAGCCCGTCCGCCTCCGCGAAGGGGAGGTTGGAGCCGCTGAAAGCGGTTCGGGAGACCGTCTGGGCCGCCACGGTGGTGTTGCCCGCCGCTCCGCCTTCGAGTTCCGTCAGTAGCGCGTTCACCCGCTTCTGAAAGTTCTCCAGTGCTCCGATACCGCGCTCAAGGTCGCTTCCCCCGCTGCCTTCTGCCGCGTGAACCATCCCCGTAACCTCCCCGTTTTCTCCACACACATCGCGATCATGATGACGTGAACACCACTGACCACATGTATTCACTCTAGCCAATGCCTCTGACAGCCCCAAAAGCCTTATCGGTCAAGAGACTTCCGGGGCTGACGAACCATGGCCCGTTGTGCGGTGGTAATCGCTCCCCGCATGTCGGTATATCGGCATACCGGTTATCGGACCCCGTCAGCCCGTCGGTTCCCCCGCCGTCCGCCTCGACCTGCGGCGCGCGTCGCGGAGGGCCACGGAGCCGCCCGCGATGGCGGCGACCAGGACGCCTCCGCCGACCACGGCGTAGGTCGCGAGGCGGACGGTGCGTTCCTCCGGGGTCTCGCCCAGGTGGAGTTCGGCGGGGGTGGGGGCCTGGGCGTTGGACACGCCTTCGTGGGCCACGGGGCGTTCGATGGGTTTGTCGTCCTCGGTGAGGGCGCGTACGGGGTCGATGACGCCCCAGCCGACCAGGCGGTCGTGGCCCGCGACGGACCGTTCCGCGGTCTGCTGCATCTGGGCGACGACTTCCTCCTGTGTCCAGTCGGGGTGCTTGCTCCTGATGAGAGCGGCCACGCCGGTGACGTAGGGCGCGGAGAAGCTGGTGCCGTTGTCGGCGCAGTGGCCGCCCAGGGGGACCGTGGAGACCATGTCGACGCCGGGGGCCGCGATGCCGACGAACTCGCCGGACTGGGAGAAGAGCGCGCGTTCGTTGTTGCGGTCGGTCGCGGCGACGGCCAGTACGCCGGGGTACGAGGCGGGGTAGGTCTTCTTGACGTTGCGGCCCAGGCCGTCGTTGCCCGCCGAGGCGATGATCACGACATCCGCGTCAAGGGCCCTGTCCACCGCCTGCCTCAGCTCGGGGCGGGGTTCCACGGCGTCCTCGGTGTCCTGGGAGATGTTGATGACGTCGGCCTTCTCCCGGACCGCGTAGTCGATGGCCGCGACGAGGCTTTCGACCGTGCCGTGGCCCTCCGCGTCGTTCTGCTGTACGGGGATGATCGTGGCGCCCGGGGCGAGGCCGACGAAGCCGGTGCCCTTCTGGGGGCGGGCGGCGATGATGCCGGCGACCTTGGTGCCGTGGCCGACCGTGTCGGTGGTGCCGTTCTCCTTGCCGCGCTCGATCTTGTTGCCGTTCTCGTCCTTGAGGCCCTTGGGGAGCAGGTTGATCCCGCTCCCGGTGTCCACCGCGCGACTGAGCTGACGGTTCTTTACGTCAACTCCGGTATCGATGACTGCGACCCGTACCCCCTTGCCGGTGGACTGGGTCCACAGCTCGTCCAGCAGAACGCGCTGGAGCGACCAGGGACGGCCCTCGTACATATCGCCGGGGTAGGTGCACTGGCCCGTAGAGTCCGCGGCCGCGAGGGGCACGGGCAGCGCGACGAAGGTGGCCGCGGTGGCCGCCGCGGCGCTCAGGAGACGTACGGCAAGGCTGGTCGGAGCGTATGTCACGGTGCTGCCCCTCCTCACGAGCCCTGCGGCTGGCGGGCCGAGCCCGTCGACAGGCGCGGTCCGGTCGGCAGGAAGGAGGACCAGGCCGCCGGGATGGGCGCCGGGGTGACCTCCTTGTAGCCGAGCCTGATCTGGGCACGCTGGTCCTCCTGTTGTTCGCGCTCCGCCTTCTGCCTGGCGGTGCCGGAGGCGCCGATGCCGGAGTCGTCCGCGCCGCTGTCGCCGTTGGACTGCATCGCGTAGCGCAGCCCGGTGTCGGTGACGAGGAAGACGAAGCCCGTGTCGGTCCTGGAACCCGTGAACTGCCGGAAGAGCTGGCCGGAGCCCGGGGTGACGTACGCGCTGCTCGAACCGGCCGGCAGGGTCGCGGGGAATTCGGTGCCCGCCCAGGTGCTGAGGGTGGTGGAGCCGTCCTTGTCGACCTTGCGCAGGACGTTGCACACGGTGTTGCGGCTGCCCGGCGCGGTGCTGGGCGAGTTGACCGTCTCCGGGGCGTTCACCGGCCAGTCGTACTCACTCCCGAACGCCTGACCGGGCTGGATGGCGCCGGGGCTGACGGGCTTCGCGCTGCCGTCCTGGCCGAGTTCGACCAGGTCCTTGCGGCTGAGCAGGAGTTTCGCGGTGAAGTCGGTTACGGGGGCGACCCGGCCCGGCAGGACCACGTACATCTGCTTCTTGGTGCCGCTGTCCGCGCTGAGGACCATACCCACCGTGTTCTCCTCGGGGGTGAGTTCGCCGGGGGCTCCGGCGGCCTCGCCCGGGACTCCGGTGAACTCCGGGAAGGTGATCTCATCGCCCTTGTGCAAGGTTTCGAGCCAGGACGCGGAGACGCGCTGAGGTTCGCCGTTCTGGTCCACCAGCAGGCGCAGCAGCAGTTCGTCGTTCTCCACGGGGTACGCCTTGCCGGTGGCGTCCACGACATAGCGGGTCCGGTCGGGGGCGGGGCCCTCCACGTACATCAGCTCGCCGCCGCGCAGCTTGTTCGCGCCCTCGGTCCGCTTCTCCTCCTTGGTCCCGGCGAGGACGAAGGCGGCCTTCTGGATGGCTCGGCCGCCCTCGCCCGGCCGCTCGCAGACCGCCCAACGCTTGGCGGATCCGGCCGCCTTGGAGTCGGGCAGCCGGTCGGGGGCGTAGGGGATGCCGATGGTGGCGCCGCGCGGGATCCTGCCGTTGTCGAGTTCCTTCTCGCTGACGTTGACGACCTTGCCCGAGTCCCCGTCCAGGAGGAGTTTGGCGGAGGCCATGTTCAGGACCGGGTGCAGCTGCTTCCTGTTGTCGGTCGTCAGCACGACGTACCGGGTGGTGGATTTGCTGGCGATGATGACGTTTTCGCCGCTGTCCCAGCCCTTGGGCGCCACGGGCTTGAACATGCCCCAGGCTCCGAAGCCCGCGAGGATCACCACTCCGATGATCGCTCCCGGCACCACCGCGCGCAGCGGCCGGGGCGCCCCTTCTTCCGAACCGGTCGAGTTCGGCTGCACGAACTGCGCGACCAGCCTTCGCTTCGCGAAGGTGTAGGCGTTGAGTTCGTCCCGTCGTGATGCCATCTGTCCGCTGTCCCTCTCCCCGTGGGGCGACCGGGCTTCCGTACTCACCGGAAGGGCCCACTGTCGTACCGGCCCCCTACTATGCATGCTGGCGCTTCGGCCTTACCGCTCAGGTAGGGTGATCGCCCCGTCAACGCATAATAAAAAATGGTAATTACGTCATGTAATTACGGCCTGAGGGGGACAAGGCGGCGATGAGTACGGCGACGCATGAGCGCAATGGGCGAACTCCCGCAAGAACGCCCGGCACTTCCCGGAAGCGACGCGGCAATGTGCCGGTGGCGGGCGCGACCACCGTGCTGCCGGAGGCTCCCGCGAAGACGACTCCGCGACCGCTGCTCGGGGCCGGCCGCGTCGGTCCTTTTCAGCTGCGGCAATTGGTACTCGTCGAGGTGGCGCTCGCGCTGACACTCGTCGGCGCCGCGCTCGGCGGGCTCTGGCTGGTGGCCGCCGCCGTCGTGGCCTGCGCCCTGCTGCTCCTCGCCGTCATACGCCGCCGGGGCCACGCCCTGCAGGACTGGCTGGCGACCGCGCTCGCCCTGCGCGCGCGCAGGCGGGCCGCCGGACCGTGCGCGGCCGATGTGGATCCGTCGCTGGCGCCCGTCGCGGAGAGCGTGCCGGGGCTCCGGCCGTTCACCTATGTCGACCGGGACCGGCGCACGGTCGGGATGCTCGGCGACGGCAGTTTCCTGACCGCGGTGGTACGGGTCGAGGCCAAGGGCGACGGACTGCGTCCCGTCTCCGGCGCGCGGTCGCTGCCACTGTCCCTGCTGGGCGCCTCGCTCCAGGTCGACGACATCGTGCTGGAGTCGGCACAGCTGGTGCAGCAGGTGCGCTCGGCGCCCGCGCCGCACCTTCCCGAGCAGTCGGTGGCCCGGCTCTCGTACGCCCCGTTGCAGGAGCGGACCGGCGCGCCCGCGCTGCGGATGACCTGGGTCGCCGTGAAGCTGGACCCCGAGCTGTGCCGTGAGGCGGTCGAGGCGCGCGGCGGCGGGACGGAAGGCGCCCAGCGCTGTCTGGTGCGCGTCGCGGACCATGTCGCGAGCAGGATCACGGGCGCCGGATTCCGGGCCGTGGTGCTGGACCAGGAAGAGCTGAACTCCACCATGGCCACATCGGCCTGCGCCAGCCCCGCGCTGTCGGCTCGAGCGGCCCGGCCGGACGCGGCGGCCCGGGGACGTACCGCCGAGACCACCCGGGTCTGGCGCTGCGACGACCGCTGGCACACCACCTACGCGGTGGGCCGCTGGCCGGAGCTGGGGCGCGCGGCCACCCCGCTCCCCCAGCTGGTGTCGCTGCTCACCTCGGCCCCCGCCTACGCGACCACCTTCAGCCTGACCCTGCGGTCCGGCTCGCGCACGGGGGCGATGACCGTCAACGGCCACGTACGGATCACCGGCGGCAGCGACACCGAACTGGTCCGGGTGCGCCGGGCCCTGGAAGACGCCGCCCGCACGGCCAAGGTCGGTCTGGTACGGCTCGACCGCGAGCAGCTGCCCGGCGTACTGGCGACCCTGCCCCTGGGAGGAGCGCGATGAGCGCGGCAGTCAAGATCGCGCGCGGACTGCGCGGACCCCGCCACGCGGGACACACCCTGGCCGTCGACGACCTGGGGGCGCTGTCGCTGCCGGTCGGGGACGACGGTGTGGTGATAGGTGACGACGCGGAGGGACGCCCGCAGTTGGTGGGCTTCCACCGTTCCTCGCCGTACGACATCCTGCTGATCGGCGGGCTGTGGACGGCCCAGGTGCTGGCGCTGCGCGCGGCGGGCACCGGCGCCCGGGTGGCCGTCGAGACCGGGCGCGCCCAGGCGTGGACCCTGCTGGCGCAGGCGGCGGGCGCGGGGCTGGAGTGCGTCACGCTGCACGACGTGGGACGGGTTCCCCCGATGGGGGCGACGGTGGGGAGCCCCGTCGTCGTCGTACGGGACTGCGGTATGCGGCCGCCCCGGGGGCGCGTGGTCTCCTCGCCGTGGCAGTCCGTGATGACGCTGCTGCCGTATCTGAGTCCGGTGGCGCCCCGGCTGATGCGGGACGCGACCCTGGTGGGCGTCCAGCGGATCTCCCCGCAGGAGGCGGAGCAGACCGGCCGGATCCTGGGGCTGTCCCGCACCGAGACCGAGGCGCTGCCCACGCTCGCGGACGGTGTCACGCTCTGGGTCGCCGGACGTGAGCGCCACTGGGTGATGACGAGCCCCACGGACGCCGAGACGGGTCTGCTGGGTGTGGCCCGGAGGATGGACTGATCCGCCCGCTGACCGGTCCGCCCGCCGTTCCGGTGTCGGGGCTCCGGGGTCGCCCTGACCGGTCCGCCCGCCGTTCCGGTGTCGGGGCTCCGGGGTCGCGTTGCTTCGGTGTCCGGGGCCCCGTCCAAGTTGCCCGAGAGGCCCTTTCCCGGGAAAGGGCTGTCCTAAGATGCCCGAAGTGGTCTTGTCCGGTGCCGGGCAGACATCCCTTTGTCGCCGTACGCCGAACAGCCGCATATATCTCGGCCGTTACCGAAAGGAAGCTTGACTGATGGGGACCGAACAGGAGAAGGACGAGCTGTACGCGCTCGACATCTCTGGTGTCGAGTGGCACGGTGCCCCCGGCACCAGTCCCGACGAGGAGCGGGTCGAGATCGCCTACCTTCCGGAGGGCGCTGTCGCGATGCGGTCCTCCCTGGACCCGGAGACCGTGCTGCGATACACCGAAGCCGAGTGGCACGCGTTCGTACTCGGCGCTCGCGACGGTGAGTTCGATCTGCACTGAGGCACCGGCCGGAGACGGCCGATGACCCAGGGGTGCGCTCCGTTCCGGAGCGCACCCTTTCGCGTACCGCCCACTCGGGCTCGTCGGTCGCGTCACCCTGTGGTGTACTCCGTGCGGAACCGAATTCCGTACCGATATAAGGGAATTCCGCTCCTTCACGCCTCCCGTCGGGCTCCCGTGGATCACTGGTGAGTACGGCGTGACGTTCCCGGAGTGCTATCACGGGCGGTCCACCCTGCCCTATCGGCGCCGGTGACGATTAGGGTGGGCGGAGGGAAGAGCCGGGCGCACCGGATGTACGGATTCGGTCGCCCCCACCCACCACGGCACAAGGGTGCTCGACCACACCAGGAGGCAAAGTGAACGGCGATCGGGACGAGATTCGCGGAGGCTGGAACAGGCCGGCCGCGGACGATCAGTCCGACGCGGAGCCCGAGATGACGGGTGAGTTCACCATCGACTACACCCCTCCCGCCTGGTACACGCAGAACGCACCGGGGGACACGTCCGGTGGTGGCGCGGCGCCCGCGCCCGCTTTCCCCCAGTCGCCCCCGCCGCCCGACGGTGCGCCCGTGGCGGTGCCGGGGCTGCCCGCGGGCAGTGGCTACGAGCCGAACTGGGCACAGGCACAAGCACAGGCCCAGGTGCGGGCCCAGCCGGCGCAGGCTCAATCGCAGCCGCCCGAGGCACTGCCGTCCGAGGCGCCTCAGGCACATGCCCAGCCTCCTCAGGCCCAGCCGCCGGTTCCCGGGGCTCCCGCCGCTCCCGTACCCACTCCGACTCCCGCTCCCGCCCACCACGAGCCCGCGGCGCAGCCGTTCGGGGCCGGCGATGTGGAGAGCGGCGCGACCATGCGTTTCTCCCCGGCCGCGCTGAAGCGGGAGTTCGCACAGCTCGATGCCGCGCGCGGCATCGCCCCGGAGCCGGCCGAGGACACCGCGCCGAAGGCGGTCCCCGGTAGTACGGACGAGACCGCCGCCCCGGAGCCGCAGGCCGAACCGAAGTCCGGGCACGAGTCCGGGGCCGGTCCCACGGCCGAGTCCGGCGACGCCGAGTCCGACACCGAGGCCGAGATCGCGGACGCGCCTCCGGCGGCGGTACGGGAGGACACGCCCGGCGGCGGCGAGGCCGGGGCCGCCGAGACCGCCGACTCCGTACCGGCTCCGGTGATCGCGGACACCCCGGCGGACGCCCCGGTTGAGGACGCTGTCGCGGACGCCGTGCCGCAGGACACGCCCCCGCAGGAACCGCAGGACGCGGTACCCCAGGACGCCACGCCCCAGGATTCCGTGCCCCACGACGCGACGCCGCAGGACGCGCCCCCGCAGGACAGCGCGCCCCAGAACGCTCCCCCGGTCGCCGCGCGGCCCTGGGCACCGCCGCCCGCTGTCGCGCAGGACGCCGGGCTGCCCCCGCTGCCGCCCGCGTTCCAGCCGGCCGCGCCGACGTCGGCGCCGCAGTGGCCCGCGCAGCCACCGTCCCCGGACGGGTCCACGCCGCCGCAGGCGCCGCCCGCGCCGCTGCCCCAGCAGGCCCAGGGGCCCACGCCCGCCCCGTACGCCTGGCCCCCGCAACAACCCCAGCACCCACAGCACCCGCACCAGCCCCACCAACCGCACCAACCACTGCCCCAGCACCCGCAGCAGCAGGGCGGTTACGGCTTCCCGCAGCAGCAGGGACCGGGCGGGTACCAGAGGCCGCCGGGCCAGCCCGCGCCCGCCGCGCCGATGCCGCCCGCGGCGTCGGCGCCACCGCCTCCCGGTTACGGCTTCCCGCAGCAGCAGGGCCCCCAGCAAGGCCCCCCGCAGATGCCCCAGCCGGGCCCGCCCTCGCCGTACCCGGCCGCTCCCCAGCCGAACCTTCCCCAGGCGCAGGGGGGTTACGGCTTCCCGCAGCCGGGCCGGCCGGGCCAGGGCCAGGACCGGCCGGGCGGGAACGCCCCCGCACCCCTGCCTCCACAGGTCCCCCAGCCCCAGCATCCCCAACAGCCCCAGCAGCTCCACCAAGCTCTGCCGCAGCCCGCTCCCATGGCACCGCCCATGGACCCCCGGGCCGGTGCGGGCTGGCCGTCCGCCGTCTCGCACGACCACCGCGAGCGTTCCGTGCCGGGCGCGCCGCTCGGCTATACCGCCGCGGTGGAGCTGTCCTCCGACCGGCTGCTGCGCAACACCAAGCCCAAGGCGAAGAGCAGCCGCAACCCGGGCAGTTCCCGCTTCAAGATCGGTGGGCGGGCCGCCGAGGCCGAGCGGCAGCGCAAGCTCGAACTGATCCGTACGCCGGTGCTCTCCTGCTACCGCATCGCGGTCATCAGCCTCAAGGGCGGTGTCGGCAAGACCACCACGACCACCGCGCTCGGCTCCACGCTGGCCACCGAGCGGCAGGACAAGATCCTGGCGATCGACGCCAACCCGGACGCCGGTACGCTCGGCCGCCGGGTGCGGCGCGAGACCGGGGCGACCATCCGCGACCTGGTGCAGGCGATCCCGCATCTGCACAGCTATATGGACATCCGCCGGTTCACCTCACAGGCGTCCTCCGGGCTGGAGATCATCGCCAACGATGTGGACCCGGCCGTCTCGACCGCGTTCAGCGACGAGGACTACCGGCGCGCGATCGAGGTGCTCGGCAAGCAGTACCCGATCATCCTCACGGACTCGGGCACCGGGCTGCTGTACAGCGCGATGCGCGGGGTGCTGGACCTTGCCGATCAGCTGATCATCATCTCGACGCCGTCCGTGGACGGTGCGAGCAGCGCCTCCACGACGCTCGACTGGCTGTCCGCCCATGGCTACGCCGAGCTGGTGCAGCGTTCCCTCACGGTGATCTCCGGGGTCCGTGAGACGGGCAAGATGATCAAGGTCGATGACATCGTGCAGCACTTCGAGACCCGTTGCCGCGGGGTGGTCGTGGTGCCCTTCGACGAGCATCTGTCGGCGGGCGCCGAGGTGGATCTCGACATGATGCGTCCCAAGACGCGCGAGGCGTACTTCAACCTGTCCGCGCTGGTGGCCGAGGACTTCGTACGGGCCCAGCAGGTCCAGGGGCTGTGGACCGCGGACGGCAATCCGCCGCCGCACCTCGCGCCGCCGATGCCGGGCTACCAGGGCCGGCCGCCGATGGGCCAGCCCGGTCAGCCGCCCATGGGTCAGCCGTACCCGTACCAGCAGCCGCATCCTCAGCAGCAGTACCCCCCGCAGCAGCCTCCCCCGTACCCCTATCCCCCGCAGCAGGGCTGGCAGCAGCAGCCCGGCCAGCAGCCCCCGCCACCGGGACCGCAGCCGGGACCGAGGCCCGGCGCCCAGCCCCAGCCGCCCCAGCGCCCCCAGCCCCGAGCGCAGGGTTCCGTCCCGCCTCCGGGGTGGCCTCAGCAGAACCCACCCGTACCGCCGGCGCCTCAGCAGTAGGGCTTCAGAGGTCGAGACCGGACCGAGGGGTCGCACCGTCTTCACGGTGCGACCCCTCGGCGTGTTACCACAGACCACAGGGGGTTGAGCGGTCGTTGACGTGGCTGGAGAGCGCTGGTACACCTCGCTTCACCAGTTGGCGAACCTGTATCAGCTATCAGCCCGGCTTCTTCTCCGTGCGAGTGATAACACGAGGTCACCGTCCATGGTCGAAAAGAACCCCCCGCGAAAGCACCGGCAGCGCCCCTTCCGCCGCCGCGCGGCGGCCTCCGTCGCGGCCGCCGCCGCGCTCACCGCCGCTTCCGTCACCCCGTTCGGCCCGTCGTCGGCCGTGTCCCCGGCCCTGGCGGCGGACGGCGCGGCGGTCCTCACCGTCGCGGTCAACCAGAGCATCGACTCCCTCAGCCCGTTCCTGGCGCAGCGGCTGACGAGCACCAGCATCAACCGATTGGTGTACGAGTACCTGACGAACTACGACCCGAAGGACGCGCACCCGATCCCCGGCTTCGCGACCGCGTGGAAGCCGTCGGCGTCCGGGCTGACCTGGACGTACACCATTCGCGAGAACTCCACCTGGTCGGACGGGAGGAAGGCGACCGCCGAGGACGCGGCCTGGACCTTCAACACGATGATGGCGGACCCGGACGCGGCCGTCGCCAACGGCAACTTCACCGCCAACTTCAGGAAGGTCACCGCGCCCGATCCGAGGACGCTGGTCATCGAGCTGAAGAAGCCCCAGGCCACCATGGCCGCCCTCGATGTGCCGATCGTGCCCCGGCATATCTGGGAGAAGGTCGGTGACTTCGCCACGTTCAACAACGACAAGACGTTCCCGATCGTGGGCAACGGTCCGTTCATCATCACGGACTACAAGGTCGACCAGTACCTCAAGCTCAAGCCGAACAAGGACTTCTGGCGCGGCGCCCCCCACTTCGATGAGCTGGTGTTCAAGTACTACAAGGATGGGGACGCGGCCGTCGCCGCGCTCCAGAAGGGCGAGGTCTCCTTCGCCGCGGACCTCACCCCCGCCCAGGCCGCGGCGTTGAAGAACGCCGAGAACATCAAGGTCAACGACGCGCCGGGCCGTCGCTTCTACGCCCTCGCGGTCAACCCCGGCGCCCGGTCCAAGGACGGCTCGGCCTTCGGCAACGGCCATACCGCGCTACGCGATCCGGCGGTGCGCAAGGCCCTCTTCCAGGCCGTCGACCGAAGGGCCGTCGTCGACAAGGTCTTCCAGGGCCACGCCGTCGAGGGCCAGGGCTATATCCCGCCGCGCTTCGGTACGTACTTCTGGCAGCCCTCGGACGCGCAGCGGATCGCGTACGACCCCGACGCGGCCGCCGCCGCGCTGGAGCGGGCCGGCTACCGGACGAACGGCGCGGGCAAGCGGCTCGGCAAGGACGGCAGGCCGCTCGGCTTCCGGATCCTGTGTCACGCCACCGATCCCAAGGACAAGGCGATCGGCAAGTACCTCCAGGAGTGGTGGGGCAGGCTCGGCATCGGGCTGAAGGTCGACTGCCTCGACAACGTCTCCGACCCCTGGCAGGCGGGCGACTACGATCTGGCCTTCGACGGCTGGTCCGTCAACCCCGATCCCGACTATGTCCTCTTCATTCATACGTGCGACGCGCTCCCCGCCACGCCCCAGGACAGCGGCTCCACCGACAACTTCATCTGCGACAAGCGGTACGACGACCTCTACGCGCGCCAGGCCGTGGAGTACGACCCGGCCGAGCGCGCGGCCCTCGTCGAGCGGATGCAATCGCGGCTGTACGACACGGGGTACATGAACGTCATGGCGTACCCGAACGCGGTCGAGGCGTACCGTACCGACCAGATCAAGTCGATCACGACGATGCCCGAGGCCGCGGGCAACCTCTGGGGCCAGGACGGCTACTGGAGCTGGTGGTCCGCCGTCCCGGCCGAGGACGGTGGCGGCTCCGGTTCCGGTTCCGGTTCCTCGACCGGGGTACTGATCGGCGTCGGCGCCGTCGTGGCGGTCGCCGCCGTGCTGGGGGGCTTCGTCGTGATGCGGCGCCGTTCCACCGCGGAAGACCGTGAATGAGGTCTGACCCATGAGCAGCGCGAGCACCCCCGACGCGGTAGGGAGCGCGGTCGACGGCCCGGTGGAGAGCGGGCCGTCCGGTTCCGTGGTCCGCGCCGACTCCGTCTCCGCCGGCGCCCGGAGCGCGTATCCGCTCCATGTGGCGGGCAAGCTGGGCGGCGCGGTCATCTCCCTGTTCGCCGTCCTGGTCACCAGCTTCTTCCTCTTCCGGATCATCCCCGGCGACCCGGTCAAGGCCATGACCCATGGCGTTCCGACCTCCGCCGAACAACTGGCGACGCTGCGCAGGCAGTTCGGTCTCGATCTGCCGTTGTGGCAGCAGTTCACCGACTACTGTGCCAAGGCGCTGACCGGGGATCTCGGCATCTCGTACCAGTTCCACGCGCCGGTCGGCGAGCTGATCGTCGAGAAGCTGCCCGCGACCCTGCTGCTCACCGGGGTCGCCGTGGTCATCTACTCGACGCTCGGCCTCTGGCTCGGCACCCGCTCCGCCTGGCGCGCCGGCGGGCTCGGCGACCGGATCAGCACCGGTGTCGCGCTGACCCTCTGGTCGGTGCCGGCCTTCTGGCTGGGGCTGCTGCTGATCATCTTCTTCTCGGTGGGCACAGGGCCGGTCCCCGGCATGTTCCCCACCGGCGGTATGCAGTCGGGCGACTCGACCGGTTTCGGGTACGTCCTCGATGTCGCGCACCACATGGTGCTGCCGGTGCTCACCCTGGTCGCGGTGGGGTACGCGCAGACGCTGCTGGTCATGCGCTCCTCGCTGCTGGACGAGATGGGCGGCGACTATCTGACGACCGCGCGGGCGAAGGGGCTGCGGGACGCGTCCGTACGCCGTCGCCACGCCGTGCCCAACGCGATGCTGCCGACCGTGACCATGGTCTTCATCAATCTGGGCCATGTGGCGGCCGGTTCGATCCTCGTCGAGACGGTCTTCTCCTGGCCGGGGCTGGGCGGGCTGTTCTACTCGGCGCTGAGCGTGCCCGATCTGCCGCTC
This sequence comes from Streptomyces sp. NPDC088554, assembly GCF_044752945.1. Taxonomy (NCBI): domain Bacteria; kingdom Bacillati; phylum Actinomycetota; class Actinomycetes; order Kitasatosporales; family Streptomycetaceae; genus Streptomyces; species Streptomyces sp. NPDC088554. The sequence goes on along the minus strand of NZ_JBIVMF010000001.1, from coordinate 452,489 downwards.
GTGCAGGGGCTGTTCGTCGTCTTCGCCGGGGCGATGATCCTGATGAACCTCCTCGCCGACCTCCTCTATCCGCTGCTCGATCCCAGGGTGGGCCGATGACCACGGAAACCGGCCCACGATCGGCTTCCTCGCTGGTGTGGGCCCGCCGGCGCGGCTCGGTCAGCCGTTTCTGGCAGCGCTACCGCGCCCATCGCGCCGGGCTGTTCGGGCTGGCCGGGCTCTCCTCCATCGCGCTGATCGCCCTGCTGGCGCCGGTGCTGGCCGGCGGCGACGTGCAGAACGTGACCGCCGCGCCGGGCAGGGCCCTGGAGGCGCCGAGCGGCCGATTCCCGCTCGGTACGGACCAGTTCGGGCGCCCGCTGCTCGCGCTGTTCGTCTGGGGCGCGCGGGTCTCGCTGACCGTGGGGCTGCTGGCCGCCGCGCTGTCGGTGGCGATCGGTACGCTCGTCGGCATCGTCGCCGGGCACTACGGCGGCTGGTTCGCCACCGTGGTCATGCGAATCACGGACTGGTTCCTGGTGATGCCGACACTCGTGCTGGCCATCGTGCTGGCCACGGTCATGTCGCGGTCCATCTGGACGGTGATCATCGCCATCGGCGTCACCAGCTGGCCGACGACCGCCCGGCTCGTACGGGCCCAGACGATCGCCGTCGAGTCGCGTCCGTACATCGAGCGCGCCCGAGCGCTCGGTGGCGGGCACCGGCACATCATGACGCGCCATGTGCTGCCCAACGTGCTGCCGCTGGTGCTCGCGCAGACGACGCTCGGCATCTCCAGCGCCATCCTGACCGAGGCGACGCTCGCCTTCCTCGGGCTCGGCGATCCGATGGTCGTCTCCTGGGGCGGCATGCTCCAGGACGCGCGCGAGGCGGGCGCCGTCTCCTCCGGGCACTGGTGGTATCTGGCGCCGCCGGGGATCGCCATCGCGTTCGTCGCCCTCTCCTTCACGCTCTGCGGGCGCGCCATCGAGTCCGTACTCAACCCGAAGCCGGGGGTGGCCCGATGAACGCGCTGGAGGTCAGGAACCTCCGGGTGACATACGGAGCGGGCGCGGGCGCCGTCCCCGCCGTCCGGGGGGTCGATCTGACCGTCGGACCGGGACAGAAGCTCGGCATCGCCGGGGAGTCCGGCTGCGGCAAGTCCACGCTGGCCCTCGCGCTGCTCCGGCTGCTGCCGCCCTCGGCGACGCTGTCCGGGGAGATCCTGCTCGACGGCGAGGACGTCCTCACCATGCGATGGGGGCGGCTGCGCGCGGTGCGGTGGGCCGGCGCCTCGATCGTCTTCCAGGGCGCGATGCACTCGCTCAACGCCGTCCACCGCATCGGGGACCAGATCGCCGAACCGGTCCTGCTCCACCGGCGTACCACCCCGAAGGCGGCCCGTTCGCTGGCCGCAGGGCTGCTGGAGCAGGTCGGTCTGTCGGCGGGCCGGGTGGACGCGTATCCGCACGAGCTGTCCGGCGGCCAGCGCCAGCGGGTGATGATCGCCATGGCGCTGGCCTGCGATCCGCGGCTGATCGTCGCGGACGAGCCCACCACCGCGCTGGATGTGATGATCCAGGCGCAGATCCTCCGGCTGATCGAACAGCTGGTCACGGAGCAGCACATCAGCCTGCTCATGATCAGTCACGATCTGGCCGTGCTCGCCGACACCTGCGACCGGCTCGCCGTGATGTACGCGGGCCGCGTCGTCGAGGAGGGCCCGGCCCGGAGCGTGTACGACGCGGCGGTCCACCCGTACGGACGGGCGCTCTCCGCCGCCTTCCCCCGGATCGGCGACCCCGCGTCGCGTCGCGCCCCGCGCGGACTGCCCGGCGATCCGCCCGACCCGTCCGCCCTGCCCTCCGGTTGTACGTTCCATCCGCGCTGCCCGGTCGTGTTGGATCTCTGCGCCGAGCAGGACCAGGCGCTGCGGGACGCCGGTCCCGGCCGGCGCGCGGCCTGTGTCAGGACCGGCGCGGCGGTGGAGCCGTCATGACCGCCGTCCACCGGGAGCCCGCCATGACGACCACGCCCCTGCTCTCCGCCGCCGGTCTGGAGGTCGTCTTCCCCGGGCGGCGCGGCGCCCCGCCGTCGCGTGCCGTCGACGGTGTCGACCTCGCCATCGGCACCGGGGAGATCGTCGCGCTCGTCGGGGAGTCGGGCTGCGGCAAGACGACCCTCGCGCGCGCCCTGCTGGGCCTGGTCCCGCCGACCGCCGGGCACGTCGCCTTCGCGGGCGAGCCGCTGTCGTACGGCGCGCGCGCCCTCAAGTCGTACCGCGAACGCGTCCAGTTGGTCCTCCAGGACCCGAGCGGCTCCCTCAACCCCCGTCATACCGTGTACGACGCGGTGGCCGAGGGCCCGCGCATCCACCGCCGTCCGGGCGACGAGCGCGCGGCCGTCGCCGAGGCGCTGTCCCGCGCCGGGCTGCGGCCGCCCGAGCGGTTCTTCCTCCGCTATCCGCACGAGCTGTCCGGCGGCCAGCGCCAGCGGGTCGTCATCGCGGGCGCGCTCGTCCTGAACCCCGAACTCATCGTCGCCGACGAGCCGGTGGCCTCCCTCGACGCGTCCGTACGGGGCGAGATCCTGGCCCTGCTGCTGCGGCTCCGCGCCGAACTCGGCCTGTCCGCGCTGGTCGTGACACACGATCTGGGGCTCGCCTGGAACATCGCGGACCGGGTCGCGGTCATGTATCTCGGCCGGATCGTGGAGACGGGCCCGGTCGAGGACGTCCTGACGGACCCTCGGCATCCCTACACCCGGGCCCTGTTGTCCGTGCTCCCCGAGTCCGAGGGCCCTCCGGTCGTCCTCTCGGGCGAGCCCCCCGACCCGTCCCGGATCCCGGCGGGCTGCCGCTTCCACGCCCGGTGCCAGGTGCTGGCGTCGGGCGAGGCGGAGCGGGCGGGGGTGGCGGAGCGCTGCCGTACGGACGCGCTGCCGGTGCTGCGGACGCGGGAGCGGGTGTCGTGCCACTGGGCGGACACCCGGGAGCCCGACGCGCCCTAGAACCGGGCGTCGTAGGACTCCGTGAGGGCCCGGGAGCGCTTGACGTCGTCGGCGATGGCTTCCAGCAGCGCGTCGATCGACTCGAACTTCCGCATGCCGCGTACGTACGACAGGAAGTCGACGGCCACATGAAGTCCGTACAGATCCAGCCCCACCCGGTCGATCGCGTACGCCTCGACCGTCCGTTCCGTGGCCTCGAACTGCGGGTTCGTACCGACGGAGATCGCTGCGGGCATGCGCTCGCCGTCGGCGGTGAGCCAGCCCGCGTAGACGCCGTCGGCGGGGATCGCGGTGTGCGGGAGCGTCTCCACGTTGGCGGTGGGGAAGCCCAGCTCACGGCCGCGCTGGGCGCCCCTGACCACCACGCCCTCGACGCGGTGCGGGCGGCCGAGGATCTCCGCGGCGCCCTCGACCTCGCCCTCGGCGACGAGCCGGCGGGTGAGGGTGGAGGAGAAGGGTTCGCCGCCGCCCGCTTCGCCGGTGACACGGAGGTCGACGACCTCGACGTCGTAGTCGTAGGTCGCGCCGAGGTCGGACAGGACGGCGACATTGCCCGCGGCCCGGTGGCCGAAGCGGAAGCTGGGGCCCTCGATGACGCTCCGGGCGTGCAACTTGTCGACCAGCACCTTGACGATGAAGTCGGCGGGCGAGAGCTGCGAGAACTCGACGGTGAACGGCAGGATCAGCAGCGCGTCCACCCCCAGCTCCGCCATCAGCTCGGCACGCCGGTGGTACGGGGCGAGCAGCGGCGGGTGGCTGCCGGGGCGTACGACCTCGCTGGGGTGCGGGTCGAAGGTGACGACGACCGCCGGTACGCCCAGCTCACGTGCCCGCTGCACGGCCCGGCCGATGATCAGCTGGTGTCCGCGGTGCACCCCGTCGTAGGAGCCGATGGTGACGACGCTGCGCCCCCAGTCCTGGGGGATGTCCTCCAAGCCACGCCAGCGTTGCACTGTGACCGCTCCTCACCCGAACCCATGTACGTGATTTCCAGATACGCAGCTCTAAGACTGCCATGCCCGGGGCGTGCGGTCCGCATCGGCACCGGCGAAGCCGGCCAACCGTCCACAGGCCGAACGCGCCCCCCGTGCACCCCGTGAAACACTCCGTGCGCCCGGCTGTTGGGGTGAATGAGGGGGACCGGATGGATAGACCCCTGTCGGAGGGGGATCGTGGAGCGGGCAGGCGTGCCTGCCCGCTCCACGGTGGAACAACCCTGAGGAGTCGGCCCGTCGGCCGTGCGGCCGTCAGCCCGTCAGCCCGTCAGCCCGTCAGGCGAAGACCGCGAGGCTCTTCGCCCGGCCGTTCTGGTTCTCGACGAGGACCAGGAAGCGCCCGTCGGGACCGAAGACGGCGACGGGCCCGGTGGCGAACTCCGGCATGTCGAGCCGTACGCCGTTGAGCAGCAGCCCGGCCCGCTTCTCGTCCACGTCCCAGCGCGCGAACGCGGCCGTGGCCGCCTCGGCGACCGGCATGACGGTCAGCTCCTCCTGGAGCTGGTCGAGCGTCCGCGCCGCGTCCAGCCCGTACGGGCCCACCCGGGTCCTGCGCAGCGCCGTGAGATGGCCGCCGACGCCCAGGCCGGCGCCGAGGTCACGGGCGATGGCGCGGATGTACGTACCGGAGGAGCAGACCACGGAGACGACCAGGTCGAGGACGGGGGTGCCGTCCTCGGCGACGGCCTCACGGACGTCGTACAGCCGGAACGAGGAAATCGTCACCGGCCGGGCCGGGATCTCGAACTCCTCGCCGCCGCGCACGCGCGCGTACGACCGCTTGCCGTCGATCTTGATGGCGCTGACCTTGGAGGGCACCTGCATGATCGGGCCGGTCAGGGCCTCGATCCCGGTGTCGATGGCCTCGCGCTTCACGGCGGAGGCGTCGGTGGAGGAGATGATCTCCCCCTCGGCGTCGTCCGTGATGGTGTTCTGGCCGAGCCGGATCGTACCGAGGTACTCCTTCTCGGTCAGCGCGAGGTGTCCGAGAAGTTTCGTGGCCCGCTCCACCCCGAGGACGAGAACGCCCGTCGCCATGGGGTCGAGGGTGCCCGCGTGGCCGACGCGCCGGGTCTTTGCGATCCCGCGCATCTTGGCGACGACATCGTGCGAAGTGAAGCCCGACGGCTTGTCCACGATGACAAGCCCGTCGGGCGTCGTGCTGTGCTGACTCATTCCGCGGCGGCACCGTTCGTACCGGTGGCACCGTCGGCGTCGTCGGGGGCGTCGTCCTCGGAGGCGTCGTCGTCCTTGCGGTACGGGTCGGCCCCGGCCGCGTACGACTTCCCGGTGGACACCTGACGTACCTCCGCGTCCTTGGCGCGCGCCTTGTCGAGGAGGTCCTCGATGGTGCGCGCGTTGTCCGGGAGGGCGTCGGGGACGAACGCCAGGGTGGGGGTGAAGCGGACGCCGGTCTGACGGCCCACTTCGGAGCGGAGGACGCCCTTGGCGCTCTCCAGGGCGGCGGCGGAGGCCGCGCGCTCCTCGTCGTCGCCGTAGACCGTGTAGAAGACCGTGGCCTCCCGCAGGTCACCGGTGACACGGGCGTCCGTGATGGTCACGAAGCCCAGTCGCGGGTCCTTGATACGCCGGTCCAGGGTCTCCGCGACCACGACCTGGATGCGATCGGCCAACTTGCGGGCCCGCGCGTTGTCGGTCACCGGTCCGTCACTCTTCCTTCTGGGTTCTTGTCGTACAGGTCATTCTGTCGCCGGTCGGTCCTCGTCGCTGTGGAGCCGCCGCCGTACCGACAGCAGCTCCACCTCGGGCCGTCCCGCGACCATGCGTTCGCACCGGTCGAGCACGTCCGTGAGGTGTTCCCACTCCCCGGACACCACCGCGAGACCGATCTCGGCCCTGCGGTGGAGGTCCTGGGCGCCGGTCTCCGCCACGCTCACCGCGAACTTCCGCTGGAGCTCGGCGACGATCGGCCGGACGACAGAGCGTTTCTCCTTCAACGACCGTACGTCGCCGAGGAGCAGGTCGAAGGACAGTGTCCCCACATACATGCGGATCCGGATGTCCCGCCGGTACGGGTTCGGAAGGTCTGCCGACAGGTGGCAGGAGCATCAGAACCGTACACGGAACGGCCGGGGCCGGTCGACGGAATTACGTCCCGTCGACCGGCCCCGGACGGCAGATGTGCGTCAGCCTCGCGGCTTCTCGCGCATCTCGTACGTCGCGATGACGTCGTCGATCTTGATGTCGTTGAAGTTGCCGAGGTTGATACCGCCCTCGAAGCCTTCGCGGATCTCGGTGACGTCGTCCTTGAAGCGGCGCAGACCCTGGATGTTGAGGTCCTCCGCGATGACCTTGCCATCGCGGACGAGCCGGGCCTTGGTGTTGCGCTTGACCTCGCCGGACCGGATGAGAACACCCGCGATGTTGCCCAGCTTGGACGAGCGGAAGACCTCGCGGATCTCCGCCGTACCCAGCTCGACCTCTTCGTACTCCGGCTTGAGCATGCCCTTGAGGGCCGCTTCGATCTCTTCGATCGCCTGGTAGATGACCGAGTAGTACCGGACGTCCACGCCTTCGCGCTCGGCCATCTGCGCGGCACGCCCCGCGGCGCGCACGTTGAAGCCGATGACGATGGCGTCGGAGCCCATGGCCAGGTCGATGTCCGACTCCGTGACCGCACCCACACCGCGGTGCAGGACGCGGATGTCGACCTCGTCGCCGACGTCGAGCTGGAGCAGCGAGGACTCGAGAGCCTCCACCGAACCGGACGCGTCGCCCTTGATGATGAGGTTGAGTTCCTGCACCAGACCGGCCTTGAGGGCCTCGTCCAGGTTCTCCAGGGAGAACCGGACGCCCCTGCGGGCGAACGCCGCGTTCCGCTCACGAGCGGCGCGCTTCTCGGCGATCTGCCGGGCGGTGCGGTCCTCGTCGACGACCAGGAAGTTGTCGCCGGCACCGGGGACGTTGGTGAGACCCAGGACCATGACGGGCGTCGAAGGCCCGGCCACGTCGACGTTGTTGCCGTTGTCGTCGAGCATCGCCCGGACTCGGCCGTACGCGTCACCGGCGACCATCGTGTCGCCGACGCGCAGCGTGCCGCGCTGGACGAGCACGGTGGCGACGGCGCCGCGACCACGGTCGAGGTGGGCCTCGATGGCGATACCCTGCGCGTCCTGTTCCGGGTTGGCCCGGAGGTCGAGCGAGGCGTCCGCGGTGAGGACCACGGCCTCCAGCAGGCTGTCGATGTTCAGGCCCTGCTTGGCGGAGATGTCGACGAACATGGTGTCGCCGCCGTACTCCTCGGCCACCAGCCCGAACTCGGTGAGCTGACCGCGCACCTTGGTCGGGTCGGCGCCCTCGACGTCGATCTTGTTGACCGCGACCACGATCGGCACGTCGGCCGCCTTGGCGTGGTTCAGCGCCTCGATCGTCTGGGGCATCACACCGTCGTTGGCCGCGACCACCAGGATCGCGATGTCGGTGGACTTGGCACCACGGGCACGCATGGCGGTGAACGCCTCGTGACCCGGGGTGTCGATGAAGGTGATCTTGCGCTCTTCACCGTTGACCTCGGTGGCGACCTGGTACGCGCCGATGTGCTGCGTGATACCGCCGGCCTCGTCCGCGACGACGTTCGTCTTGCGGATCGCGTCCAGCAGCCTGGTCTTACCGTGGTCGACGTGACCCATGACGGTGACGACCGGCGGACGGGAGACGAGTGCTTCCTCGCCGCCCTCGTCCTCGCCGAACTCGATGTCGAAGGACTCGAGAAGCTCGCGGTCCTCCTCCTCCGGGCTGACGATCTCGACGATGTAGTTCATCTCGCCGGCGAGGACCTGGAGGGTCTCGTCGGAGACGGACTGCGTGGCCGTGACCATTTCGCCGAGGTTCATCATCACGGCGACGAGCGACGCCGGGTTGGCGTTGATCTTCTCCGCGAAGTCGGTGAGGGACGCACCGCGCGACAGCCGGACCGTCTGGCCCTGGCCACGCGGCAGCATCACGCCGCCGACCGACGGGGCCTGCATGGCCTCGTACTCCTGGCGCCTCTGCCGCTTCGACTTACGGCCACGACGGGCGGGCCCGCCGGGACGGCCGAAGGCGCCCTGTGTGCCACCGCGGCCACCGGGACCACCCGGACGCCCGCCGAAGCCGGGACGGCCACCGCCGCCACCGAAACCGCCGCCACCGGGACGACCCGGGGCACCGCCGCCGCCACCGCCACCGGGACGACCGGCGAAACCGCCACCGCCGCCGCCACCCGGGCGACCGGCGAAGCCGCCGCCGCCACCGGGACGACCGCCGCCGCCGGCACCTGCCGGACGACCGGGACCACCGGGACCACGGCCACCGCCGGGGCCACCACCGGGACGCGGGCCGGCAGCGGGACGCTGCGGCATCATGCCCGGGTTGGGACGGTTACCGCCGGGGCCGGCTCCGGGACCCGCGGCGCGCGGCGCCTGCGGACGGGGCATGCCGCCGGGGGACGGACGTCCACCGGTCTGAGCGCCGGGACCGGCCTGGGGACGGGGGCCGCCACCCTGACCGGCGCCCTGCGGACGCGGACCACCCGGGGCACCGGCGCCACCGGGGCGCGGGGCGCCGCCGGGACGGGGCGCCTGCGGGCGCGCCATGCCGGTGGAACCACCCGAGGTGAAGGGGTTGTTGCCCGGACGCGGGCCCGCGGGACGGGCACCGGGACGCGGGGCCTGACCGGGACGCGCGCCGCCCTGGCGCTGACCGCCCTGACCCTGGCCCTGACGCTCGCCGCGCTGCTCGCCCTGGCCGCCGGTGGGGCGGGTGGACGGACGCGGGCCGGGGGTCGCACCGGGCCGGGGACCGGCGGCCGGGGCCGACGGAGGCGCGGTGAACTCCGGCACCGACGGCGCCACGGGCGCCGGCTTGGCCGGGGTGGCCGCGGCGGGCCGGGGGGCCGGACGCGGGCCGGGGCTCGGCGCCGCGGCGGCGGGGGTGCTCTTGGGTGCCTCGGCCACGGCCGGCTTGGGAGCCGGGAGGCCGGGCTTGGGGGCAGCCGGACGGGCCGCCTGCGCCGGGGACGGCGGGGCCGGCCTGGCGGGGGTCGCCTTGCGGGGCGCCCCGGGCTTCGCTGCGGACTTACCGGCGTTGCCGGCGGGGCCCTGCAGTGCATCGGTCAATTTGCGGACAACCGGCGCCTCGATCGTCGACGACGCCGAACGGACGAATTCACCGAGCTCTTGGAGCTTGGCCATGACGACCTTGCTCTCCACGCCGAACTCCTTGGCGAGTTCGTATACCCGGACCTTAGCCACTTCGCTCCTTTTAGGTCCGGGTTACCGCCGGACCGTCGCTACTTCATGGGCGTACTCATCGCGTACTCATCGAGTGCTCATCGCAATCTCGACCTACTTCCAACTCGCGAGGTACCTGAACCGCACGGGGACCCGTGCCGTACTTCTTCCTACAGCGCTGTCCGCGCTGTGATCGCCTCGACGGCCCGGCGCAGCTCCGCACTGTCGAGCGGACCCTGGAGCCGGAAGGCCCGTGGGAACGCCCGGCGGCGGACCGCCAGATCGAGGCAGTTCAAGGCGGGATGCGTGTACGCACCCCGGCCGGGCAGCGTACCGCGTGGATCGGGAACACAGTGTTCGCCGATCACCACGATGCGCAGCAGATCGCTCTTGGCCGCTCGCTTCCGACAGCCCAGGCAGGTGCGCTCAGGGCAGGCGCGGTCGCTCGTCCGGCCAGACACCTTCAAGTCTACCTCCCCACGCCGACCTCACCCCTTTGGGGTAAGGCTCGAACGCTCAAACGTCAACGATGACTCCCGGATCGTTACCGACGGGTACCGCCATCACGGTCACCACGGTGATCGTTACGGTCCCGGTCGCCCCGGTCGCCCCGGTCGCGGTCGTCGCCGCGGTCGCGCTCGCCCTCCGGCAGCTCCGTGTCCGGGCGGATGTCGATGCGCCAGCCGGTGAGCCGGGCGGCGAGCCGGGCGTTCTGCCCTTCCTTGCCGATCGCCAGCGACAGCTGGTAGTCCGGCACGGTCACCCGGGCGGAGCGGGTCGCCATGTCCACGACCTCGACCTTGCTGACCCGGGCGGGCGACAGCGCGTTCGCGACCATGTCGGCCGGGTCGTCCGACCAGTCGACGATGTCGATCTTCTCGCCGAGCAGCTCGGCCATGACATTGCGCACACGCGCGCCCATCGGGCCGATGCAGGCGCCCTTGGCGTTGAGCCCGGACCGCGTCGAACGGACGGCGATCTTGGTGCGGTGCCCCGCCTCACGGGCGATGGCCGTGATCTCGACGGAGCCGTCGGCGATCTCGGGGACCTCCAGCGCGAAGAGCTTCTTCACCAGGTTGGGGTGGGTACGGGACAGCGTCACCGAGGGCCCGCGCACCCCCCTGGCCACGCGCACCACGTACGTACGCAGCCGGAGCCCGTGCGTGTACTCCTCGCCCGGCACCTGCTCCTGGACGGGCAGGATGGCTTCCAGCTTGTCGTCCAGCCTGACCAGGACGTTCTTCGGGTCCTTGCCCTGCTGGACCATGCCGGCCACCACATCGCCCTCGCGGCGCGCGTACTCGCCGAAGGTGACGTCGTTCTCGGCGTCCCGCAGCCGCTGCTGGATGACCTGGCGGGCGGTGGTGGCGGCGATCCGGCCGAAGTCCGACGGGGTGTCGTCGAACTCCTTGGGCTCCTGTCCCTCCTCCAGATCGGCCGGGTCCTCCTTGGCCCAGACCGTCACGTGCCCGTTGTCCCGGCTGAGCACGGCACGGGCGCGCCGATGGCTGCCCTCCGTGCGGTGGTAGGCGATGAGGAGGGCCGATTCGATCGCCTCGACCAGCAGATCGAAGGGGATCTCCTTCTCTTGTGCCAAGCCCTTCAGGAGCTTCACATCGATGTCCACGGCTACGCCTCCTCTTCCTTCTTGTCCTTGCGGTTGAACTCGATCTCCACACGCGCCTTGGTGATCTCCGTGAACGCGATCCGGCGGGCGGTGGGCTTGCGCCCCTTCACACCCGGCACTTCGAGATCGAGTCCCTCGTCGTCCACGCCGAGGATCCGGGCCACCAGCTCGTCGCCCTCGGTGGGCTGGATCCTGGCCAGCCTGCCGAGGGCGCGCAGATAGTGGCGGTGCTCGGTCAGCGGGCGTTCGGCGCCGGGGGAGGTCACTTCGAGCTGGTACTCGTCCTCGCCCATCACGTCCGTCTCGTCGAGCTTCTCGGAGATGGAGCGGCTCAGTTCGGCGCACTCGTCGAGGTCGACGCCCTCGTCGGAGTCGACCACGATCCTCAGCACACGACGCCTGCCTGCCCGGGACACCTCGATCTCTTCCAGATCAAGGTCTTTGGCGCTGACGAGCGGTTCCAGCAGTCCGCGCAGCCTCTCGCTCTGGGTGGTGCTCATCCGGGTGACTCCTCGGCCGCGTGTGCTGTTGTGGGATCGTCGTGTCTCGGATCAAAGGGTATCCGGTCCCGAGGGGTGTTGCCGTCCACGCGTGGATGACCCGCGGGTACGCTCGCCTGCGGTGATGATCATCGCAAAGTCCAAGGAGAGCGCGTGAGACGCGTGGGGCGCACGGGGACAACACGGCGGCACGCCCTCATGGCCGCGGGCGCGGGGGTGGCCGGTTTACTGGCCGCCTGCTCCTCGACGGGCTCTCCGGACGGGGGTGCGGCGGCCGCCTCGGCCGCGCGGGCCGCCCGGCTGGAGAGCGCGTTGCGGCGGCGGGCCGCGAGCGCCGGCCGGGAACTGCTGGTGCTGTACGACGCCGTACGGGAACGGCATCCCGCCCAGGACGCGCGGCTGGCGCCGCTGCGGGCGGCGGTCGCGCGGCAGGTGACGGCGCTGGTGCCGGGGTCGCGTACGCCGTCCGGTACGACGGAACCGTCCGGGGAACCGGACACCCGTTCCGGCAGACCGGAAAAACCTTCCGCCTCCCCGGTGGCGGCGGCCCCCGACCCCGTACCGGCCGACCCCTCCGAGGCGCTCAGGGCGCTGGCGGCGGCCGAGCGGCGGACCGGTGACGCGCACACCGCCGCGCTGATGGAGGCTCCCCCCGAACTGGCCCGGCTGCTGGCCTCGCTGGCCGCCGCGAGCGCCGCCCACGCGTATCTGCTGACGGAAGGGTCCCGCTCATGACCGCCGCGTCCGCCGCGAGCAGTGGTGCGCTGACCGCCACGCAGGCCGCGCTCGCCGCCGAGCACGCCGCCGTGTACGGGTACGGGGTCGTCGGCGGCCGGGTCGCCGGCGACCGCCGGGCCGAGGCGACCGCCGCGTACACCGCGCATCGCTCCCGGCGGGACGCGCTGGCCAGGGCCGTACGCGACCTGGGCGGCCGGCCCGTCGTCGCGGCGGCCGCGTACGCGCTGCCCTTCCCGGTCCCGGACTCCGCCGCGGCCGTACGGCTCGCCGCCGATCTGGAGGACCGGATCGCGGGCGTCTACTCCGATCTCGTACGGGCCACCGAGGGCCCGAGGCGGCGCGAGGCGGCGGACGCGCTGCGGGAGGCGGCGGTACGCGCGGTGCGGTGGCGCGGGAGCGGCGTAGCCTTTCCTGGGCTCGCCGAGCGTGCGTGAGCCCACCGCACAGGGAAGGGAGCCCGCAGGTCATGGATGGTGAACCGCCGCGGCGCCTGGTCCGCGCCCTGGGTGAGAGGTACGGGGAGAGCGCCGCCGCCGGATGGCTCGGGCGGCTGCCCGGGGCCGTCGCGGAGGCGGTCGGCGCGCACGGTCTGGCGACCGAGCGGGTGATCGCGCCGGGCGGCAGGAGTTCGCTGCTGCTGCTCGTCCGCCGACCCGACGGCTCACCGGCCGCGCTGAAGATCGCCCCGCCGTTCGCGGCCCCCGCCGAGGAGTGCGCGGCGCTGGCCCACTGGAACGGCTGGGGCGCGGTGGAACTCCTCGACCGCGCCGAACCCCCTGTCGACGGCGCGCTGTTGCTGGAGCGCCTCCACCCCGAGATGTCGCTGCGTTCCCTGCCCGAGGCGAAGGCGCTGCTGGAGGCGGCGGGCACGGTCCGGCGGCTCTGGGTCGAGCCGCCCGGGGACCACCCCTTCGAGACGGTGGCCGAGCGGACCGCCCGCCGGGCCGAGCCCCTGCGGGCGGCGGCGACGGCGGACGGCACGCTGGCGCCGCTGGTCTCCGCCGCGCTCACCGCCCGCGAGGAGCTGTGCGGCGCCCCCTCCCCCGAGTCCTTCCTCCTGCACGGCGCCTTCACCCAGGGCAAGGTCCTCGCCGGTGACCGCGCGCCCTGGCTCGCGGTCGGCCCGTCCCCCCTGGTCGGCGAACGCGCCTACGATCTGGCCCGGCTGGTCCCCGACCGCGTGGAGGACCTGGTGGCATCCGCCTCGGGCCCGTCCTCGGCCCGCCGCCGCGTCACCAGACTGGCCGACTACCTGGATCTGGACGCGGAGCGACTGCGCGGCTGGACAGTGTTCCGCGCGGTGGAATCGGCGGTACGGAACGGGCACGCGGGCCGCCGCCAGGACGCGGAACTCCTGCTGGAGTTCGCAGGCTGGCTGTAGCCGGGCCGCCTGCGCGGGCCGTGTCCCCCACCCGCCCCTTCCCGAACCAGGGGACGCCCTGGGCCCCGAGGCTTCGCCCGGCGGACGCGGGCCCCGCCCACCACTCCAGGCACTGGCCAAGGCCCCCCGGGGGCTCCGCAACGCTCGGGCCTCGCCCGCTCGACACGAGCCCAAGGTTCCTGTGGGACAGAACCCCCGACGGTAGGGCCCACTCGGTCCCGGAACACTCCCGAGGCGGAACACGCACCAGTTGGTGCCCTCTCCTGCGCCGAAGCCCCGGCGGGAGGAGCCGTCCTGTGCCCCCCGGGGCCTCTCGGCTCGGGTACGAGCCGGGGCCAAGCCCTCGGCAATCAGGCCCGCCCCATGAGGTGAAACCTCCCGCCGTGGTCCAAGCCTGGGCGAAACCTCCGCTCTGGCCAGGGCCGAGGCGAAGCCCCCGGCGGTCAGGCCCCGCCCCCTGGGACGAAGCCCACCCATCCCGCCCCACGGGCAGTCGGGGGCGAAACCTCCCCGCTCGGGCACAAGCCAAGACCGAACCCCCGGCAAACAAGCCCACCCCCGTGGGACGAAGCCCCACCCATCCCGCCCCACGGACAGTCGGGGGCGAAACCTCCCGACCGGGCCGGAGCCTGGGCCGAAGCCCTCGGCAAACAGGCCCGCCCCGTGAGGCGAAGCCCCACCCCGTGGGCCCGACCCGGGGCCGGAGCCCCCGCTCCCGGGGTCCAGGGGCGAGCCCCTGGTTCGGGAAGGGGCGGGGTGGGGAAAAGCCCCCGGCAGGCCCACCCGGGCCCCCGCCTCACGGGGTGCCCTCGCGGACCGGAGCGGCCGAGACGTCGCCGCCAGAGCCATCAAGGCCCCGGCAGAGGCCGTCAAGGCCACCCGGGCCGCCAGAGCCAAGCGCGCCGTCAAGGCCACCCGGGCCGCCAAGGGCAAGCGTGGCGTCAGGCCGTCAGGCGGGTTACCGCTTCCGCTACCGTCAGCTCCTCGCGTTCGCCCGTACGACGGTCCTTCAGTTCCAGGACGCCCTCCGCCGAGCGCCGGCCCGCGACCAGGATCTGCGGGACGCCGATCAGCTCGGCGTCCGTGAACTTCACGCCCGGGGAGACCCCGGGGCGCTCGTCGACCAGGACGCGCAGGCCCGCCGCCGCGAGCTGCTCGGAGACGTCGAGCGCCAGCTCCGTCTGGAGCGCCTTGCCCGCCGCGACGACGTGTACGTCCGCCGGGGCGATCTCGCGGGGCCAGCACAGGCCCTGCGCGTCGGCGCTCTGCTCGGCCAGCGCGGCCACGGCGCGGGAGACGCCGATGCCGTACGAGCCCATCGTCACCCGGACCGGCTTGCCCTGCTGGCCGAGTACGTCGAGCTGGAAGGTGTCCGCGTACTTGCGGCCGAGCTGGAAGATGTGGCCGATCTCGATCGCGCGGTCGAGCCTGAGCCCGGTGCCGCAGGACGGACAGGGGTCGCCCGCCTCGACGACGACCACGTCGAGGTAGTCGTCGACCTCGAAGTCACGGCCGACGACCACGTCACGGGCGTGCGTGCCCGGCTTGTTGGCGCCGGTGATCCACGAGGTGCCGGGCGCGATGCGCGGGTCGGCGATGTAGCGGATCTTGAGGCCCTGGGGGCCGACGTAGCCGCGTACGAGATCGGGCCGGTCCACGAAGTCCTCGGCCGTGACCAGCTCCACCACCGCGGGGGCCAGGTGCTCGCCGAGCTTGCCGAGGTCCACCTCGCGGTCGCCGGGGACGCCCACCGCGGTGATCTCGCCGTCGACCTTGACCAGCAGGTTCTTCAGCGTGGCGGAGGCCGGGACGCCGAGGTGCGCGGCGAGGGTCTCGATGGTCGGGGTGTCGGGGGTGTCCAGCTCCTCGACGGGGCCGTGCTCGGTGGCGACGGCCTCCGGGGCCTGGAAGGTCACGGCCTCCGTGTTGGCCGCGTAGTCGCAGGCGGGGCAGTCCACGAAGGTGTCCTCGCCCGCCGCGGCGGGCGCGAGGAACTCCTCGGACGCCGAGCCGCCCATCGCGCCGGAGACCGCCGAGACGATACGGAAGTCGAGGCCGATGCGGGCGAAGATCTTCTGGTAGGCGGCGCGATGCAGCCCGTACGACTCGACCAGGCCCTCGTCCGTGGTGTCGAAGGAGTACGAGTCCTTCATCTGGAACTCACGGCCGCGCAGCACACCGGAGCGCGGACGGGCCTCGTCGCGGTACTTCGTCTGGATCTGGTAGAGCATCACCGGCAGGTCCTTGTAGGACGTGCACTGGTCCTTGACCAGCTGGGTGAAGATCTCCTCGTGCGTCGGGCCGAGCAGATAGTCCGCGCCCTTGCGGTCCTTGAGGCGGAACAGCAGGTCGCCGTACTCGTCCCAGCGCCCGCTCACCTCGTACGGCTCCTTGGGCAGGAGCGCGGGGAGCAGCACTTCCTGGGCGCCGATCGCGTCCATCTCCTCGCGGACGACGCGCGAGATGTTGTCGAGGACCTTCTTGCCCAGCGGCAGCCAGCTCCAGATGCCGGCGGACGTACGGCGGACGTATCCGGCGCGGACGAGCAGCTTGTGGCTGAGGGTCTCGGCGTCCGCCGGGTCGTCGCGCAATGTCTTGACCATCAAACGGGACATGCGCTGGACCTGGGACATGGGGAGCACTCCTGCGTTCTGCGTTCTCTGGCTGTTGTGTCAGGAGGTTAGCCGGGGCGTGCGGGCAGGCGGAAATCAGTTGGGTACGGGGCCGGGCCTGCGCAGCGGCAGAGCGGCCCCCATCACGACGTACGGCTTGGGCGCGCTGGGGAAGTGGACCTGGCGGGCGAGGTCCGCGTAACCGAGCGAGCGGTACATCCGGCGGGCCGGGCTCTCGATGTCGATCGCGGAGAGGATCGAGCGCGGCTGTACGGCGCTGTCCGTGATCGTGGTGATCAGGGCGCGGCCGATGCCCCGGGCCTGGAACTCGGGGTGGACGTGGAGTTCGGTGATGACGAAGGAGTCGTCGAGCCAGCCGTCCGAGGCCGTGGGGTGCAGATACGGTTCGACGACCGTGGACCACCAGTGGGCACGGTTGTTGGGCATGCCGTACACGAATCCGACGAGCCGCCCGGACCCGGTGGTGGCGCCGAGGGCGCGGCAGCCGTACTGGAGGACATGGCGCAGGACGATATGGCGGCGCACCCCGACCTCGTCGTCGCTCAGCCCGAAGGCGAGGGCCTGCACGGCGAGCGCCTCGTCGACGCGTGCGGCGAGATCGACGGGACCTACCTGTACGTCGGGGGTCCGGGGGCCGCCTCCGGAGATGCTCAGCATGGCCGAACCCTACTGGTCGCCGGTCGCCGGGCACGGTCCATCAGAAGAGCACGCTCATGAACGCGCCCACCTCACGGAAGCCCACGCGGCGGTACGCGGCCCTCGCGGGGGTGTTGTAGTCGTTCACGTACAGGCTGACGACAGGCGCGACATCGGCCAGCGCGTACCGTACGACGGCGGCCATGCCGGACTCGGACAGGCCCCGGCCCCGGTACGCGGGGTCGACCCAGACCCCCTGGATCTGGCAGGCCGCGCGGGTGGCCGCGCCGATCTCGGCCTTGAAGACGACCCGGCCGTCCTCGATACGCGCGAACGAGCGCCCCGAGCCGACCAGTTCGGCCACGCGGGCCTGGTAGAGCAGCCCGCCGTCGCCCGCGAGGGGCGAGACGCCGACCTCCTCGGTGAACATGGCGACGCAGGCGGGCATCACGATGTCCAGCTCGTCCTTGCGGATCCGGCGGACGAAGGGGTCGGGCGCGACCGTGGTGGACAGCTGCTCGGTGACCATCAGCGGCTGGCGGGCGCGGATCTCGCGGGCGGGGCCCCAGTTCGGCTCCAGCAGCCGCCACAGCTGGGCGGTGGCCTCGGCCGGGCCGACTATGGAGGAGCAGCGGCGGCCGGTTCTGCGGGCGCGGTCCGCGAAGGCGCGCACGGCTTCGGGGGTGGCGCAGACGGGGACGAGATTGGCGCCCGCGTAGCAGAGCGAGCGCAGCCGCCCGTCCGTGTACCAGCCCCACATCTCGCCGCCGAGGCGCCAGGGGTCGAGCCCCGCGACCTGCACGCGGGACGTGACGAATGCGTTGGCGACGGGCTCGCTCTCCAGGATGGCGAGCGCGGCGCCGAGTTCGCTGGGTTCGAGGACCCGGGTGGTGGTCTGCGTCAACACGAGGGGGCCTCACCGTACGGCTGCTGATCTCCGCACTGTACCCGGCGACTCTGTGGTACGCCGCCCCTGGCGTCCAGATCCGGTATCGCCGCAGGCCGGAGCGCGGTTACGGCCGGTTACAGTCCGTTATGGGGAGGGGTCGGGAGGTATACCGAAACGGCTCGGAACGTACGACAGGTCCCGTGGCTGCCGACGACCGCCGCGGGACCTGTCACACGTACACCTCCAGGGATCAGCTGATGGAGACCTGGGGCTCGCCCGAGGCGATGCCGTCCTTCTCCATCTGCTCCGCGATCTTCAGGGCCTCCTCGATGAGGGTCTCGACGATCTTGGATTCGGGGACGGTCTTGATGACCTCGCCCTTCACGAAGATCTGGCCCTTGCCGTTGCCGGACGCGACACCGAGGTCGGCCTCACGCGCCTCACCCGGACCGTTGACCACACAGCCCATCACCGCCACCCGCAGCGGGACCTCCATGCCCTCCAGCCCCGCGGACACCTGGTCCGCCAGCTTGTACACATCCACCTGCGCCCGCCCGCAGGACGGGCACGAGACGATCTCCAGCCGGCGCTGCTTCAGGTTCAGCGACTCCAGGATCTGGATGCCGACCTTGACCTCCTCCGCCGGAGGGGCGGAGAGGGACACCCGGATCGTGTCGCCGATGCCCTCGGCCAGCAGCGCGCCGAACGCGACGGCCGACTTGATCGTCCCCTGGAAGGCGGGACCGGCCTCGGTGACGCCCAGGTGGAGGGGGTAGTCCGACTGCGCGGCGAGCTGACGGTACGCGTTGACCATGATCACCGGGTCGTTGTGCTTCACCGAGATCTTGATGTCGCGGAACCCGTGCTCCTCGAACAGCGACGCCTCCCACAGCGCCGACTCCACCAGCGCCTCGGGCGTCGCCTTCCCGTACTTCCGCAGCAACCGCGCGTCCAGCGATCCCGCGTTCACCCCGATACGAATCGGCGTGCCCGCGTCCCCCGCCGCCTTCGCGATCTCCTTCACCTTGTCGTCGAACTGCTTGATGTTCCCCGGATTCACCCGAACCGCCGCACACCCCGCGTCAATCGCCGCGAACACGTACTTCGGCTGGAAATGAATATCCGCGATCACCGGAATCTGTGACTTCCGCGCAATCACCGACAACGCGTCCGCGTCGTCCTGCGTCGGACACGCCACCCGTACGATCTGACACCCCGACGCCGTCAGCTCCGCGATCTGCTGGAGGGTCGCGCCCACATCGGACGTACGCGTCGTCGTCATCGACTGCACCGATACCGGCGCGTCCCCACCGACCGCCACCGACCCGACCTGGATCTGGCGGCTGACCCTTCGATCTGCGAGCTTCGCCGGAACGGACGGCATTCCGAGAGAAATTGCGGTCATCTGCTGTGCAACCCCAAGGTGGTGGAATCGAGGTCCCGAGATCGGCGGGCTCCAGCACCCGAGATTACGCCACCGCGCACGGCCCGAGCACATCCACGGGGGAAACCCTCCAACGGTGAGCGGCCGGACACGAAAGGTGTCCGGCCGCCATGAGCACCGGGGAACGGGAGTGATCAGCTGATCTTGACGGGGTTGAAGACGTCCGCGACCAGCACCAGCAGGGTGAAGCAGATGAAGACGCCCGCGACCACGTACGCGACCGGCATCAGCTTCGCCACATCGAACGGCCCCGGGTCGGGGCGCTTGAACAGCCGGGCCAGCCTGCGCCGTACGGACTCCCACAGCGCACCCGCGATATGCCCGCCGTCCAGGGGCAGCAGCGGCAGCATGTTGAAGAGGAAGAGCGAGAGGTTGAAGCCCGCGAGCAGGAACAGCATCATCGCGATCTGATTCTGCGCCGGGATGTCCAGCGTCATCACCTCGCCGCCGATCCGGGCCGCGCCGACCACGCCGACCGGCGAGTCGTCCTTGCGCGGGCCGTTGCCGACGGCCGCGTTCCACAGGTCGGGGATCTTGGAGGGGAGGGAGACGATCGAGTCGACGCCGTTCTCGATCATGTCCCCCATCCGGCCCACGGAGTCGGTGAAGGAGAGCGGGACGATCTCGGTGGCGGCGGCGAAGCCCAGATAGCCGGCCGGGACGTACTTGTCGGGGACGATCTCGCCCTTGGAGTCCTTCTCCGCCACCATGTTCTTGGCGAGAGTGGCCTGGAGGACCTGCTCCGTGCCGTCGCGGTCGACGGTGATGGTGGCGGGACCGATCGTCCCGCGGATCAGGTTGGAGAGCGTGGCCCAGTCCGCGACACGCTGTCCGTTGAAGGCGACGATCTTGTCGCCCTTCTTCAGTCCGGCCGCCTGCGCGGGCGAGACCGGGTCGCCCTTCTCGCAGGCGTTACGCTGCTCGCTCTGCGAGATCACGCACTTCTGTACGCCCGCGACCTGGGTGGTCTGGGTCTGGAAACCGAAGCTCATCGCCACGCCCATGAAGATCACGGTGGCGAGGATCAGATTCATGAACGGGCCCGCGAACATCACGATCACGCGCTTCCACGGCTTGCGCGTGTAGAAGAGCCGCTTCTCGTCGCCGGGCTCCAGCTCCTCGTAGGCGGCGGAGCGCGCGTCCTCTATCATCCCGCGCCACGGCGAGGTGGACCGTGCCTCGATCCGGCCGTCCGCGCCCGGCGGGAACATCCCGATCATGCGGATGTAGCCGCCCATCGGGATCGCCTTGATCCCGTACTCCGTGTCGCCCTTCTTGCGCGACCAGAGGGTCGGCCCGAAGCCCACCATGTACTGCGGCACCCTGATGCCGAACATCTTGGCCGTGGAGAGATGGCCCAGTTCGTGCCAGGCGATGGAGAAGAGCAGCCCGGCGGCAAAGACAAGGATGCCGAGGACCGTCAACAGAATCGTCATGCGCGAGCCTCCGCTGGCTGTTCTTCACCGAATGTGGCTGCTGTCTCACGAGCGCGGGCGCGGGCCCAGCTCTCTGCTTCGAGGACGTCCGCCACGGTGAGCGAGGTTCCCTCGCCCACCCTCGATCCCGAGACATGTTCCGCGACGACCTCGGTGACCGTATCCATGATGCCGTTGAACGGCAGCCGACCCGCCAGGAACGCCTCGACGCACTCCTCGTTCGCGGCATTGAACACCGCGGGGGCCGTGCCGCCCAGGGTACCGACGTGCCGGGCGAGCCCCACCGACGGGAAGGCTTCGGTGTCGAGCGGGAAGAACTCCCAGGTCGAAGCCTTGGTCCAGTCGAAGGCCGGCGCCGCGTCCGGCACCCGCTGCGGCCAGCCGAGACCGATGGCGATCGGTCCGCGCATATCGGGCGGGGTCGCCTGGGCCAGGGTCGAGCCGTCGTTGAATTCCACCATCGAGTGAACATACGACTGAGGGTGGACGACCACCTCAATACGTTCGAAGGGAATGTCGTAGAGGAGGTGCGCCTCGATCACTTCGAGGCCCTTGTTCACCAGGGTCGCGGAGTTGACCGTGATCACCGGGCCCATGGCCCAGGTGGGGTGCGCGAGGGCGTCCTCCCTGGTGACCCCGGCCAGCTCGGCCCGCGTACGGCCGCGGAAGGGCCCACCCGACGCCGTCACCACGAGCTTGCGCACCTCGGAGCGGGTCCCGGCGGCCAGCGCCTGGAAGATCGCGGCGTGCTCGGAGTCGACGGGGATGATCTGGCCGGGCTTCGCCACGGCCTTGACCAGCGGCCCGCCGACGATCAACGACTCCTTGTTGGCGAGCGCGAGCGTCCGGCCCGCCGTGAGGGCGGCGAGGGTGGGGGCGAGCCCGATGGAGCCGGTGATGCCGTTGAGCACGGTGTGGCAGTCGGAGCCCGCCAGCTCGGTGGCCGCGTCGGGCCCGGCGAGGATCTCGGGGAGCGGCTCGCCCGTCCCGTACCGCGCGCCGAGTGCCTCCCGCAGCGCGGGGACCGTCTCCTCGCGCGCGACCGCGACGGTACGGACCCGCAGCCGCCGCGCCTGGTCGGCGAGCAGCTCGGGGCGTCCGCCCGCGGCGGAGAGCGCGGTGATGCGGAAGCGGTCGGGGTGACGGAGGACCAGGTCTATGGCCTGCGTGCCGATGGATCCGGTGGAGCCGAGGACGACGATGTCACGGCGACCTTCGAACGGATCGAAGGCGATGTGTGGATCGGCGAGAGGGGCTTGGCTGTCACTCATGCCCCCATTCTTGCCTCATCGGTGAGACCTTCCGACAACATTCCCTCCCCAGGAGCCTCCCCTCTGCGTCCGGGGCCCGCCCTGCGTCCGGGGCCCGCGCTCACCTCGCGGCCCGGAACTTCTGCCACTGGGCGCGGACGAGGTCGTCGGGGACTCCCCCGACATCCTCGGTACCGAGGATCTCGGCGCGGAAGGAGAGCGTGGTGGAGCCCGACCGTACGACGGTCAGATACTCGTACAGCTTGAGTACGCCTTTGACATCGCGCACCGTGAAGCGGTACGCCGTGGCCTCGTCCCCCACGTCCGGCGCCCGGTCCGGCTCCACCTTCAGATACGCCGCCCGCGCCGTCGCCCGCACCTCCGTGAACCCGTCCGCGCACTCCCGCCCGGCCTCGCGCAGCGCCGACATCACCCCGGCCGCGCCCCCGTCGGCGTACGAACGCAGTTGTACGGAGACGGTGACGCCCAGCGTCCCACCGGGGACCTCGGCCCTGCGGTGGACCTCGGCGGCGGGCTCGAACGCGGTGGCGCCCCCGGCCAGGCTGACGAGGGGCTGGCAGACGGCGGGCTCCGCGGTGTAGTCCTCGCCGAGGGGCGCGCCGAGGGCGTACTCGGAAACGGTGTACCGGCCGACCCGCTCGCCGTCGGTGAGGGACGCGGCGGTCAGCAGCGCCTGACCGAGGGGCGCGGGCGGGGCGGGGACTGCGGAGGCCGACGCCTTGCCGTCGACGGTGGCGCCGTCCCGGTCGCCCTCCCCGCTGCACCCGCCCGCCCCCACGAGCACCACCCCGGCCACCACCCACGCGCCCACGCCCCGCAGGCCCGCGGCCTTCCCGTACCTGAACACTCTTGCCCCCGTCGTGAGTTCATCGCGCTCGGCTACTGATTGTGCGCCATTTCGCGCCGGGGGCCGGGATGGGCGCGGCGGACACAGTCACCGGCCGGGGGACCGCACCGCCGTTCAGCGGATCGGGCGGTGCACGTTCTCCCGTGTCGAGGAACCCGGGGTCGCGTCCGCGATCCAGGGGCCGTCGTCGCTCGGGTCGATGATGCCCGCCTCCAGCCAGGTATACGTACCGGCCAGGACGCCGTCCACGACCTTGCGGTCGAGGTCGTCGGTGTTGGACCAGAGCCGGGTGAACAGTTCCTCGACGCGGATACGGGCCTGTCGGCAGAAGGCGTCGGCCAGTTGGTACGCCTCGCGGCCGTGGTCCCCTTGCGTGCGCAGCAGTTCGGCGCGGACGCAGGCCGCGCTCATCGCGAACAGTTCGGCGCCGATGTCGACGATCCGGCCGAGGAAACCCTGCTTGGTCTCCAGCCGGCCCTGCCAGCGCGACATGGCGTAGAAGGTGGAGCGGGCGAGTTTACGCGCGGCTCGTTCCACGTACCGCAGGTGTACGGCGAGATCCGGGTATCCCGTGGGGTGGAACTCCGCGTACGAGCCGGGCAGTTGGCCGGGGCCCGCGACCAGTTTCGGCAGCCAGCGGGCGTAGAACCCGCCCGCCCGCGCCCCCGCTCTCGCCTTGTCCGAGAGGGACTTGTCGGGGTCGATGATGTCCCCGGCCACCGCGAGATGCGCGTCCACGGCCTCGCGTGCGATCAGCAGGTGCATGATCTCCGTGGAGCCCTCGAAGATCCGGTTGATCCGCAGATCGCGGAGCATCTGCTCGGCGGGGACGGCCCGTTCGCCTCGGGCGGCCAGTGAATCGGCGGTCTCGAAGCCGCGGCCGCCCCGGATCTGGACGAGTTCGTCGGCCATCAGGCAGCCCATCTCGGAGCCGTACAGCTTGGCCAGGGCCGCTTCGATGCGGATGTCGTTGCGGTCCTCGTCGGCCATCTGGGAGGCCAGGTCCACGACCGCCTCCAGCGCGAACGTGGTGGCCGCGATGAACGAGATCTTCGCGCCCACCGCCTCGTGGCGGCCGACCGGCTTGCCCCACTGTTCGCGCGCCGCCGACCATTCGCGGGCGATCTTCAGGCACCACTTGCCCGAGCCGACGCACATCGCGGGCAGCGAGAGCCGTCCGGTGTTGAGGGTGGTCAGGGCGATCCTGAGACCGGCGCCCTCGGCGCCGATGCGGTTCGCCGCCGGGACCCTGACCCGGTGGAAGCGGGTCACACCGTTCTCCAGGCCGCGCAGCCCCATGAAGGCGTTGCGGTGTTCGACCGTGATCCCCGGGGAGTCCGCCTCGACGACGAACGCCGTGATGCCGCCCTTCCCGCCGTCCGTCTTCGGCACCCGGGCCATCACCACCAGCAGATCGGCGACGACCCCGTTGGTGGTCCACAGCTTCACCCCGTCGAGGATGTACGCGTCACCGTCCGGTACGGCCGTCGTCGCCAGCCTGGCCGGGTCGGAGCCCACATCCGGCTCGGTGAGCAGGAAGGCGGAGATGTCGGTACGGGCCAGCCGCGGCAGGAAGGTGTCCTTCTGCTCCTGGGTGCCGAAAATCTTGAGCGGCTGGGGTACGCCGATCGACTGATGTGCCGAGAGCAGCGCGCCGACGGCGGGACTGGCGGAACCGATCAGTGCGAGCGCCTTGTTGTAGTACACCTGGGTGAGGCCGAGCCCGCCGTACTTCGTATCGATCTTCATACCGAGCGCGCCCAGCTCCCTGAGGCCGTTGATCACCTCGTCGGGGATCCTGGCCTCGCGCTCGATCAGCGCGCCGTCGACACGCGTACGGCAGAACTCGCGCGCCTTCGCGAGGAACTCCTCACCCCTTCTGACATCCTCGGGCGCCGGCAGCGGGTGCGGATGGACGAGGTCGAGGCGGAAGCGGCCGAGGAACAGTTCCTTGGCGAAGCTCGGCTTGCGCCAGCCCTGCTCACGAGCGGCCTCGGCGACCTGACGCGCCTCCCGCTCGGAGACCTTGGGCGATGTCCCGGGTGGGGGATCACCCATGGAGGAGGACGGTGCTGAAGAGGCTGATGGGGCGGACATGAGGAGCTCACCTCGCCGCGGCGTCGGGGTCCGGTGATGTTTTCACCGGTTGATCCAATTGATCCGGTTGATCGGGTTGATCGGGTTGATTTCGACGGGCACCACATCATCGGCGCCACGCATCGGCACTACTCGTCCGTATTTACCCGATCCCCGCCGCCCGCACCAGTCGTGGGGCCCGTACCGGCTGTGGAGCCCCCTACCGGCCGTGGAGCCTCCGGCGCGTACCGGAGGCTCCGCACAACCGGACGGCTTCTACAGGTCCAGGCCCGTCAGCACCAGCACGCGCTCGTACGTGTAGTCCTCCATCGCGAACCGGACGCCCTCGCGCCCCACCCCGGACTGCTTGGCGCCGCCGTACGGCATCTGGTCGGCGCGGTACGACGGGACGTCACCGATGATCACACCGCCGACCTCCAGCGCGCGGTGGGCGCGGAACGCGGTCTGCAGGTCATGGGTGAACACCCCGGCCTGGAGCCCGTACTTCGACTCGTTCACCGCGCGGAACGCCTCCGCCTCGCCCGCCACCCGGCGGAGCGTGAGGACCGGTCCGAAGACCTCCTCGCGGGCGAGGCTGGTGGCGTCGGGAACCTCGGACAGGACGGTCGGCGTGTAGGACGCCCCGTCCCGCTTGCCTCCGGTGAGCAGCCGGGCACCCGCCCGTACCGCCTCCTCCACCCACGACTCGACCCGCTTGGCCGCGTCCTCGCTGACCAGCGGCCCCACATCGGTGGTGGCGTCGGCGGGGTCGCCGGTGCGCTGTGCCTCGACGGCGGCGACGATCTTCGGTACCAGCCGGTCGTACACCGAGGCGTCCGCGATCACGCGCTGTACGGAGATGCAGGACTGGCCGCCCTGGTAGTTCGAGAACGTGGCGATCCTGGTCGCCGCCCGGTCCAGGTCCTGCTCGCTCGCGTAGTCCGCGAGGACGACGGCCGCGCCGTTGCCGCCCAGCTCCAGCGTGCAGTGCTTGCGCGGGACGGAGTCCATGATCGCGTAACCGACCTTGTCGGAGCCGGTGAAGGAGATCACCGGCAGCCGCTCGTCCTGGACGAGCGCGGGCATCCGGTCGTTCGGCACCGGCAGTACGGACCAGGAGCCGGCCGGCAGGTCGGTCTCGCCCAGCAGCTCGCCGAGGAGCAGCCCGGACAGCGGGGTCGCCGGGGCGGGCTTGAGGATGATCGGGGCGCCCGCCGCGATGGCCGGGGCGATCTTGTGGGCGCAGAGGTTGAGCGGGAAGTTGAACGGCGCGATCCCGAGGACGGCGCCGCGCGGGAAGCGGCGCGTCAGCGCGAGCCGGCCGGCGCCGCCCGCGTCGGTGTCGAGGCGCTGGGCGTCGCCGCCGTTGAACCGGCGCGCCTCCTCGGCGGCGAACCGGAAGACGGAGACGGCGCGGCCGACCTCGCCGCGGGCCCACTTCATCGGCTTGCCGTTCTCCGCCGAGATCAGCAGGGCGATCTCCTCGGTGCGCTCGGCGAGCCTGCGCGAGACATGGTCGAGGGCCGCGGCCCGTACGTGCGCGGGCGTCCCGGCGAACTCCTCCAGCACGGCGTGCGCCGCCGCGACGGCCTCCTCGATCTGGGCGTCGGTCGGTACGGAGACGGTGCCGACGAGCCTGCCGTCCCAGGGCGAGGTGACCTCGAAGGTGTCCTCACCGGTGGCCTGGCGGCCGGCCAGCCAGAAAGCGTGGGTGGAAGTCATGGTGAGTCCGGGCCCTTCGAAAGAGACGGGGGTGTCGGTACCCACGGTAGGCGTGCGGGGGCGGCTGGGGTTTTGTCCGGGGTGGAGTGGTGGGGCGCGGTGTCTGCTACATGATGGTGCTGTCGCTGTACGGGACGGGGGCTGCCTCCCTCCCGTACGGGCGACCGGGCCGCTCCCGTACGGCGACGGGCCGGGCTCCCCGCCTCAGGCCGGGCCGCCCGTCGTCTTCAGGGCCAGCCACAGCTCCATCCGTACATCCGGATCGTCCAGCGAGCGCCCCAGGATCTCCTCGACGCGGCGCATCCGGTAGCGGAGGGTGTGCCGGTGGACGCCCAGGTCGGCGGCGGCCGCGTCCCACTGGCCGTGGTGGGAGAGCCAGGCGCGCAGGGAGGCGACGAGGTCACCGCGGCCCTTGGCGTCGTGTTCGTGGAGGGCGCGGAGCATGCCGTCGGCGAAGGCGCGGACGGCGTCGTCGGCGAGGAGGGGAACGATGGATCCGGCGGCGAGTTCCTCGTGTTCGACCAGGGCGCGGCCCCGGCGGCGGGCCACGGTCAGGGACTGTTCGGCCTGTCTGTAGGCGCCCGCGGTGGCGATGGGGCCGGTCGGCGCGGAGAGGCCGATGGCGACGCCCGCCTCGGCGGCGTCCCGGCGGGCGTAGCCCTCGCAGGCGGTGACCACCGCGCCGCCGTCCACGGCCAGCACCACCAGCCGTTCGTCGCTCTCGGGGACCACGAGCAGCGACTCGCCCACCCGCGCGCCCGCCGCCTCCAGCGCTTCGGTGAGCAGGTGGAGGGGGTGCTCGGCGAGGGGGCCGGGCGGCGCCGGTACGGCCTCGGCGATCAGCAGCCGGAAGGGCGCGTCGAGCAGACCGCCGTACAGATCGCCCGCCACCGCCCGCGCGTGGTCGGGCTGCCCGGACAGGAGCATCCGCAGGACCGCCGCGCCGAGGCGCTGCTCCGCGAGCTGGAGGGCGCGGGAGCGCTCGGTGGTCAGGGTCAGCAGGGCGATGGCGGACTGTACGGCGTACCGCTCGGCGGTGCCCAGGGCCGCGCCCGTACCGATGGCGAGGGCTCCGCGTACGCGCCGGCCGGTGCCCAGGGACTGGAGTTCGACGCGGTCGTCGGCGTTGTCGGCATTGTCGGTGTTGTCGGTGTTGTCGGTACCGGCGTCGGCCGCTTCGTCGGCGTCGGCCGGGGAGCCCGCGCCGACCACCGCGCTCGCGGGCGCGGGCCGCTCGCGCAGCCGCTCGACCTCGGCGGTGAGCCGGGCGGCGCGGCGGGCGGCCCACTCGGGCGCGGCGGCGACGACGGTGCCGGACGCGTCGTACAGGGCGGCCCAGCCGTCGATGTGCGCGGCGAGCCTGGCCAGCAGGGCGGCGGGCCCTTCGGTGAGCGCCGCGCGGGTCAGTTCGCGCTGGGCCTCGAAGCCCTCGGTCACCGCGCGGTACTGGTCGGCGGCGAGGGCGCCCGACACGGCTTTGCCGATGGCGAGGAAGGGCGTGCGCCGGGGTACGCCCAGCAGGGGCAGCGCCGCCTCGCGCGCCGCCTCGACGAGCGCGTCCGGGATGGCCTCGTAGTTCACCCCGATGGCGAAGCCGAGCCCGACGACCCCGGCGTCCACCAGCCTGCGTACGTACCGCCGCATCTCCTCGCGGTCCTCGGCGGCCAGGGTCGTGGCGGTGACGAGGAGCAGCTCGCCGCCTTCCATGTACGGCACGGGGTCGGCCAGTTCACTGGCGTGGACCCAGCGCACGGGCGTACGCAGCCGGTCCTCCCCCGCGTGCACGGAGAGGTTGAGCGCCGAGTGCTGGAGGAGCCAGGCGAGGGTGGGCGGCATGGGGGAACCGTAGGGCCTTCGGAGATGGCGGGGCGGGGCGGTCCGGCCCGTGGGCGAATGCGCCGTCCCGCAGGAACGGCGTACCCCGAATTCTGCCATCGCGTCCGACCGGAATGGTGCGCTTGTACGATTGACCCGGGCGCGCCTGTACGGCCAGGTCCCCGCGCCCACACCTGCGCGCCCCGGCCCCGCGCCGGTCGTACGGGCGGTCAGCCGTCCAGGTCCACCAGCAGCGGTGGCGTGTGCTCGCCACGTACCGTCCGCAGGGAGAGCACCGCGTGGCCCGCCGGGACGGAGTTCGCCAGTTCGGATGCGGACCACCGCTCGCGCTCGACCTGGCGCACGGTCACGGCGTCGGTGGTGACGGCCCTGCCGGTGACGAGCTTGCGCAGGGCATGCAGGGCCCGGGTGAACGGCTGGTCGGCGAAGACGGTGTGCCGGGCGACCTCGCGGGTCTCCACCCACTCCTTGCCCCAGGACTCGGCGAAGCGCTTGCCGTCCCAGGTGGTGACGCCGGGGAAGGACATGTGGCAGCCGACCGCGCCGAGGAGCGCGGTGTGCAGCCCCTCCGCCACATCGTCGATGGTCCGCAGCGCGAGCACGGCGCCCGCGTTCACGGACCGGAGCCGGCGTACGCCCCTGACGGTCTCCGGGGTGAGGGTGTGCGTGGCGTCGTCGAGGACCAGGCAGACGAAGAGCGAACGGTCCGTACGGGCCGCCGCGACCGCCGTGAACTGCGCGAGGATCAGCCGGGCGAGCAGCCGGGACGCCTCCGCCTGACCGCGCTCGGGCAGATCGATCCGTACCCGTACGGGCGCCTGCTCCACGGAGCGCAGCGAGAAGGCGCGGGTGTCCGGTCCGGTCCGGAAGAACCCGGCGAACGCGGGCCGGTCGAGCAGCGCGATCCGGTCGGAGAGCAGCGGTCCCGGATCGCCCGCGCTGCCCGCCTGCCGGGCGCGCGCGTCCAGCTCGCGGAGCATCGGCCGCTGACCGGCCGCCCCGAGCGCCGCCCGCAGTGCCGCGAGCGCCGCGGGCGCGCCGTCGAGCAGTTCCCGCAGGTCGGGTACGGCGGGGAAGCGGCCGTGGGCCGCGTGGTACGGGCCGAGCAGCTGGGCCAGCGCGGCGGCCGCGCGCCTGCTGTCCACGGTGGCGAGGTCGCCGACCAGGCCCTCCGCGAGGACGGAGGCCGCCTCGTCCGGGTCGGTGGTCCCCGCGTACAGGTCGAAGTCGTGGCGTGATCCCGGATCACCGATCCGGATGACGACGTCGTACGCGTTGTCGTGACCCAGCGGGGTGCCCGTCGCGCCGACCGCGACGACGGCGGCCTGTCCGGCGAGCGCCTGGAGGGCGAGGGACTCGACGACGGGCCCCACCAGCCTCCCCGACTTGCCGGTCCCCGGGGGACCGACCGCCAGCAGGGAGGTGCCCAGCAGCGCGGGGTCGAGGGCGAGCCCGGAGCCCCGGCGCTCGTAGGGGTTGTGCGGGTCGTCGGCACAGCGGCCGATCCGGACCTGGCCGGTCAGCAGATCGTGCCGGGCGGCCCGCCGGGGCAGGTCGCGGGCGCCGGAGGGGTGGGTGAGGGCGGCGGCGCCCTGGCGCAGGACCGCGTCGGTGAAGGGGCGGATACGTTCGGGGCGGTCCCGCGCGCCGGCCCAGGCGTGGCGCAGCCGTACGCAGTCCACGTCGTTCATCCGGCCGGTCCTGGCCTCGGCGGTCAGCGTGTCGGCGGCGTCCGTCTCGCCCGCCGCCCGCAGCTCGGGCCACTCGGCGGGGGACGGCCCGGGGGCCGGGGCGCCGGCGGGCAGCGGGGCCGCGCGGAACCGGGCCGCCCACAGCCCGCGCCAGTTGCCCAGCCGGGCGAACGGCCACAGAACGGCCGCGCTGATCAGTACGTAGATCACATTCACCACGCCCTGGCTCTGGAACAGCTCACCGCCCGCGATCCAGACCACCACGATCAGGACGGGCCTGGCGACCGGCACCGTCTCCTTCCACACCAGCAGCAGCGCCAGCGCGCCCAGCAGCGCGGTGACCCCGGCGAGGAAGGGCTGTCCCCGGCTCACGACATGGCGCCGGAACAGCTCGGCCCAGTTGCCCATCCGGGCGCAGAAGTAGACCAGCACACCGAAGAGGAGCGCCTCGTACACGACGACGGCTTCGCCGGCCTCGCGCGTCCTCGGTCCGCCGAAGCTGCCCGCGTACCACCAGTCGCCCGGGGTGAAGAGCTTCAGGGGGACCAGCCGGTACGGGATGTAGCCGTTGCGCCAGAGCGCCCAGATCAACGTGGTGATCAGCGCGGAGATCAGCACACCGACGATCAGCGCTCGGTCGGGAACCCCTTCGGGCTTCTCCGGCGGACGCGGCGTGTGGCCGTACCGCCACACGCCGGGCTCGCGCGCCGGGCGCGGGGCGCGCAGCCACTCGACGAACGAGGAGGACGCGCCGGGGGCGTACGCGGGCCGGGGCGGCGGCTGCGGCGGGGGCGCGGCGGGGCGCGGCACCGGGTTGGCCCGTGTACCCCGCGAGTCGTGCGTGCCGTCGGTGTCCATTGGTACTCCTGCCCCCTGCGCCGTCACCCGTTGTCCGCCCTCAATGTATTGCCATACCAACGGCGTTCACGGGGTACGCACCGGCTCGCACGCCCCGGGACGCCACCGCACTCCCGCCCGCCCTGTCCACCACGGACAACGACACGCGGCGAGCACTCCCGAACGGCGCATGCCCGGTCCCCCTCCGCCGCCCTAGCCTGCGATAAAACCCCGATGACCCCCGGATCCCCCCGGGGCTGTCCCCGAGCCCGCCCGGACACACCCCGGACCACCCCCCTGCCTACCCAGGAGCCCTTCATGACCGCTGTTCCGCAGGAGCGCCGACTCGTCACCGCCATCCCCGGTCCCAAGTCCCAGCAGCTCCAGGCCCGCCGTGCCGCCGTGGTCGCCGCCGGGGTGGGATCCGTACTGCCCGTCTTCACCGCGCGCGCGGGCGGCGGGATCCTGGAGGACGTGGACGGCAACCGGCTGATCGACTTCGGTTCCGGTATCGCCGTGACCTCGGTGGGCGCCAGCGCCGAGGCCGTCGTGCGCCGGGCCGCCGCCCAGCTCGCGGACTTCACCCACACCTGTTTCATGGTCACGCCGTACGAGGGGTACGTCGAGGTCTGCGAGCAGCTCGCGGAGCTGACCCCGGGCGACCACGCCAAGAAGTCCGCGCTGTTCAACTCGGGCGCCGAGGCCGTCGAGAACGCCGTGAAGATCGCCCGCGCGTACACCAAGCGCCAGGCGGTCGTGGTCTTCGACCACGGCTATCACGGCCGTACGAATCTGACGATGGCGCTGACCTCGAAGAACATGCCGTACAAGAACGGCTTCGGCCCGTTCGCGCCGGAGGTCTACCGGATGCCGATGGCCTACGGCTACCGCTGGCCGACCGGTCCCGAGAACTGCGGCCCGGAGGCGTCCGCGCAGGCCATCGACCAGATCAGCAAGCAGATCGGTGCCGCGAACGTCGCCGCGATCATCGTCGAGCCGGTGCTCGGCGAGGGCGGGTTCATCGAGCCGGCCAAGGGCTTCCTGCCGGCTCTGGCGACGTTCGCGAAGGACAACGGGATCGTGTTCGTGGCGGACGAGATCCAGTCCGGCTTCTGCCGCACCGGCCAGTGGTTCGCGTGCGAGGACGAGGGCGTCGTACCCGATCTGATCACCACGGCCAAGGGCATCGCGGGCGGTCTGCCGCTCGCCGCCGTCACCGGCCGCGCCGAGATGATGGACGCGGCGCACGCCGGCGGACTCGGTGGTACGTACGGCGGGAACCCGGTGGCCTGTGCCGGCGCGCTCGGCTCCATCGAGACGATGAAGGAGCTGGACCTCGCCGCGAAGGCCCGCCGTATCGAGACGGTCATGAAGACGCGGCTCTCCGCCCTCCAGGAGAAGTACGACGTGATCGGCGACGTCCGGGGCCGTGGCGCGATGATCGCGATCGAGCTGGTGAGGGACCGGTCCACCAAGGAGCCCGCCCCGGAGGCGACGGCCGCACTGGCCAAGGCGTGCCACGCGGCGGGGCTGCTGGTCCTGACCTGCGGTACGTACGGCAATGTGCTGCGCTTCCTGCCGCCGCTGGTGATCGGGGAGGACCTGCTGAACGAGGGCCTGGACATCATCGAGGAGGGACTCGCCGGACTCTGATCACCACCGGCGTACGCCGGGGTGGCGAAGGAGCGATCCCGGTCCGTGGCGGCCCTTCCCCGGTTCACGTCGGCCGAATCGGCCGGTGAACCGGGGGAATGGTGAATCCCACCGACACACCCGTCAGGCACTGTGAAGAACGTGTGCGAGGGCGATGGCGGGAGGCCGTTGTGGCTGTTGGCCGCTCCTCCCCTGACGTACGGTTTTCCCAGATGAGAGATACACCCCGCTCGCAGGAGACTGCGGGCGAAACCGATGCGGGGCATCCCCAGCGCCGCTTCGGTTGTGCCTTCGCGCACACTGTTGGAGCCTCTGGCTCCGGATCTCCTCACCGATCGGATGGCCGCCCGCCCCAAACCCCCCGGGGCGCGCGGGTCCCGGTCAGCACGGCCGCCCCGGAACTACCCCCCCTGTTCCCGGGCGGCCGACTTCTTTTCCCCCGAGGTCGTACTCGATTCTCCCGAGGTCGCACACGATGATCCTCGCCCCTGCCCTCTGCGCGGTGCTCTTCGCCCTGGTCACCTGGCAGGTCGCGGACGGCGGACCGGTGCGCGCCGCCGACGAGCGCCTCGGTCTCGCGCTCGCCGGGCACGGCCCCCGGCCCCTCACGGAGTTCCTCGCCGATCTCGGCGGCACGGCGGTGGCGCTGCCCGTCCTGGCCGTCGCCATCGGGTACGCGCTGTGGCGCGGCCCATGGGCACGGGCGCTGGCGGCCGGGGCCGCGATGGCCGCGGTGCCCGTCCTGGTCGTACCGCTCAAGCTCTGGATCGACCGGCCGGGCCCGCTCACCGACGCCACCGGCTACTACCCGTCGGGGCACACGGCCACGGCGATGGTCGCGTACGGGGCCGCCGCCCTGCTGCTCGCCCCGTACGCGGGAGCGCGCAGGACGGTGCCCGTCGCCGCCCTGCTGACCGTGGCGACGGGCATCGGGCTGGTCCTGCGCGGCTACCACTGGCCGCTGGACGTCCTCGGCAGCGTGCCGCTGTGCGCGATGGTGCTGATCGCGCTGGAACGGACGCTGCGCGCACTGGACTTCCGGCAGCGGCGGGCCGCCGGCCGGGATCTCCCCGAGGACTCCCGGGGCACGTTCCCGGCGGACTCCTAGCCGGCCCTGCCCCCGGCGGACTTCCAGCCGGCCCCCGTCCCCGGCGGACTCCTGGTCAGGCCCCTCCCGGCGGGCTCCTCAGACCCCGTCCCCGGCCGCCATCACCGCCGCCGCCTCGTGCATCGCCAGCTCCAGCAGCGTCGCGTCCGTGAGCGTGCCCGAGCCGTCCGGCGGGACCAGCCAGCGCACACCGCCGCAGGCCCGGCCCGGGTACGGGACCACGATCCAGGTGCCGGCGCCCGCGCCCCGCACCCCCGTACCGATCCACCGCTCCACCGTGCCCGGCTGCACGAAGAAGCCCATCCGGGAGTCGCCGAAGTCGGCGAGCACCGGCCCCGGGCGGTCGACGAGCCCGCTCAGCACGTCCAGCGTCGGATAGCCCAGCACCCCGGGCAGGATCAGCACGTCCCAGAGCTTGCCCGCCGGCAGGAGCGCCACCCCCAGGGTGCCGCGCTCCCACTCCCACCGGCAGACGTCCGGATCCGGCGCCACCGAGACCAGCCACTCCACCGCACTCTTTACCCCCGCGCCCGCCATCGGCCCGGCCTCCCGTTCCTGTGGTGGGACCGTCGCCCTGCTGGACAGTCCGTCCATGGGGAGAAGGGGAAGAGGCCCGTCGATGACGCGGGTTCCGCCACCACTCGAGGTGATCCGCATCACAGCACGGGCGGCGGGGTGGGGACGGCCTATATCGATGGTGACTGTCAGTGATGGATGTCAGACTGCGGGCATGAAGAAAACCACGGGGGACCAGAGGGCCAAATATCTGCATTTCTGGGGGCACGCCCCCCGGAGGGACGGCTCGCTCGACGCGAGCTGTCTCAGTCAGTGGTGGCCCGCGCCCTTCACCGTCGACGGCGTCGAGTACGCGACGGCGGAGCACTGGATGATGGCCCGCAAGGCGCGGCTCTTCGAGGACGGGGAGGCGGAGCGGCGCGCGGTGGGCGCGGCGAATCCGGCGCTGGCCAAGAAGGCGGGGCGGCTGGTGCGCGGCTTCGACGAGACGGTCTGGGAGCGCGAGCGCTTCGGCATCGTCGTCGAGGGCAGCGTCCACAAATTCGGCCAGGACCCCGGGCTGCGCGGATTCCTGCTGGCCACGGGCGAGCGCATACTCGTCGAGGCCAGCCCACTGGACCGGATCTGGGGCATCGGCCTGGCCGCGGACGACGCGCGGGCCGGGGATCCCGCGCGCTGGCGCGGGCTCAATCTGCTGGGTTACGCGCTGATGGAGGCCCGTGAACGGCTCCGGGCGGACTGAGAACAGCCCGCCCGGTGCTTGTGGTCACTGCCCTGGCCACACGGTTCTAACGGCCGGCGCTCACCGAGAACGAGGTGGCGAAGGGATCGTCATAGGTCGCGTTCCCGCTCTCGCCATAGGCGATCGCGAAGACCAGGAAGGCGAGGAACGCGGCGCTGAGCACGGCACCGATGGCACCGAGAATGATGCCCGCCAGCGCCATCCCGCCGTTCGTGGCCTCGCCCCGGGTGGCCCGGCGGCGGCCGACGATCCCGAAGATCAGGGCGAGGACCCCGAGAATGACGCCCAGACCCCAGAAACAGAAGGTGACCATGGCGATGATCCCGAGCACCAGCGCGGCGACGCCCATACCGTTGGCCGGGCTCTGCTGCCAGCCGGTCTGGCCGTATCCCGGATATCCGGACGCGGCGGGGGCGGGGGCCGTATAGCCGGGGTAGCCGTAGCCGGGCCCCGTCCCGGCGCCCGTCGGCGCGCCGAAGGGCGAGGCGGACTGCTGGGCGCCCGGGGTGGACTGGGGCGGCACGCCCGGGTAGCCGTACGGACCCGTCGCGCCCTGGGCCGGTCCCCCGGGGGCGGTGGGCGGTGGCGGTACGGAGCCGGACGCGGCCGGCATGCCGATGACGGTCGGCTGGTCGTGCACGGAGCCGGCCGGCGGCTGCGGTGACTGCGGTTGTGGTGGCTGCGGCGGCTGCTGCGGTGACGCCGACTTGTCCAGCGACGTTCTGTGCTCCGGCGGAGCCCAGGGATCGCTCGGCTCGTAGCCACCCGCCGACTGCTCGCTCTTGTCAGACATGGGCCTCCCCCATCGTGATTCCGTCATGCTACGGCCTCCGCCCGGCCCGGAACCGGCCCGGCCTACGATGACCCACGCCCGTACCACCACACAGCGCCCACCACCCGCGCCGTGCTCCACGCACACAACCGGACAACCGCGCCTCAGTACCCGGAGGATCCCGATGACCGATCTGCACCCCTTCGCCGCGGGGCTGCCCAAGGCCGAGCTGCATGTCCACCATGTCGGCTCCGCCTCGCCCCGCATCGTGGCCGAACTGGCCGCCCGGCACCCGGACTCCAAGGTGCCCACCGACCCCGAGGCGGTCTCCGACTACTTCACCTTCACCGACTTCGCACACTTCATCGATGTCTATCTCTCCGTCGTCGATCTGGTCCGCACCCCGGAGGACGTCCGGCTGCTGACCTTCGAGGTCGCCCGCGACATGGCGCGGCAGAACATCCGCTACGCCGAGCTGACGGTCACTCCGTTCAGCTCGACCAGCCGCGGCATCCCCGAGCAGGGCTTCATGGAGGCGATCGAGGACGCCAGGAAGGCGGCGGAGGCCGAGCTGGGGGTCGTGCTGCGCTGGTGCTTCGACATCCCGGGCGAGGCCGGGCTGAAGGCCGCCGAGGAGACCGCCCGGCTCGCGGTGGACCTGCGCCCCGAGGGGCTGGTCTCCTTCGGTCTCGGCGGCCCCGAGATCGGGGTGCCGAGGCCGCAGTTCAAGCCGTATTTCGACCGGGCGATCGACGCGGGTCTGCACTCCGTGCCGCACGCCGGGGAGACCACCGGTCCCGGGACGATCTGGGACGCGCTGCGCGAGCTGCGCGCGGAGCGCATCGGCCACGGCACCAGCGCCGTCCAGGACCCGGAGCTGCTGGCGTACCTCGCGGAGCGCCGTATCCCGCTGGAGGTCTGCCCCACCTCCAACATCGCCACCCGCGCGGTCACCGACCTCGACCGGCACCCGATCAAGGAGATGGTCGCGGCCGGGGTGCTGGTGACGGTCAACAGCGACGATCCGCCGATGTTCGGCACGGACCTCAACCAGGAGTACGCGGTCGCCGCCCGGCTGCTCGGCCTGGACGAGCGGGGTCTCGCCGATCTCGCGAAGAACGCGGTAGAGGCGTCCTTCCTCGACCCGGCGGGCAAGCGGCGGATCGCCGCCGAGATCGACGCGTACACCGCCGCGTGGCTCGCCCGCTGACCATGGCCGGCCACCTCGGCGAACCGCCGCGCGCCGTCGTCGCCGTGGGGCATCGCGGCGATCCGTACCGCCTCCGCGAGAACACCCTGCCGTCGGTGCGCTCCGCGCGCGAGCGCGGGGCGGACGCGGTCGAGATCGATGTCCGGCTCACCCGGGACGGTGTCCCCGTACTGCTGCACGACTCCTCGCTGGGACGGCTGTGGGGGCATGACCGGCGGGTCGCGGAGCTGACCTACGACGAGCTGCGCGCCCTGACCCGGGGCGGGGTGCCGGCGCTCCGTGATGTCCTCGGCGCGGAGGCGGCGGGCGGGGGGTCCGCCCGGCTGATGATCGATCTGCCGGGCGCCTCCGCGTCCTCGGTACGGACGGTCGTCGGCACGGTGCGCGCGTGCGGGGCCGCCGAGCGGGTGTACTACTGCGCGGGCCCGGCCGCCATGCTCGCCGTCCGCGCCGCCGACCCGGCCGCCGAGATCGCGCTGACCTGGACCAGCCTGGCGCCCCCGCGTCCCGTGCTGCTCGCGGCGGTCCGTCCCCGCTGGCTCAACTACCGCTTCGGGCTGGTCGGCCGGGAGCTGACCGACCGCGCCCACCGGGACGGACTGCTGGTCTCGGCCTGGACCGTGGACACCCGGCGCTCGATGCGACGGCTGATCGCGCGCGGCGTCGACTCGATCACCACCAACCGGATCGATGTCCTGTCCCGGCTGCTGCGGACCCCCGGCAGCCGCTGAGCGGTTACGACTCCGCGAGAGGGGAGAGCACCTGTTCGGCCCAGATGGTCTTGCCGTTGGCGGACTGGCGGGTGCCCCAGCTCTGGGTGAGCTGGGCGACCAGCAGCAGCCCGCGGCCGCCCTCGTCGAAGGCGTGGGAGCGGCGCAGATGGGGTGCTGTGTTACTGCCGTCCGAGACTTCGCAGATGAGCGTACGGTCGCGGATCAGCCGGAGCCTGATGGGTTCGGCTCCGTACCGGATCGCGTTGGTGACCAGCTCGCTGACCACGAGTTCGGTGACGAACGCGGCGTCGTCGAGGCCCCAGGCGGTGAGCTGGGCCGAGGCGTTCAGCCGGGCGCCCGCCACCTGCGCCGGGTCGCCGGTCAGGTCCCAGGAGGCCACCTGGTCGGAGTGGAGCGCGCGGGTGCGGGTGACGAGGAGGGCGGTGTCGTCGGAGGGGCGGTCGGGCAGGAGCGTCGAGATCAGACGGTCGCAGAGGTTCTCCAGCGACAGGTCCGACGGTTCGTCGGGCGCCGCGCGGGGTTCGGGCGCCGTGGCGAGCGCGGTGCGCAGCCGTTCCAGTCCCTCGTCGATGTCGTGGTCCCGGCTCTCGATCAGCCCGTCGGTGTACAGGGCGAGCACGCTGCCTTCCGGCAGTTCGCGTTCGGTGATCTCGAAGGGCACTCCGCCGACGCCCAGCGGTGGCCCGGTGGAGATCTCGATGATCTCGACCGTGCCGTCGGGAAGGCGTACGGCGGGCGGGACGTGCCCGGCCGAGGCCAGGGCGCAGTACCGGGAGACCGGGTCGTAGACCGCGTACAGACAGGTGGCGCCGAACTCCCCGGTGGCCTCCGCCGCCGAGACGGCCGCGTCGTTGTCCTCCGCGATGAGATGGCTGACCAGGTCGTCGAGGTGGGTGAGCAGTTCGTCGGGCGGCAGGTCCACATCGGCGAGGGTGCGGACGGCGGTACGCAGTCGGCCCATGGCCGCGGAGGCGTGGATGCCGTGGCCGACGACATCGCCGACGACCAGGGCGACGCGATTGCCGGAGAGCGGGATCACGTCGAACCAGTCGCCGCCGACCCCGGCGCGGGAGCCCGCGGGCAGATAGCGGGAGGCGACCTCCACGGCCGCCTGGTCGGGCATGCGCTGGGTGAGCAGGCTGCGTTGGAGGGCCAGCGCGGTGGTGTGCTCGCGGGTGTAGCGGCGGGCGTTGTCGATGCAGACGGCGGCCCGCCCGGCGAGTTCCTGGGCGAGGACCACATCGTCCGGTTCGAAGGGTTCGAGGCGGGGGCCCCGGGTGAAGACGGCCACGCCGAGCGTGATGCCGCGCGCCTTCAACGGCACGGCCATCAGGGAGTGCACCCCGTGGTCGCGGACCATCCTCGCCCTGGCCTCGTTGTCCCCGAGCCACAGGGTGAAGTCGGGGTCGCCCCGGCTGCTCAGCGCGGGACCGCCGGTCGCCAGACAGCGGGCGGGCGGTGAGGATTCGGGGTAGGTTTCGAGGCCGCCGAGATCGACCGCCCCGGTGGTGATGTGCGGGTCGGCGGCCTTCTGGGCGACGCGCCGCAGCCGTACCGCCGTGTCGATCGGGCCCTCGGCCGGTTCTTCGCCGCGCAGGACGGAGTCGAGCAGATCGATGGTGCCGAAGTCGGACAGGATCGGTACGGTCAGCGCGACCAGTTCCTCCGCGGTGCGGACGACGTTGAGGGTGGTCCCGATGGCGGTGCCCGCCTCGGTGAGCAGGATCAGCCGCTGCCGGGCCCAGTACTGCTCGCTGCTGTCGAACGCCAGCATGGCGACCCCGTGCTGGCGCTGTTCCGCGTCCCGCACGGGCCACATGTGGACGTTCCAGGCGTGCACCCGGGTCGAGGCGATGGCCCGGGTGTAGCTCTCGTAGTGCACGGCCTTTCCGGTACGGGAGACCTCCTGGAGGCGGTCCAGGAAGTTACGGCTGTCCGGGTCGTCGGGGAGGGTGTCGGAGAAGACCCGGCCGCGCAGCTCCTCCTCCGTGGAGCCCAGGATCCGGCAGGCCGCGTCGTTGAGCCTGATGTACCGCTGGTCGTTGTCGAAGGCCGACATGGCGACCGGCGCCTGGGCGACCGATGCCTCCACCGTCAGCGGGGAGGCGTCCCGCGGCGGCGCCACCGCGGTCACCACCAGCCCCTGGGCTCTGCCGTCGCCGTCCAGTACGGGACAGGACAGCACCCCGAGGTCGAGGAGGTGGCCGTCCTTGTGGCGTACGGCGGCGGTGCCGCTCCATTCCGCGCCGCGTCGCAGCGCGTCGGCCGCCGGGCCCGGCGCGAGGAGGCCGGCCGCCGGGCGGCCGACCGTCTCCGCCGCCGTGTAACCCAGAAGCCGGGTCGCGCCCTTGCTCCATCCGGTGGCCAGCCCGCGCGCGTCCACGGTGACCACGGCCGCGGTATCCCGCTCCCGGCGACCGTCCGACCCGTCGTGAGAAGTGCTGCCACCAGTGCTCATTGCTCTCGATTCGCCTCCGCGCGCCCCCCGCACCTCCCAGGATGCCCGCTGGGGCGATCACCAACAAACGCGGCGGTCCCTATCAAACGGGGCGTCCCGTCAGCGGGCGGCGACGATCCGGCGCGCGACAGCGTGCGAGAGGAACGTGACGCCCGCCGTGAGCGCCGTACCCACGACGGCGTCGCGCGCCCGCGCGGGCTTGAGCACTCCGGCGCGCCGGAGTCGCCCGCGCGCCCGGAGCGTGAAGGGCACCACGATCAGCGGCGAGGTCACGGAGCCGAGGATGTAGCCGCGTACGGCGGCGGGATGGACGAGGCCGTGCAGGCCGAAGCCGTCCAGCGTGCCCTGGTAGAAGACGGACCAGCCGCCGGTACGCGGCCCGGCGGCGGACGCGGCGCCCATCACCCCGACGGCCACGGCGAACTCGCGCCGGTCGATCCCCTCCAGGGAACGCCAGACCCGTTCGGGGCCTGGGGCAGGCGGGTGCGCAGCGCGGGCAGGTTCGCCCTGATCCAGCGGGGTCCGGCGGCCGGTTCCTCGGCGTCGTGCAGGATCCGGGCGCTCGGCAGGCCGAGGGTCACCGCCGCGTCCGTACGCGGCGGTGATCGCTCATACGGTCGATTCTGGCCCAACGCTGATGCGTGGAGGCCCCGTTCCGGCACGGCGGTGCCCGGAGGCCCCGTTCGGACGGCGGTGCCCGGAAGCCCCGTTCGGACGGCGGGCCGCGCCCCGGGGGGACACGGCCCACGTACGCGCGAAGGCTCTCGCGTCAGCTGTCGAGCGAGGTCATCACGTGCTTGATGCGGGTGTAGTCCTCGAAGCCGTACGCCGAGAGGTCCTTGCCGTATCCGGACTTCTTGAAGCCGCCGTGCGGCATCTCCGCGACCAGCGGAATGTGGGTGTTGATCCACACGCAGCCGAAGTCCAGCGCCTTCGACATCCGCATCGCGCGCCCGTGGTCCTTGGTCCAGACGGAGGAGGCGAGCGCGAAGTCGACGCCGTTGGCGTACTCCAGGGCCTGCGCCTCGTCCGTGAAGGACTGGACGGTGATGACCGGGCCGAAGACCTCGTTCTGGATGATCTCGTCGTCCTGTTCGAGCCCGGAGACGACGGTCGGCGCGTAGAAGTAGCCCCGGTCGCCGACGCGGTGGCCGCCCGCCTCGACCTTGGCGTGGGCGGGCAGCCGCTCGATGAAGCCGGAGACCTGTGCCAGCTGGTTGGCGTTGTTGAGCGGGCCGTACAGCACGTCCTCGTCGTCGGCGGCGCCGGTCTTCGTACCGGCGGCGGCCTTCGCGAGCGCCGCCACGAACTCGTCGTGGACCGACTCGTGGACGATGACCCGGGTGGCGGCCGTACAGTCCTGGCCCGCGTTGAAGTAGCCCGCGACCGCGATGTCCTCGGCGGCCTTGGTGAGGGCGGCGCTGTCGAGGTCGTCGAAGACGACGACCGGTGCCTTGCCTCCCAGCTCCAGGTGGACGCGCTTGAGGTCCCTGGCCGCCGACCCGGCGACCTCCATGCCCGCCCGTACGGAACCGGTGATGGAGGCCATCGCCGGGATCGGGTGCTCGACCATCGCGCGGCCGGTGTCGCGGTCGCCGCAGATGATGTTGAAGACGCCCTTGGGGACGATCGCCCCGATGATCTCGGCCATCAGCGTGGTCGAGGCGGGGGTGGTGTCCGACGGCTTCAGCACCACGGTGTTCCCGGCGGCGAGGGCCGGCGCGAACTTCCAGACGGCCATCATCATCGGGTAGTTCCACGGCGCGACCTGGGCGCAGACGCCGACCGGCTCGCGGCGGACGATGGAGGTGTGGCCCTCCATGTACTCCCCGGCGGAGCGGCCTTCGAGCATCCGGGCGGCGCCCGCGAAGAAGCGGATCTGGTCCACCATCGGCGGGATCTCTTCGGTGCGGGTCAGTTCGAGGGGCTTGCCGGTGTTCTCGGACTCGACGGCGATCAGGTCCTCCGCCCGCTCCTCGAAGGCGTCCGCGATCTTGAGCAGTACGCGCTGGCGCTCGGCCGGGGTGGCGTCCCGCCAGGCCGGGAAGGCAGCGGCGGCCGCCTTCATCGCGGCGTCGACATCGGCCTGTCCCGAAAGCGGGGACGTGGCGTACACCTCGCCGGTGGCCGGGTTGACCACCTCGATGGTCCGCCCGTCCGCGGCGTCCCGGAACTCTCCGTCGATGTAGTTGCGCAACCGGCGCGGTTCGGTGGTCACTGCCACCCCTCCCTAGTCAGATGTCCAATGGGTGAGACACCCACCTTAATCATTCGACCTTCGCTTTCAATAGAGCCTCCGTTCTATTACTTCGGATTCAGCGAAATCCAGGCGCCTGAACAACGGATTCCATCGGTGAACGGTTGCGGTACGGACGAGGAGCGGTGCACAGTAACCGCGTGGCAAGTAGCGCAGAGTCCAAGGCGGAGAGCGGGCCCACCCCGCAGGCCGGCCCCCCGGCCGGTCCGAGGCCCTGTTCCCGGCCCGGTGGCGCGGCGGCGCCCGCCGTCGATTCCGTATCCCTCGGGATCATCGAACAGCTCCAGCAGGACGGGCGCCGCCCGTACGCCGCGATCGGCAGGGCCGTCGGTCTCTCCGAAGCGGCCGTGCGCCAGCGCGTCCAGAAGCTGATCGACCAGGGCGTGATGCGGATCGTCGCCGTCACCGATCCGGTCACCGCCGGTTTCCGGCGGCAGGCGATGGTCGGCGTCAAAGTCGAGGGCGACACGGAAGCGGTCGCGGACGCGCTGTCCGCGCTGGACGAGTGCGCGCACGTGGTGATGACCGCGGGCTCCTTCGACCTCATGGTCGAGATCGTCTGCGTGGACGACGACCATCTGCTGCACGTCATCAACAAACGGATCCGCGCGCTCCCCGGCGTGCGTTCCACCGAGAGCTTCGTCTACCTCAAGGTCGGCTCGGACCGGCCCTGAGGGACCGGCCGCGCGCAGGTCCTGGTGCCCCCTTTCGGGTGAGAAGGGCGGCATCCGGGCCACGTGCTGTCCGCCCACCCCGCCCGGCCACCCCTACCGTGCCTGTGACCGACCGTCCCCGTCTCCGCTCCCTGAACGGGGACGGGGACGGTACGTCAGATCAGAACCGAGGTGTACGCCATGGTGGCCCCGCCGGACAACGACGTGCTCTGGGCGCGTTCCCTGAGCTGCTTCCACAACGGATCGCCCGCCCTCGACGGAGTCTCGCTCGGTGTCCGCGAGGGCGAGATCCTCGCCGTCAACGGCCCGCGCGGCTCCGGCAAGACGACCCTGCTGCGCTGTCTGTCGGGCCAGCTCGTCCCCCGCCAGGGCGAGGTCTGGTTCAACAGCTCGCCGGTCCACACCATGAGCGCCGCCCTGCGCGAACGGCTGCGCCGCGACCGCTTCGGCTGGATCGGCCCCGAGCCGTCCCTCGTCCCCGAGCTGAACGCCTGGGAGAACGCGGCCCTGCCGCTGCTGATGCGCGGCGCGTCCCACCGCGCCGCCAAGGCGACCGCGCTGGAGTGGCTGGAGCGCCTGGACATCGGCACGGTCGCCAGGAAACGGCCGTACGCCCTGCTCCGGGCGCAGCAGCAGCGCGTCGCGGTCGCGCGCGCCCTGGTCACCACGCCGACGGTGCTTTTCGCCGACGAGCCGACCGCGCCGCTGCACCGCACGGACCGGGCGCAGGTGCTGCGCACGCTGACCACGGCGGCCCGCTCGCACCACATCACCGTCGTGCTGGCCACCCTGGACACCGAGGCCGCGACGCTGGCGGACCGTGCGGTCACACTGGTCGACGGCCGTCGGGTCGGCTCGCTCCTGCCGTCCGAGGCGGAAGGGCGGGATGCGTGCTCGCTCTCCGTCTAGGCCGTGGCACCGGCCCCCTGGTCCTGCTGCGCAGGCTGCTGGTCGCGGCCGCCTCCGCCGGGGTCGGTTTCCTGCTGCTGTGCACCCTGGGCCGGGCGATGGGCCACCCGGCCGGGGCCACGGTGCGGCTGCTGTGGTGTCTGGTCCCGCTGGCGGCGGCCGTGCAGTTCGCGGTCGCGGTGGCCCGTGCGGACCCGGGCACCCGGCCGCGCCCCGGACTCTCGGCGGTGGGGCTCGGCCCGGCCCGGCTGACCCTGCTGGCCGCCATCTCGACCGCGGTCTCCTGCACGCTGGGCAGCTCGCTGGCGCTGCTGTTCTTCCTGCATCTGCGCGGCGATCTGACCGGCCTGCCGTTCGACGGCAAGGGCGCCGAGCTGCTCGCCGCCGACCGGCCACTGCCGCTGGGCGCGGCGCTGACGCTGCTGGCGGTGGTGCCCGTCCTGGCGACCACGGCGACGGGGCTGGCGCTGCGCGCACGCGGCCGCGCCGACGCCCCGGGGGGTACGGCCCCGGCGCCGCCCGTTCCCGTACCGAACCCGGCGCCCACGCCCA
The DNA here is from genome assembly GCF_044752945.1 of Streptomyces sp. NPDC088554. Lineage (NCBI taxonomy): Bacteria > Bacillati > Actinomycetota > Actinomycetes > Kitasatosporales > Streptomycetaceae > Streptomyces > Streptomyces sp. NPDC088554. Next base: position 408,126 of record NZ_JBIVMF010000001.1, on the reverse strand, counting down.
CCGGGCTGCCCTGGGGGGTCGCGCTCCTCGCGGCGGGGCTGGCCGTCGAGACGTACGCGAGCCGGGGCGGGGGCGGTTCGGTGCTGCCGCTGCCCGGTCGGTTCGACGGCAGTCCCGCGGGGGTCCTGGCCGGCTGGTCGCTGACCGCTCTCGGGCTCGCCCTCGCCGGTCCCGGCATCACCCATCTCTGCGGCTGGCTGCTCCAGATCCTGCGCCCCGGCGCGGTCCGGCTGCTGGCGGGCCGCACGCTGATGGCCGAGGCCCGCCGGATCGGCCGCCCGCTGGGCGTGCTGTGCGCGGTGCTCTCGGGCGCCTTCGCCGCGACGTCCCTCCACGGCCCCGGCGACGAGCGCCCCTTCGGCCCGCTCACCGCGCTCGGCGCGGCCCTGGTCATCGGTTGTACGGCGGCCACGCTCCTGACGGCGGTCCTGGAGTCGCGGCACGCCCGCGCCTCGACCACCCGCTCGCTGCGGCTCTCGGGCGCCCCCGCCGGGCTCCTGCGTACGGCGACGGCGGTGCGGGCGGCCACGGTCCTGGCCGTGTTCACCCCGCTGACCTGGGCGGTGGCGGCCCTGGCGGCGGTGCCCCTGACCACCTGAGCGGTCTGTCGTACGGGCCGGGGAGCCGCCTCCCCGGCCCACCGCCTATCGTGACCGCATGGCGAACCCCACCCCGTCCACAGCCCCCGGCCAGGACCGCGAGATCGAGAGCCTCGACGAGTTCGACCGGACCGTCTCCGCCGGAACGCTCGGCGGATACCGGGTGCAGTCCGTCGATCTGACGGGCCGTACGCCCGAGCTGCTCCGCACCGACACCGCCGGGGCCGTCTTCCTCGGCTGCCCGATGGAGCCGGGCGCGGAGGACAAGGTACGGGCCGATGGCGCCATGGTGTTCCCGCCCGTACCGAACCTTCCGTTCGATCCCTACCGGGGGCTGCTCTACTCCCCCGACCAGCTCTTCGAGGGCCTCGCGGACGGCGGTTACGAGGCCACCCCGGACGCCCGCGCCTACGACTGGTTCCGGCGGACCCGGGCCGACGGCGACATATTCGCCTCCATGCTGCGCTCGGTCCACGACGACGCGATGTCGGACGCCCTGGACGAACTCGTCGTCGGCGCGCGGATCGTGGGCGTCATGGGCGGACACGCGATGGAGCGCGGCACCCCCGCGTACGCGGGCGCGGCGCGGCTGGGCCGCGCCCTGACCCGTACCGGACTGACCGTCGCCACCGGCGGCGGGCCGGGGGCGATGGAGGCCGCGAACCTCGGCGCGTACGCCGCGGCCCATCCGGACGGGATGCTGGACGAGGCGCTGGACGTCCTCGCCGGGGCGCCCTCCTTCACCCCTTCCGTCTCCGCCTGGGCGCTCACCGCCTTCGACGTACGGAGCCGCTGGCCCAAGGGCGACGACTCGATCGCCATCCCCACCTGGTTCTACGGCCACGAGCCGCCGAACGCCTTCGCGTCGCACATCGCCAAGTACTTCGCCAACGCGACCCGGGAGGACGGGCTGCTGGCCCGCTCCAACTCCGGGGTGATCTTCCTGCCCGGCGCGGCGGGCACGGTCCAGGAGATCTTCGACAACGCGACCCCGAACTACTACGGATCGCGCGGCGAACCCACCCCGATGGTCCTGGTCGACCGCGCGCACTGGACGGAACGGCTGCCGGCCTGGCCGCTGCTGCGGGCACTGGCGAAGGAGCGGCGGATGGAGTCCCGGATCGCGCTCGTCGACAGCGTGGACGAGGCTCCGGCGGCGCTCGCCCGGCTGACCGCGTCCTGATCGCGGCGGCGCCCCGGTCCCCGGAAACCACCGGAATCGCCCTCACCGCAGCAGCGCGGCCAGTCGTTCGTACGACCGGTCCCAGTCCCATTCCGTACGCACCCATGCGCGCCCCTTCCTCCCCATCCCGCGTGCTCCTTCGCGGTCTTCCAGCAGCTGGACCAGCCGGTCCGCGATGTCCGCCGGGCGGCGGCCGTCCACGACATGTCCCGTCTCCCCGTCGCGCACGGCGTCGGGCGCCCCTCCCGAGTCCCCCACCAGGACCGGCAGCCCGGCGGCCGCCGCCTCGATCGGCCCGCGTGTGCTCGCCCCGAGGCAGGTCAGGGCGTCGACGCCCGCGCCGATCCGGCGCAGCAGCCCGCGTGCACCGGGTGTGCGTGCCCACCACACCTCGTGGCCGTGCGTGGTGGCGACCATCCGCCGTATCCCGGCCTCCTGCCGCAGCCGTCCCGCCATCAGCCCGAGCGGCGCCGCCGCGCCGAACCAGACGGTGCCGCAGCCGTACCGGCCGGCGAGTTCCACCGCGCGGCCGGTGGCCCGGGGCGTCGGCAGCAGCGTGGAGGCGCGGTCGCGCGTACGACGGTTTCTACACCGAGACCCTCGTCCTGACCGCGGTGATCCTGGGCGCGGTCAGCGCCGGGGACGCCGTACGCGCCCGTGAGGAGACGCGACGCGAGCGGGACTCGGCGCAGCGGCTGCTGTTCGCGAAGATGCGCCTGCGGCACCGGGCGCAGGCGGTGATCCTGGCGTACGAACTCGGTCTGGTACGGGCGGGGGAGCCACCCGCCCCGGGCGATGACCTGTGAGGTCTCGACGCCGTCGCCGCCGCTCGGCAGGGGATCAGGCCGCGCTCGACCCGCGCCGAGGTCGCGGACCACTTCCGGGAGCCGGCCGAGGGCCAGACGCCCGATCCGGCGGGGACGGCGGTCGACGCGGTCAGCGCGGACGGCACGCGGGCGCTGGTCAGCGGGTGGCTCGCCGGGACCGTACGGGCGACGGGCCGGAGGTTCGTATCGCCCTTCGCGATGCGGCCGGCGTCGAGAACGGGCTGATCACCGGCTACCGCGTCCGGGAGGACGGCTTCGCCGCCGCCTGTACGGGCCGAGCCGGCCGCCCGTCGCCCGCCAGGACCACCACGTCCTCGACGGCGAAGGTCACCCCGACCGTCGCGCCCTCGTCCGGGGCGTCGCGCAGCCCGCACTCGGCCTCCAGGACGGGCCCGCTGTCCGGCCGCAGCAGCAGCGCCACCCGGCTGCCCCGGAACGTACGCGCCTCGACCGTGCAGCGCAGCCCCTCGGCGGGGTCCGTCAGCCGCACCCCGGCGGGCCGTACGAGTACGGTGTGCTCGCCCCCGGCCGAGCCCGCGGGCACCGGGAGCCGGCCCCAGACGGTGTCGGCGAACCCGTCGGCCCCTCCTTGCACGGTTGCCGCCACGACGTTGTCGAAGCCGAGGAAGCGCGCCACGAACGCGGAGGCGGGGCGCTGCCAGACCTCCAGCGGGGTGCCGGTCTGGGCGATCCGGCCGTCGCGCATCACCACGACCCGGTCGGCGAGCGCGAACGCCTCGCCCTGGTCGTGGGTGACGGCGAGCACGGTCGTACCGAGCCGTCCGAACAGGCCGCGCAGCTCGACGACGAGCCGTTCGCGCAGGCCCCGGTCGAGCTGGCCGAGGGGCTCGTCCAGCATCAGCAGCCGGGGCCGGGGGGCGAGGGCGCGCGCCAGGGCGACGCGCTGCTGCTCGCCGCCGGAGAGCGCGGCGATGGCGCGCGGCTCGGCGCCCGGCAGCCCGACGAGGTCGAGCAGCTCCGCCACCCGGCGCGCGCGCTCCTCGCGCGGCAGGCCTCGCATCCGCAGCCCGAAGGCGACGTTGCCGCCCACGTCGTGCTGCGGGAAGAGCTGGTGGTCCTGGAACATCAGCCCGACCCCGCGCCGGTGGACCGGTGTCCCCGACTGGTCGGCGCCGTCGAGCAGCACCCGGCCGCCGGCCGGTTCCAGCAGCCCGGCGACGACCCGCAGGAGCGTCGACTTGCCGCTGCCGCTGGGCCCCAGCACACAGACGATCTCGTGCTCGGCGATCTCCAGGTCCACCGCGTCGAGCGCGGTGCGCGCGGCCTCGCGGTTCCCGAAGCGCACGGTCACGTCCGACAGGGTCAGCAGGGCCATCAGAATTCTCCGGAACGGTCGGTACGGATACGTTCGAGCGCCAGCAGCGACACCGCGCACACCACCATCAGGACCGTGGCCAGGGCCATCGCCTGCCCGTAGTTGAGTTCACCGGGCCGCCCCAGCAACCGGGCCACGGCCACCGGCAGCGTCGGCCGGTCCGGGCGCGCGATGAAGACCGTCGCACCGAACTCGCCGAGCGAGACGGCGAACGCGAACCCGGCCGCCACCAGCACCGCCCGGCGCACCAGCGGCAGATCCACCTCCCGCCAGACCCGCAGCGGCGACGCCCCGAGGACCGCGGCGGCCTCGCGCAGCCGCCCGTCGACCGCGCGCAGGACGGGCAGCATGGTCCGTACGACGAAGGGGACGCCCACCAGCGCCTGCGCGAGCGGTACGAGGATCCAGGAGGCCCGCAGATCCAGCGGCGGCCGGTCGAGGGTGATCAGGAAGCCGAAGCCGACGGTGACGGCGGAGACGCCCAGCGGCAGCATCAGCAGCGCGTCGAAGCCCCGCACGAGCCGGCCCGCCCGCCGGGCCAGCGCGGCGGCTGCCAGCCCGCCCACGACCAGGGCGATGCCGGTCGCGGCCAGCGCGTACCACAGCGAGTTCCCGACCGCCTCCAGCGGCGGCACCAGAAACGTTCCCCCACTGGCCTCGACCGATCCGAGCGCCCGGTAGAAACCGAACCCGTACCCGCCGGGCCCGTCGAGGGAGCGCTCGACCAGCACCCCCAGCGGCAGCACGATCAGCAGGATCACGGTGGTGAGAACCCCGCCCAGCAGCGCCCACTGCCCGGCGCCGCGCGGTCTGCTCGCGGTCCGCCCGGGATCCACCAGCCGCAGCGCGGTCTCCCGTTTCCGTACGGTCCACGCGTGCACCGCCAGGATCCCGCCGACGGCCACGAACTGGATCAGGGTCAGCACGGCGGCGGTCGGCAGGTCCAGCAGCTGCGCGGTCTGCCGGTAGATCTCCACCTCCAGGGTGGAGTAGCCGGGTCCGCCGAGGATCTGTACGACGCCGAAGGAGGTGAAGGTGAACAGGAACACCATCAGCGCCGCCGCCGCCACGGCGGGCGCGAGCGCGGGCAGCGTCACCCGCCACCAGGCCGTGAACCGTCCCGCGCCGAGCACCCGCGCGGCCTGCTCCTGGCGCGGGTCGAGCTGTGCCCAGAGGCCGCCCACGGTACGTACGACCACCGCGTAGTTGAAGAAGACATGGGCGAGGAGGATCGCCCAGACAGTGGTGTCGAGCCGTACGCCCCCCAGCTCGTCCAGCAGTCCGCCGCGCCCGAGCAGCGCCAGGAACGCCGTACCGACGACAACGGTCGGCAGGACGAACGGCACGGTGACCACCGCGCGCAGCAGCTGCTTCCCGGGGAAGTCCAGGCGCGCGAAGACATAGGCGCCGGGCAGCGCCACCAGCAGGGTCAGCGCGGTGGAGGCGAGCGCCTGCCAGCCGGTGAACCACAGCACGTCGAGGATGTCCCGGCGGCCCAGGACATCGGCGATCCGGCCGAGCTGCCAGCCGCCGCCGGTCTTCAGCCCGCGCCCGACGATCGCGGCCACCGGGTAGGCGAAGAAGACCGCGAAGAAGGCGACGGGCCCGGCCATGAGGGCGAGCCGCAGCGCGGTGGCGCGCACGGCCCGCCCCTTCATGGACTTCCCCGTGGGCTTCCTCGGGGGCTTCTGCCGTGCTACTTCACTACGAGTGAGGACCACGACTGGATCCACTGCTCACGGTTGGCGGCGATCTTCGCCGGGGCGACGGTTTCCGGCTTGTCGACGGTCGCGCCGAACTCCGTGAACAGCTTCGGCAGCGCGACATCCTTGACCACGGGGTTCACGAACATGCTGAGCGGCATGTCCGCCTGGAACTTCCCGCTGATCAGGAAGTCCAGCAGGGCCTTGCCCCCGGCCTCGTTCTTCGCACCCTTGAGCAGCCCGGCGAACTCGGTCTGCCGGAAGCAGGTGCCGGTGGCGACCCCGGTCGGGGCGGTCTTCGGCCGCGGCTCGGCGTACAGCACCTCGGCCGGCGGGCTGGAGGCGTACGAGACGACGAGGGGCCGGTTCCCCTTGGCCTTCCTGCCGCCCGCGGAGCCCGAGAAGGACTCGTTGTACGCCTGCTCCCAGCCGTCGACGACCTGGACGCCGTTGGCCTTCAGCTTCTTCCAGTAGTCCTGCCAGCCGTCGTCGCCGTACCGCGCGACGGTGCCGAGGAGGAAGCCGAGACCGGGCGACGAGGTGGCGGCGTTCTCGGTGACCAGCAGGTTCTTGTAGGCGGGCTTGACCAGATCGTCGAAGGACTGCGGCGGCGCCAACTTTCTGTCCGCGAAATACTTCTTGTCGTAGTTGATGCAGATATCCCCGGTGTCGATCGGGGTGACCCGGTACTCACCCTTGTCGGGCCGCGCCGCCGTGTCGACCCGCCCGAGCCCCTTCGCCTCGTACGGCGTGAAGATGCCGTTGCCGAGGGCCCGGGAGAGCAGCGTGTTGTCGACGCCGAAGAAAACGTCGCCCTGCGGGGACCCCTTGGTCAGGATCTCCTTGTTGAGGGCCTCGCCCGCGTCCCCGCTCTTCAGCACCCTGACCGTGTAGCCGGTCTCCTTGGTGAACTCCTTGAGCACGGCGGGCGAAGCGTTGAACGAGTCATGGCTGACGAGGGTGACGGTCTTGGACGGGGTCCCTCCGTCGGCCTTCCCCCCGTCGTCGCCACCGCAGGCGGCGAGGAGGGAGACCCCGAGCGCGGCGGCCAGAGCGGCGGCCGCGGCCCTTCCGACTCCGGCGGTGGTGCTGGTGATACTCACTGGTTTTCCTCCTGGGATATCCAGGAGAAGACGCGGCCCTGCCCGGACTCCGGACGGACCGGAACCCGGGCAGGGCGCAACAGCTTGAGTGGTGTCCGAACTTCCTACCCAGAATGACCTGGGCAAGGTTCAGAGGGTCTGCGACCGTTGTCCGCTCTCACGGACCATGCCGCACTCTCAGCGCTGTGGCGCTCCCCTGTCGGAAATTACGATGTATTCAGGTATCGAAAAATTGAAAATGCGATGTTTCAGGAAATCTAACGGTTTCCGGCCAAGATTACCCCGGCGATTCCGCTGCTAGCGCTCCGAAGCCGCCAGCTGCCCGCACGCTCCGTCGATCTCCTGGCCACGGGTGTCCCGTACGGTCACGGGCACCCCGTGCGCGGCGATCGCCTCGACGAACTTCTTCTCGTCCTCGGGGCGCGACGCCGTCCACTTCGAGCCCGGCGTGGGGTTGAGCGGGATCAGGTTGACATGCACCCGCTTCCCCTTCAGTAGCCGGCCCAGCCGGTCGCCGCGCCATGCCTGGTCGTTGATGTCCCTGATCAGGGCGTACTCGATGGAGATCCGGCGGCCGGACTTCTCCGCGTACTCCCAGGCGGCGTCCAGTACCTCCCGGACGTTCCAGCGCGTATTGACCGGGACGAGGGTGTCGCGCAGCTCGTCGTCGGGCGCGTGCAGCGAGACCGCGAGACGGCACTTGAAGCCCTCGTCCGCGAACCGCAGCATCGCCGGGACCAGACCGACCGTCGAAACGGTGATCCCCCGCTGCGAGAGCCCGAGCCCGTCCGGCTCCGGGTCGGTCAGCCGACGGATCGCCCCGACCACCCGCTTGTAGTTGGCGAGGGGCTCACCCATCCCCATGAACACGATGTTCGACAGCCGCGAGGCCCCACCGGGAACCTCCCCGTCACGCAGCGCGCGCATCCCGTCGACGATCTGGTGCACGATCTCCGCGGTCGAGAGATTCCGGTCGAGCCCCGCCTGCCCGGTCGCACAGAACGGACAGTTCATCCCGCACCCGGCCTGGGACGAGATGCACATCGTGACCCTGTCCGGGTAGCGCATCAGCACGGACTCGACGAGCGTGCCGTCGTGCAGCCGCCAGAGCGTCTTGCGGGTGGCGTCGTCGTCGCACGAGATGTGCCGTACCACCGACATCAGATCGGGCAGCAGCTCGGTCGCGAGCCTCTGACGCGCGGCGGCCGGAATGTCCGTCCACTGCTCGGGGTCGTGTGCGTACCGCGCGAAGTAGTGCTGCGACAGCTGCTTGGCACGGAACGCCTTCTCCCCGATCGCGACAACAGCCTCGCGGCGCTCGTCGGGTGTGAGGTCGGCGAGATGCCTCGGGGGCTTCTTGGCTCCGCGGGGCGCGACGAAAGTGAGTTCTCCGGGTACAGGCATGGTCCCCCCAGTGTCGCAGACGGGGCGTGGTGACCAGCCTGACCGCGGACCCACCCCCTCGGAGGCCCGGGGAGGGACGGCGGGGCGGGCTCCCACCCGCACGCCGGCGAGGCAGATGGGCGGCCTCTCCCCCGCTCCGTACCCGCCGAAACGACGGTACGGACGGAGCCCCATGAGCTTTCCCGCACACGCCGGCGTAGCGGGTCGTGGAGATGTTCGGCCGAAACACCTCATGCCCCCGTTCGAGGCACGCGGCAGTGCGCCCGCCGGCAGCGGGGACCTCGTTACGGTCGTTACGAGGTCCCCCTGCGTGGTCGACGGCTGGGCCCTGTCCAGTGCTCCAGCCATGAGCCTGGCGTGGAGGGGCACCCGATGACGGGTCGACGCCCCGGGACAGACCCGGGATACAGACCCGGGATATGGATTCATCGGACCGGGAAACCGGTGTCATCGGCGCAGAGCCCATCGCGCGTGGGACGCTGTCAGATGAGGTCGTCCCGCAAGTTGAGGCAGCCGCCGAGTACGGCCCGGTGCGATCCGTCGGCGACGTCCACGTGGCCCGTGAAGAAGACCAGTTGGTGGCTCTCGTACTTGTCGGTGACGTCCTCGAAGGTGAACGTAACGGGCACGCTGCGCTCGAACACGGGCTTGTGGAGGCGGAGGTCCACCGACGTGATCAGGAAACGCCGCCGCGCCTCCTCCCAGGACATCCTGGGGATGTGCGACAACGCTTCGTGATGGCCGTTGTAGTAGGAGAACAAACACGCGCTCAACGCGTGGTACTCGGCGATCTGGTACAGCGTGGAACCATGTACGAGCAGCTTGTGGGGCGCCCTGGGGTCCGCGTCATGCTCCAGATCGACGTCGTAGAGACCCGTGTAGCGGCCGTCGTGGTAGTCGGCGTGCACCGGCTTCCACGGTGTCGTCGTGAAGGTGTCGGACAGACAGCCCATCACTGCCCCGAAAGCCGGCGCGGTAATGTCCATGACAGAATCAGTGTGCATGGTCGACATCTTTCCCCCACGGCCACACCGCCGCTCAAGGCGTAGATCGTGATCTTCATCTCCCACTCGCGACTTGCCGGCGGTGACGACCCACCCGGTCCCGGGTCCGGTGGCCGCGCTGTCGGACCGGGCGGACCAGCCGGACCAGAGACGGTCCGGGAGGCGAGGCGGCGGACTTCGCGGCCGGGGCATCCGCGCGGAACTTCCCCGTACCTCCGTCGCGTCCCGTCACCGGGCTCAGGTCATGTCGGCCCAGAAGTTGTTCTCGCTGGTCTCGGCCGGCAGCGTGAAGTCGCGGGAGGTCAGGAAGCCGGCGGTGCAGTTCGCGCTGGTGAAGGTGATCAGCTTGACGTTCTTGCCCAGGAAGAGATCCTGGTGGCCGTCCTTCCAGCCCGCGCCGCCGCTCAGCGTCCGGCAGGCCGTGAAGCTCTCACCGAACGGCTTTGAGGTGCTGACGTAAACCGAACGGGCGTCGGAGTTGGTCTTGACCATGAGGTGCAGGAGGCCGCCCGTGGAAGCCGAGGCGGGCGCTGCGGTCACGCTCAGCGCCAGCCCGGCTGCGGCGAGGGCGGTGGCGACGGACAGTCCTCGGCGGATCGTGGGCATAGGGGCTCCCTTGGGTGAGGTAGCGCCGAAACGGCACAGAACGATGCTTTCATCACTTTAAATTAGATTAGGGAGCGCCGCGTCAGCGGGAGTGGCTGCACCGGCACACCATGGTCATACGTGATTCCGGCGCCGGCCATCCAGGCTCGCCCGACCGCGAAACGGCCTTCTCCCGACCGCGAGGCGGGCTGCCGAAACCGGGTCATCGTCGATGCCGTCCTCCTCGGCGGAGCCGTGTCCCAGGAGCGGTGGCGGAAGACTCTGGACGGGCTGGACGTGCTGTGGCGTGGTCTACGACCTGGAGGTGGACCAGGAACGTGGACAGGAGCTTCAGGTCGGGCCGAGGCTTCACCGCACGCGAAATTTCTCTTCCCGATCCATCGCTTTACGTATTCTGCCGCCGGTGCCAGAGTCCAGGCATCCTGCCGGAAGGACGCGTCCCGCCGTCGGGACCTGTCCCCCCACTTCGCAGAAAGCCGAGGCCATGACCATCGATCCGACCGCTCTCCGGGCCCACTTCCCCTCCCTCGACCACGGCCTCGCCTTCTTCGACGGTCCTGGCGGGACCCAGACGCCCCGTCCCGTCGCCGAGGCCATCACCGCGACGCTGACCGGCCCCCTCTCCAACCGGGGTCTCGTCAGCCCGTCCGAACTGAACGCGGAGCGCGCCGTCGCGGAGTTCCGCGCCGCCTGCGCCGACCTGCTCCACATGCCCGCCGACGGCATCGTCCACGGGCGCAGCGCCACCCAGCTCACATTCGATTTCTCCCGCCACCTGGCCAAGGGCTGGCAGGCGGGCGACGAGATCGTCCTCAGCCGGCTGGACCACGACTGCAACGTCCGCCCCTGGGTCCAGGCCGCCGAGCGCGCCGGGGTGACGGTCCGCTGGATCGAGATCGACGCCGGGACAACGGAGTTGGACCTCGATTCGTTCGAGCGGGCGCTGTCGCCCCGGACCCGGCTGGTCGCGGTCACCGCGGCCTCGAACGTGCTGGGCACCAAGCCGCCCGTACGCCGCATAGCCGACCGGGCGCACGAGGTCGGCGCCCTGGTGTACGTGGACGGAGTCCACTACACCGCCCACCATCTGGTGGACGTGGCCGCGATGGGCGCTGACCTGTTCGTCTGCTCGCCGTACAAGTTCCTCGGCCCGCACTGCGGGGTGCTCGCGGGAGCGCCCGCGCTCCTCGAAACCCTCCGGCCCGACAAGCTCCTGCCGTCCACCGACACCGTTCCCGAGCGCTTCGAACTCGGCACGCTGCCCTACGAGATCCTGGCGGGCACCACCGCCGCCGTGGACTTCCTCGCCGCGATCGACCCGGGCACGGGCGCCACCCGCAGGGAGCGGCTCGCCTCTTCGCTGGGCTCCCTGCACCAGCACGAACTGGCGCTGCGCACCAGGCTGGAAGAGGGGCTGCGCGCCCTGGGCGACCCCGTGACCCTGCACTCGAGGGCGGCCGACCGCACCCCGACCCTCCTGATGACCCTCGAAGGCCGCGACGCCCGCGCGGCCCAGACGCATCTGGCCGCGCGCGATGTCCTGGCCCCCGCCGGGTCGTTCTACGCGTACGAGCCCTTCACCGCCCTGAAACTGACGGACCCCGCCCTGCGCGTGGGCCTGGCGCCGTACAACACCGCCGACGAGGTGGACCGGCTCCTCGCCGGGCTTTCCTCCTTCCTCCGGCCGGCCGGAGGGGCCGAGAGCCTGTCCGGGTGACCTCTGATCGGACCCCGGCCAGGGCGGCGAATCGCCGGCGCTCCCCCCGGAAGTCCCGGATCGCCCGATCCACCTCACCGCGCAGGGTGACGTACGGGGCACCGCGTGCTCGTTTCCCGCCCGTGTCCGCAAGGGTCCACCCGACCAACGGACGGTAATAATTACCCGGCGCGCGAGCCTGTTACGGGATTTCTTGCGGGGAGAGGGCCATCACGGGGTAAAAATAAAAACATCCACCCGGCATCGGCGAATAAAATTGCCGCTACCGAATACCCGGTCCATCCCCTGATCCTCGACCAGGAAGATGACATGACCCCACCCGCGAGCGAGCATCCCCCAGCGGTCATCGGCACGGGCGTGACCGGCCTGTCACCGGCGTCCGCGCCGGCCCCGGCGGATCGGCCGGTCGCGGTCCGCCGTGGGCGCGCGCCCCTCGGCCGCATCGGGATCGCCGAGGTCGGCGTACCGGAATCGTGGCCCCTTCGGCAGGTGCCCGATCCGGCCGCCGGCGCCGGGTACGCCACCGCCACCGGGCGCCGTGGCATCGGCATGGCGGCCAACCGGTCCGTCCTCGCGCTCCCGGCCGCGATCGGGCCGGAGGCCGTGGCATGAGGATCTCGCAACGCGCCCGGTCCGTCGCGCCGTTCTACGCCATGGAGTTCGGCAAGCAGACCGCGGCGCTGGAGGCGCGGGGGCACCGGGTCGTCAGACTCGGCATCGGCGAACCGGACTTCGGCGCGCCCCCGGCCGTCCTCGACGCGATGCGCGAGGCCATGGACGGCAGGCCGATGCCGTACACGGCGGCGCTCGGGCTGCCCGCGCTGCGGCAGGCGATAGCGGGGTTCTACCTGGACCGGCACGGTGTCGCGGTCGACCCGGCCCAGATCGTGGTGACCTCGGGAGCCTCGGCCGCCCTGGTGCTGGCCGCCGCCGCGCTGGTCGACCCCGGGGACGAGGTGGTCATCGCGGACCCGTCGTACCCCTGCAACCGGCAGATCGTCGAGGGCTTCGGCGCCCGCGTCACACTCGTCCCGACCGGCGCCGGGACCCGTTTCCAGCTGGACGCGGCCTCCGTACGGTCGCACTGGACGGACCGCACCCGTGGGGTCATGATCGCCACCCCGTCGAACCCGACCGGCACCTCCATCCCGGCGGACGAACTGGCCACGATCTGCGACCTCGCACGCGAGCGCGGCGCGTGGCGCCTCGTCGACGAGATCTACCTCGGCCTGAGCGACCACGACGACCGGGGCGGACCTCCGCGCAGCGCGCTGTCGTCCGACCCCGACGCCATCGTCGTCAACAGCTTCTCGAAGTACTTCGGCATGACCGGCTGGCGGCTCGGTTGGTGCGTCGCCCCCGAGCCCCTCGTACCGGCGCTGGAGCGCCTCGCCCAGAACTACTTCCTCTGCGCCTCCTCTCCCGCCCAGCACGCGGCGCTGGCCTGCTTCACGCCCGAGTCCCTCGCGGTCTGCGAGGACCGCCGCGCCGAGCTCGCGCGCCGACGCGCGCTCGTCCTCGACGGTCTGGAGCGGATCGGGCTGCCGGTTCCCGTGCCGCCCGACGGCGCGTTCTACGTCTACTTCGACGTGGGCCGCACCGGGCTCACGTCCTGGGAGTTCTGCGAGCGCGCGCTCCACGAGGCACATGTCGCCCTCACCCCGGGCCTGGACTTCGGTGTGCACACCGCCGGGACCCATGTCCGTCTCTCGTACGCGGCATCGGCGGACAGCCTCCGCGAAGGCATCGCCCGGCTCGGGGAGTTCATCACCGCACTCCCGAAAGCGACACTCCCGTAAAAGCGACATTCATGTGACAGCGACGCTCGCGTGCGACGCTCGCGCACCCATGACCGGCCGAAGGAGCGAACATGAGCTGGACAATCGAACAGCGGGGGCGGGTCGCCATCGTGACGATGACGACCAATCCGGTCAACGCGCAGAACCGCGCCTTCTTCGCCGACCTGCACGAGGCGTTCGACCGGCTGGAGAGCGAGTACCCGGAGTGTCCCGTCGTGCTGACCGGTACCGGCGCCCGGTTCTCCGCCGGTCTCGACCTCGGCGAGCACTTCCCGCTCTTCGCCGGTGACACGGCGGCCGTCGCGTCCTGGTTCCAGGACTACCGGGCCACGAACATGCGGCTGTTCACCTACCCGCGCCCCACCGTCGCCGCGGTCAACGGGCACGCCTTCGCCGGGGGCCTGATCACCGCCGCCGTCTGCGACTACCGGGTCTCGGTGGCCGAGGGCGCGCGCTTCGGACTCAACGAGGTGCCGATCGGCATCCCCATGCCCGCCGTGTACGTCCGTATGCTCGCCCACGCCTGGGGCGACCCGGTCGCCGCCCGCACCTGCCTGCTCGGCGAGACCTTCACCCCGGACCAGGCGCACGCACTGGGCATGGTGCACGAACTGGCCCCGGCCGATGAGCTGTCGGATCGGGCCGTCGCCATCGCCGGGCAGACCCCCGAGGACTGTATCGAGCAGTACGCGTTCACCAAGCGCGCCTGCCAGGCCGCCGCCCTGCGCGACATCGCCGACCTCGCCGACCCCCTCGACAAGGAACTGCCCGACGGCATGACCAGCGACCAGGCCCGGCACGCCCACCGCCGCTACTGGCAGCAGCTGAAGGGACGCCCCGCGACGTGGTGGACCGGACGGGCGGAGGTCCCCGATGAGCAATGACAGCAGCGACGAGCGGCTCCCGGACTGGGTGACCTGGCGGCCCAGGCCGTTCCCCGACGCCAACCTGCTTCTGCTGCCCGGCCGCCGGCCCGCCCTCGTCGACAGCGGGTTCACCGGTCACGCGGCGGAGACAGCCGCGTGGGCACACGCCCACGCCGGGCGTATCGCGCTGGTCGTCAACACGCACTGGCACTCCGACCATGTCGGGGGCAACGCGCTGCTCCGGGCGAGGGGCGCCGGGATCGCGGCGAGCGCCCCGGACGCCGACGCCGTCGCCCGTCGCGACCCCGGCTGCTGCGGGGCGGAGTACCTGGACCAGCCGGTCGCCCCGTACACCGTCGACGAACCGCTCCACGACGGGCAGGTGCTCCGGCTCGGGGACGCGGACTGGCAGGTCGTCTCCACCCCCGGTCACACCCCCGGCCACCTGTCCCTGTGGCAGCCGGAGGAACGGCTGCTGGCGGTCGGGGACGCGCTGTCGGACTACGACGTCGGCTGGGTGAACCTCGCCCTCGACGGGCCCGGCGCCGCCGCCACCGCGCTCGCCTCCCTGCACCGGCTGGCCGCCCTCGGCCCCCGCGTACTGCTGCCCGCGCACGGGCCGGTGCCCGCCGACCCCGCCGCGGCGTTCGCCACCGCGCTGCGCCGGGCCCGGCGTCTCGTCGACGATCCGGCCGGGGCGGTCTGGTACGGCGCACGGCGGATCTTCGCGTTCGCCCTGATGATCCGCGGTGGGGTGGCCGCCGCCGAGGCGGAGCCGTATCTGCACGCGCGGGCCTGGCTGACGGACTCCGCGCGGCTCCTGGGCCGTACACCCGAGGCACTCGCCGCCGAACTGGTCGACTCGATGCTCCGCAGCGGCGCCGTCGTCCTCCGCGACGGACGGCTGTACGCGTCCGCCGAGCACAGGCCCGTCACGGCGGAGTCCCTGCGGGTGCCGTTCCCGCGCGCCTGGCCGTCGGCCTAGGCCCCCTCCCGACACCGGGGCGTACCCCAACCAGGTTCCGCCATCCCCTTGTTGAGTACTACACCGGGTACTAAATTACTTTCCTCTGTACCGGAACTGCCCCCCCCTTCAGAACGGAAGCAGACCCGCATGCGAGGCACCCCCCGACGAAGGAACCGGCTGAGCGTCTGCGGCGTAGTGATCGCCGCTGTCGTCGCACTGACCGGATCCGCACCCCCCACCACCACCGACGGCCCGGCCACCACCTCGTCCCGCACCACGGTGACGACACCGCGAATGGACTGCGCCGCACTGGCCAAGCGCACGGTCGAGGTGCTGCCGGGCGAGCCGGCCACCATCGACCTCGCCCGCGTCGCACCCGCGACGGCGGACACCCCCGAGCGGTGCGAGGTGACCGCGCTGATCGCACCGCAGCACCAGTTCACCCTGAAGCTGCCGACGAAGACCTGGACCGGGCGGTATCTCCAGTTCGGCTGCGGCGGACTCTGCGGCCTCACCGAGCCGCACGGACAGACGCAGATGGCCGAGCAGTGCCCCGGCTACCAGGACGGTGAGTACGCGGTCGCCTCAGGCAACGGCGGACACGTCGGCTCCAACGGAAGCTTCGCGCTCGACCCGAACCTGGTGGAGGACTATGCCTACGAGGCCGAACACCAGCTCTCCGTGGCATCGAAGAACATCATCGAGCTGTACTACGGAACGCCCCCGGACCACAGCTACTTCACCGGCTGCTCGGGCGGCGGGCGACAGGCCCTGAACCTGGCGCAGCGCTATCCGACGGACTTCGACGGGATCATCGCCGGCGCCCCCGCGGCCAACTGGGTGGCGATGTTCGTCTTCTCCGCCGGCTGGAGCGCGCGGGCCAACCTGGCCGCCGACGGTACGCAGATCCTGACCTCCGAGGACCTGCCGGTCCTGCACAAGGGCGCGCTGGCCGCCTGCGACCGGCTCGACGGGCTCACCGACGGGCTCATCACCGATCCGCGGGCGTGCTCGTTCGACCCGGGGACACTGCGTTGCGAGAAGGGCCGGACGACCGGCTGTCTCACCGCGGCCGAGGTCACGGCGGCGCGCAAGATCTACCGGGGCGCGGTCGACGAGCGCGGTGTCCCGTTCTACCCGGGCCACCCGGGCGGCGGGC
This sequence comes from Streptomyces sp. NPDC088554, assembly GCF_044752945.1. Taxonomy (NCBI): domain Bacteria; kingdom Bacillati; phylum Actinomycetota; class Actinomycetes; order Kitasatosporales; family Streptomycetaceae; genus Streptomyces; species Streptomyces sp. NPDC088554. The sequence goes on along the minus strand of NZ_JBIVMF010000001.1, from coordinate 391,853 downwards.
AGCCGATCGGTTCGGAGCCGGCCTGGCAGAGCTATATCGTCCGCGACCACCCGGACGTGCCGTCGGGCGACGAGCAACTCGCCGACACCCACCTGCGCTACCTGGCCGCGCCGAACCAGGCGAAGTCGTACGACTGGCGGACGATCTCCTTCGACCGCAAGACGTTCCGCGAGCTGTCGACGATGTCCCCCGTCATGAACGCGAACGACCCGGACCTCCGCCCGTTCCGCGACGCCGGAGGCAAGCTGATCCTCTGGCACGGCTGGAACGACGCCCCGATCCCGGCGCAGGGCACCATCGCGTACTGGGAAGCGGTACGGAAGGTCACCGGCGCCGGCACCGACAGGTTCGCCCGGCTCTACCTCATCCCGGGCATGTACCACTGCGAGGGCGGTGACGGCCCCGACCGGGCGGACATGCTGACCCCGCTCACCGAGTGGGTCGAGGGCGGCGGCGCACCGGACCGCGTCGTCGTCTCCGAGCGCGACGAGGCCGGCACCACGGTCCGTACCCGTCCGGTGTACCCGTACCCCCGCGTGGCCGTGCACGACGGCGTCGGCGACCCGGACAAGGCCGCGAGCTTCACCTCGGGCCCGGGCCGGAACCACCCGCCGGCCCGCTGGGTCGACACGTTCCGCAGCGGCGCCCAGCAGTGGTGCGAGGTCCGCGACGGCAAGCTGGTCTGCACCCCGCACCGAGGCGACAACTGACCCCCGGCGCACCCGCCTGCCGACAGGCGGGTGCGCCGGTACACACCCCCACATCTACCGATAGCCAACTATCGAATGTTACCCTTCCGGCCATGACCCCAGACGCCTCACCCCGGCTGCGAGCCGACGCAGCGCGCAACTCCGAGAGGATCCTGCGGGCCGCGCGGGAGGTGTACGCCGAGAGCGGCCCCGACGCCATGCTGGAGGAGATCGCCCGGCACGCGGGCGTGGGCATCGCGACCCTCTACCGCCGCTTCCCCAACAAGGAGTCGCTCGTCCGGGCGGCCCTGGAGCAGAGCATCGCCGAGCAGCTGTCGCCCGCCATCGAGCGGGCGCTCGGCGACGAGGACCCCAGGCAGGGCCTGGTCACCCTGCTCGAAGCCACCCTCGCCATGGTGGCCCGCGAACACAACACCCTCGCCGCCGCGGACAACTCCGGCGCCCTCACCGTCGAGGTCACCGCCCCGTTCCTCGACTCGCTGATCCTGCTCGCCCGCCGGGGCCAGGACGCCGGTCTCCTCCGCGCCGATCTCGCCCCCGAGGACATGCACCGGATCATGGGCATGCTCGTCAGCGTCCTGTGGAACACGGCCCCCCGGGGCGACGGCTGGCGGCGCTACGTCGCGCTGCTCCTGGACGCCCTGTCCCCCACCGGGGCGAGCCCCCTCCCCCCGGTGACCCCCCTCTCGGGATGCGGCGGCGACATACCCCCGCACCGCCCGTAGCCGTCCGCAGCGGACGCCCTCGAACCCGCAGTACGATGAGGCGTGCCGCAGTACCCGAACAGCCCGGTCCCCGAAGGAAGCGACGTGTCCGTACGGAGCGGTCCGCGCACCGGACGGCGTCCCGCCGGCGCCGGACGCAAGCGCCTCGACGACGAGCGGCGTGCCGAGTTGCTCGGGCGGCTCCGGGAGATCGTCCTGACGGAGGGGTTCGCCCGGCTGACCGTGGACATCCTGGCCGCGCGCCTCCAGTGCTCGAAGTCCACGCTGTACGCGCTCTCCAGCAGCCGCCACCATCTCGTCGCGACCGCGCTCAAGCTCTTCTTCCGGGACGCGGCCGAGCAGGTGGAGAAAGAGGTCTCCGCGGTGGTGGACCCGGCGCAGCGGATCTCCACCTATCTGGCCGCGGTGGGCGCGCAGATGCAGCGGATGTCCGCGGCCTGCTACGACGACATGCTCGACGACGACACGACCCGGGAGATCTACACCGTCAACTCGCTCGCCGCGACGAGCCGGGTCCGGGCGATGATCCACGAGGGTGTGGAGTCGGGCGACTTCCGCTCGGTGCACGCGGAGTTCTTCAGCCAGGCCGTCGGGCTGCTGATCGACGGCATCCACAGCCGTGCGCTGCTCGGTTCGACGAGGCTGTCGTCCGGGGACGCGTTCATCGAGCTGAGCAACCTCGTCCTCGCGGCGCTCTCCAAGACGCCCGACCGCCCCGCCTGAGCCCCATGCCCGAACAGCGGCGTCGGCCGGCGTTACGGAGGCTTCGGACAACGGCCTTCCGGGCGGCGGCCTTTCGGGCGCGGCCTCCCTCAACAGCCCTCTCCCGGACCCTTGATGAACTTTTGATCACGCACTAACGTACGGCCCCCGACACCCCCTCAGGAGCCGCGCCCATGTCCTCGTCCCCCCTCAGCAGACGCACCCTCGTCAAGGCCGCCACCCTGGCGGGAGGGACCGCGGCGTTCGGGCTGCCGCAGATCGTACGGCCCACCCCCGCCGAGGCGTACTCCGTTCCGTCGAAGATGCGCTGGTGGTACCAGGCGCGGTTCGGGATGTTCATCCACTTCGGCTCGTACTCCCACCTCGGCAACGGCGAGTGGGCCATCTACACCGGCGGCTGGTCCAAGGACGACTACCAGACCCAGGTCAGCGCCCCCTTCGACCCGGCCCGCTTCGACGCGGCCACCCTCGCGGAACTGGCCCTGGCCGCCGGGATGAAATATCTGGTGATCACCGCGAAGCACCACGAGGGCTACGCGATGTGGGACTCCGACGTGGCGAGCTTCACCGACACGACCGGCGCCACGCCGTACAACCTGCGCGACTACAGCGGCTACCGGCCCGATCTGCTCGCGGACCTCAAGCGGGAGTGCGAGCGCCGGGGCATCGCGTTCGGGCTGTACTACTCGATCCTGGACTGGAACCACTCCTCCCAGACCGTCGACTACGACGCCACCTTCTCGACCATGGCGTCGCTCTCCGCGCGCACCGCCTATATCGCCGCCATGAAGGAGCAGCTCCAGGAGCTGCTGGACCGTTACGACCCGGCCGTCATGTGGTTCGACGGCGACTGGTGCGGCAACCCGGCCACCCCCGCGCTCGACGACTGGTGGATCGAGTCCGACGGTCAGGACCTGTACGACTGGCTGATCAGCCGCAAGCCCGACCTCATCGTCAACGAGCGGGTCAAGCGCGACCTCGGTCTCGGCGACTTCCGGTGCCCGGAGGAGAAGGTGCCGCCCGCGCCGCTGGACCGGCCCTGGGAAACCTGCGTCACCATGAACGGCGCCTGGGGCTACGACCGGTCGCGGGAGAACTCCTACCGGTCCGTCAGGGACCTCCTCCGGGAGTTCGTCACGGTCGTCTCCCGGGACGGCAACTACCTGCTCAACATCGGCCCCAGGGGCGACGGCACCGTCACCGCGGGCTCCGTGAACATCCTCAGTGGCTTCGGCGCGTGGATGTCCACGTACGGCGACAGCATCTACGGCACCACCGGCAGCCCCTTCACCACCGAGCCCGAGTGGGGCAAGGTCACCGCGAAGCGCGGCAAGCTCTTCGCCCATGTCTTCACCTGGCCCGCGGACGGCGTGCTCCGGATACCCCGGGTCCGCAACGCCGTCCGCCGCGTCCATCTGCTGAACGCTCCCGCGACACCGCTCCCGTACACCGTGCGGGGCGGCGCCCTCCATGTCACCGTGCCGGCCACCGCGCCCCACGCCGATGTCTCGGTGGTCTGCGTCGACGTCCTCGGTACGCCGACCACCGCCCCGGCCGGCGGCTGACCGCCCCCGTCGGCCGGGGCCTACCGGATCAGCCGCCGCACACCCTGCGGTAGGGCGTGTCCGGCAGGTACGTGTGCCACTGGGCCCTGGTCAGGTCGGCGCCGCCGGTCCGGGCGCAGATCCGGGGAACGGCGCGGGCGGGGTCGATGCTGTAGCGCTGCAACGGGTCGTGGGCACCGGCCGCGTACAGGGTGGTGCTGTCGGCGCTGAAGGCGAGCGAGTCGATCTCGTCGCCGGAGGTGGCCAGCCGGCCGCCGAGAGGCTGCCGGGTCGCGGTGTCCCAGAGCTGGAGGGTGCCGAAGTCACCGCCGACGGCGAGGGTGCGGCCGTCCGGGCTGAGCGCGAGGGCGCCGACCTCTTCGGGGTAGTCGCCGAGCGGGGCGGGGAAGACGTTGCGCAGGACACCGGCCCGCCGCCGAACGGCCGCGTCCCACAGCGTGACCCGCCCGGTCTGGTCGCCCGCCGCCAGCCGGGAGCCGTCGGGGGCGAAGGCGAGGGCTCCTATCCCGTCGCCCTGGACAAGGTCGGGCGTACTGGCCGTGCCGGAGGGCAGCCGGATGGTGCGGTTGTCCGCGACGAGCACCCGCCCGTCCGGGCGGACCGCCAGATGGTTGCCGTCCGTCCCCGGGAACACCCCGGTCCTGCGGTGGCCCACGACGTCCCACGCCTCGTTGCTCAGGCTGCCGAGGACCGGTGCGCGGACGGCGTACAGGCTACGGCCCTTGGGGCCGAGGGCCAGAGTGATCACGGTCCCGGGGGACGCGGGCGTCGACAGGTCCAGTGTGGTCCGCTCACGGTTCCGGGCCAGGTCCCAGAACCTGACGCGCTGGTGGACGGTGTCCCGGCCGGGGGCGGCGACGCCGTAGCCGAGGGTGGAGCTGTCCGGACTGAACGCCAGCAGGGCCAGCGTGCCGGAGGGATCGACCGGCGCGGCGGGATCGCGGGAGCCGGGCAGGGCGGGGGCCGGAAGCGTCCGTACGACCTTCCCGTCGCCGGTGTCGCGGAGCTGGACGCGGTACGTATCGCCGGTGCGTTCCGCGGTGGCGAGGGTCCGGCCGTCCGGGCTGAGCAGGACCGCGTCCAGCGGGTGGTCGGTCCAGGCGGAGGTGACGGCCGCCCCGATGTCCAGGGTGTGGACGGTGCCTGCTTCGAGGTAGCGGAGCAGGGGGCGGTCGGGGTCCCAGGCAAGGCCGCGATACAGGTGCTGATTGTTCAGATCCTGGCGGAAGACCGGCGCGTCGGGGGCCGACAGCCGCCACACCTTGATCTCGTCGCCGTCGGCGGTCGCCAGGAAGGCACCGTCCTTGCTGAAGACGGCGGACACCACACCAGGGACGTCGAGAGCGGCGATCCGCCGTCCCGACCTGATGTCCCAGACCTGGACCCCGCTGTCGGTGACGGCGGCGAACCGGCCGCCGTCACCGTCGAACACCGGCGCCGAGCGGTCGTCGTCGTGACAGCGCACGTCGGCCTTCCCCCAGTCACCGGACAGGGCGCGGTGGCGCGCGATGTCCCAGACCTGCGGGGCACGGTCGGAGAAGCAGACGGCCACCAGCCGGCCGTCCGCGCTCTGGGCCACATCCGCCGGGCTGGGCGCCTCGGTCTCGAACAGCGGACGGCCGTCCGTGACCGAGCGCAGCCGTACCCGGTCGTCGCCGTTCGGACCGCTCTCCAGATAGCTGCGCCGGTCGGCGCCGAAGTCCACGCTGTCCACCATGGCCGCGGGCGCGCCGGTCCACCGGCCGGTGGTCGTGTTCCACAGCCTGACGCGGCCCGCGTCCCCGGTGCTCCGGCCGTCGTCCTCGTACAGAGCGACTATCCCGCTGTCCGGATCGGCCGAGGCGACCTGTCCGGTCGGCAGTCGGCCGGAGGCGATACGGCGGTGCGCGGCCACATCCCAGATCCGCCAGGTGCGGCCGTCGACGCTGAGCAGGGTGCGGCCCGAGGCGGAGAGAAAACGGGTAGGGCTGTTCCCGGGCGCGGGGTCGGTGAACGCGTCCGTCTCGGACTGGGAAAGGGCTCCGAGCAGCGCCCGCCGGGTCTCGGGCAGCTGGGCGACGCGCCAGGCGGCGACGCCGAGCAGCTGGGCGGTGCGCGGGTCGGTGGTGCGCAGGGCGTCGGCGACCTCGGCGGCCTGGCGGGCCGTGTCGTCCGTGCTGCGGCGCTGGTTGTCGCGGTGCTGCTGCCAGGCGATCAGCCCGGCGACCAGCGCCACCACCAGGACCGCCGAGAGCGAGGCCATCAGGGTCAGGCCCCGGCGCCTGGCGTGGGTGGCGGCCCGGCAGTCCTCGTCCCTGGCCTCGTACGCGGCGGCCAGGAAGGCCCGCTCGGTCACGGTCAGCGCGGGATCGCCGGTGTGGTCGGGGAACAGTTCCCCGGCGCGGGCCAGCCGGGCGCCCCGGTATAGGGCGCCGGGGTCGCGGTCGTGCTCCAGCCAGACCCGGGCCGCCTCGGTCAGGCTCCGGTGGTAGCGGAGCCGTTCGCGGCCCTCCTCTATCCAGTCGCGCAGCCTCGGCCAGCAGGTGATCAGCGCCTCGTGGGCGAGGTGCAGGCCGTCCTCGTCGACGGTCAGCAGCCGGACCCGGGCCAGCCCCTCCACCACCACCGGGACCGAGGGGTCCCGCCACTCGTCCAGCTCGGCCCGGGTCAACGGGCGCCGGGTGTCGGGGGCGCCCTGGCCCGGTTCGACCATCCGCAGCAACAGCTGTCGGGCGGTGTGCGCCTGCGCCTTGGACAGCTGTCCGTACGCCTTCTCCGCGGTCGCCGCGATGGCTCCGCGTACCCCGCCCGCCGACTCGTACGCGGCGAGGGTCAGTATGCGGCCGCGCCGCCGCCGCCAGGTCTCCAGCAGGGCGTGCGACAGCATCGGCAGACCGCCGGGCTCGTCCAGCACCTCTTCGACGATCCGCGTGGTCAGCTCCCGTTCCACGATGAGTCCGGCCGCCTGCGCGGGTTTGATCACCACGTCGCGCAGCTCGCCCGCGCTCATCGGCCCGACCAGCAGCCCGGCGCCGTGCAGCGCCTGCGCCAGCTCCCGGTGCTCGGCACAGCGCGCGTAGAAGTCGGCGCGTACGGCGATGATCACCTTCAGCCGGCTCTCCGGCTCGCGGGCGGCGAGGAGCAGATCGATGAAGCGGTCCCGCTCCTCCTTGTCCCGGCACAGGGTGAAGATCTCCTCGAACTGGTCGACCACCACCCAGCTCTCCGGCTCGCTCTCCCCGGGGGTGAGCAGCCGCTCGTACGTCTCCACCGGCCGCGCCCCCGGCGTGAACACGCGCAGCACCGCCGGGCGTCCCCGGCCCGCGATCTCCTCCCGCAGCCGGGGCAGCAGTCCGGCCCGCAGCAGCGACGACTTCCCGCTGCCCGAGGCGCCGAACACCACCGCGAACCGGTGCCCGCAGACCAGCGCCCGCAACTCCTCCACCAGCCGGTCCCGGCCGAAGAACAGCCCCCGGTCGCCTGGCTCGAACCGCGCCAGCCCCCGGTACGGCTGCGGCGACGCGCTCTCTTCCTCCCGGGGCTCCTCCGCGACCTGGTCGTCCGTCTCCCGCCACCGGCGCTCCCACTCCGCCGGATCGCCGCCGCATGACTCCACGTACGCGCGGAGCACGGCGAGCGACGGCAGCCGTTCACCGGACGCCGCCTTCGACAACGTTGCCGCGGTGAAGCCCGCGCCCTCCGCCATCGTCCGGTACGAGGGGCCCCCGGCGGCCCGGCGCAGCTCCCGCAGCTCGTGCGCGAACCGCTGCGTCGGCCCGGCCGTCGGATCCACCGGTCTCTCCGGACGCCCCACAGCTCACCCACCTCTTTACGCATTCCACACAAAATCCACACAGCGGATAAACCGATATTCACCGGCGATCACCATACGTTCTCCACCGATCGGACGTCATCTGTTTCCGCTCAGATGTGGCCTTGACGACAACCAGGGGCCAGGTACACGCGTTTACCCCGGCAGACGTCTCCCGGACATTGATTTCCCTGGTGGAAGGGGGGTGAGCATCAACTCCCGCTCCGCCACCGTGGGTGATGGCACCGGCCGCCCTCATCCGGCCAGGATCCCGCCGGCCCCCTACCCGCCGGCCCTGCCGCCCTGCCGACAGGACCGGCGAAAGCCGTGACCGACAAGGCCCGACCACCCCCCGGGCCTTGTCGGCCACCCGCCTTTCGGAGCTTCCCATCGCCATCGCGCCCTCTCTTTCCCGTACCCGGCTCGCGGGACCTCCGCCACAGGGGGCCGCCCCGTGGCACCGGCGCCACCGCCGGGTCGGTCTCACCGTCCTGCCCGCCCTGCTCTCCCTCGCGCTCGGCCTGTGGGGGATCCGGCGGGAGGGAAGCATCTGGCGCGACGAGGTCGTGACGTACGACATGGCCCACCGCAGCCTCGGGGAGCTGCGGGACACGGTCGCGAACGTGGACCTCGTCCACGCGGTCTACTACCTGCTGTTGCACGGCCTGTTCCGCGTCTTCGACCAGGTGGACCCGCTGCTGGTGATGCGGTTGCCCTCGGTCGCCGCCACGGTCGCCGCCACGGCGGGCGCCACCCTTCTCGGCCGGCGGCTCGGCGGGCTCCGTACGGGCCTGCTGACGGGCGTCCTGTTCGCGCTGGTGCCGCAGGTGCAGCGCTTCGCGCAGGAGGGCCGCTCGTACGCCCTGGTCACGGCGTGCGTCGTGTGGGCGACGTATCTCCTGATCCACGCGGTCCGCAGCCGGTCCGCGTGGACCTGGGCCGGGTACGCGGCCTTGACGCTGGCGGCGGCGCTGCTGCACGAGTTCGCGGTCCTCGCTGTCGTCGCGCACGCGTGGGTGGTGCCGCGGGAGGCTCGGCGGCGCTGGGCCGTCGCCGTGCTCACCGCCTGCGCCGGGGTCGCGCCGCTGACGCTGCTGAGCATGGGCCAGTCGGCGCAGGTGTCCTGGATCGGCGTGGACGTCGGCGGGCTGGCCTGGTTCGTGAGCGCGGGCACGGTCTCCGTCCTGTGCGCCCGCTGGCTGCTGCGCCATACCGCGGAACCGGAGACCGAGGCCGCCCGGGAGACCGCCGCGGACTCCGGCTCCGCTTCGGTCTTCGGCCCCGGCCCCGGCTCGCGCTTCGGCCCCGGCCTCGACCACGACGGGGTCAGGCTCCTCGTCCGGACCGCGCTGCCGCTGGCCGTGCTGCCCAGCCTGATCCTTCTGCTGGCCTCGATCCTCCATCCCCTGTTCGTGGACCGCTACGTCCTCTACAGCATCGCCGGACAGGCCCTGCTGGCCGGTGCCGCCCTCGACCGGGGGCTGCGCGGCCGACCGCTGCGCGGCCCGGCGCTCCTCGCCGCCGCCCTCGCGATCCTCATGATCCCGACGTACTCGTGGGAGCTGCGCGCACCCGACAGCCGCCGCGACGACGCCACCGCCATCGCCCACGCCGTCCAGCGGCTGGAGGCGCCGGGAGACAGCGTGCTCTACACGCCGTCCCGCCGCCGCGTATGGTCGCTGACCAGCCCCGGGACCTTCGCGGGCCTCCGCGACATCGCGCTCGACAAGGCCCCGGCCCGGTCGGGATGGCTGTACGGCACCGAGGTGTCCGCCGCCACCCTCCGCGCCCGCATGCTCCAGGAGCGGCGGATCATCGTCCTGCGCGATCCGGAGGGCCAGCCCCTGGACGACACCGCGGAGGAGCAGGTGAAGCAGAACGTACTGTCCCGGTCGTTCGAGGAGTGCCGCACGCTGCGTCCGCAGGGCGCCCGCGTATCGCTCTACGCCCGCCCGGGGCAGTGCTGACACCACACACGCGAGAGGGGGCCGCCGCCCTTCCGACAGCGGCCCCCTCTCGCGTACACCGTCCGGTCAGGAACCGACGAACAGCACCAGCAGCAGCCAGACCACCGGCGCCGTCGGCAGCAGGGAGTCGAGCCGGTCCATGATGCCGCCATGGCCCGGCAGCAGGGTGCCCATGTCCTTGATCCCGAGGTCCCGCTTGATCATCGACTCGCCGAGGTCCCCGAGCGTGGCGCTGGCCGCGACCGCGAGGCCCAGCAGCAGCCCCTGCCACCAGCGGCCACCGTCGATCAGGAACTCCATGCAGAGCGCGCCCGCCACCATGGCGAAGACGACCGCTCCGGCCAGCCCCTCCCTGGTCTTGCCGGGGCTGATGCGCGGGGCGAGCTTGTGCGTACCGAAGCGCCAGCCCACCGCGTACGCGCCCGTGTCGCTGACGACCGTCAGCAGCAGGAACACCAGTACGCGCCGGGGGCCGTCATCCGCCGTGAGCATCATCGCGACGAAGGTGGCCAGGAACGGTACGTAGAACGCGGCGAAGACCCCCGCGGTCACATCCCTGAGGTACCCCTCCGGCGGTTCCGTCATCCGCCAGACCAGCACCGCGAGCGCGGTCAGGGCCATCGCGACCCAGGCGCCCTCGGAGCCGCGCGCGTATCCGGCGACGACCATCGCACCGCCGCCGACCGCCAGCGGTACGAGCGGGGCCTTGATGCCCTTCTTCTCGTTCAGCCGTGAGGTCAGCTCCCACAGCCCGATGACCACGGCGACCGCCACGACACCGACGAACACGGCCTTGACGATGAAGAGCGACGCCGCGACCACCGCGCCGAGCCCCACACCGACCCCTATGGCCGCGCGCAGATCACGGCCGGCCCGCTTCTTCGGCGGGGGCGAGGGAGAGACGGCCATGGGCTCCTGCGGAGTCTCGTCATGGAATTCTTCGCGGGAAGCGCCGAATTCGCCACGGAAAGGGGGGCCGCCCGGCCGAGCGGCCCCCCGGTCGTCAAAGTGATCCCCGCCGTTCGCGGGTCCGTCGGGCACGATGGGCATGGGCCGAGTCTGCGGTGCGCCCTGCCCATCGCAGGCGGGACCCGCCGGGGCGGCCCCCTGGTCGGTCGGTCCCCAGTAACCGGCTACCGGCGGGGCCCCCCGGGAAGAGTCGTTCATCAGACCTCGAGCAGCTCGGATTCCTTGTGCTTGAGCAGCTCGTCCACCTGCGCGACATACTTCGCGGTGGTGTCGTCCAGCTCCTTCTCGCCGCGGCGGCCCTCGTCCTCGCCCACCTCGCCGTCCTTGACCAACTTGTCGATGGTCTCCTTGGCCTTGCGGCGGACGGCGCGGATCGAGATCTTCGAGTCCTCGGCCTTGTTCTTGGCGACCTTGATGAACTCCTTGCGGCGGTCCTGGGTCAGCTCCGGGAACACCACCCGGATGATGTTGCCGTCGTTGCTCGGGTTCACACCGAGGTCGGAGTCGCGGATCGCCTGCTCGATGTTGCGCAGCGCGCTCTTGTCGAACGGGGTCACCACGGCCATCCGCGCTTCGGGCACGGCGAACGAGGCCAGCTGATTGATCGGGGTCAGGGCACCGTAGTAGTCCGCCACGATCTTGTTGAACATCGCCGGGTGCGCCCGCCCTGTGCGGATCGCGGCGAAGTCGTCTTTGGCGACCAGGACGGCCTTCTCCATCTTCTCCTCGGCCTCGAGGAGGGTCTCTTCGATCACCACTTGCTCCTGCGTGTCTTGAGTGGGCCCGGCACGCCAAGCGGCCGGCGGAACCTGCGTCGCGTCTTCTCCTGCACGGTGTCCGACCGGCAGGCCTTTGTCCATCCCGTACGGGACGCCCCGGATCAGTCCCGGGTGCCCTGATCGCTCACGAGCGTGCCGATCTTCTCACCCTTGACCGCGCGCGCGATATTGCCCTCGGTCAGCAATTCGAAGACGAGGATCGGCAATTTGTTGTCCTGGCACAGTGTGATCGCGGTCATGTCGGCGACGCGCAGATCACCCGCGATCACCTCGCTGTACTCCAGCGCGTCGAACTTGACCGCGTCGGGGTTGGTCTTGGGGTCGGAGTCGTACACCCCGTCCACCCCGTTCTTCCCCATCAGCAGCGCCTCGGCGTCGATCTCCAGGGCGCGCTGGGCGGCGGTGGTGTCGGTGGAGAAGTACGGCATGCCCATGCCCGCGCCGAAGATCACGACGCGCCCCTTCTCCAGATGGCGTACGGCACGCAGCGGAATGTACGGCTCCGCGACCTGGCCCATCGTGATGGCGGTCTGGACGCGGGAGTCGATGCCTTCCTTCTCCAGGAAGTCCTGGAGGGCCAGGCAGTTCATGACCGTACCGAGCATGCCCATGTAGTCGGAGCGCGCCCGGTCCATGCCGCGCTGCTGGAGTTCGGCGCCGCGGAAGAAGTTGCCGCCGCCGATGACGACCGCGATCTGAGCGCCGTCCCGGACAACGGCGGCGATCTCGCGGGCCACGGCGTGTACGACGTCCGGGTCGACGCCGAGCGCGCCCCGGCCGGCGAACGCCTCACCGGACAACTTCAGCATGAAGCGCCCGTGCTTCGTACCGTGCTTCTTGCCGTCGTCGCTGTTGTCGGCCTGATTCATGGAGATCTCCTCGTGCACATACGAAGAAGGCCATTGCCGGGGAAGTCCTCTACGGGTTCCCTGTGCGGCAATGGCCTCCTCGTCAGATCTGCGGCCGCCCGGTCGCGTCTGCGAAGCAATGCCGTCAGGCACACGCGGGCGACTGCCTCAGACCCTATCGGGGTCTTTGATTGATCGCGTACGGACTCAGACGCCGACCTTGATGCGCGTGAAGCGCTCCAGGGTGACACCGGCCTCGTCCAGAACCTTCTGGACGGACTTCTTGTTGTCCTTGGCGAACGGCTGCTCCAGAACGACGACGTCCTTGAAGAAACCGTTGACGCGGCCCTCGACGATCTTCGGGAGCGCGGCCTCGGGCTTGCCCTCCTCGCGGGAGGTCGCCTCGGCGACGCGGCGCTCGTTCTCGACCGTCTCGGCCGGGACCTCGTCGCGGTTGAGGTACTTCGGGGCGAAGGCGGTGATGTGCTGCGCGACGTCCTTGGCCACCACGGCGTCTTCCTTGTCCAGCTGGACAAGGACGCCGACCTGCGGCGGGAGGTCGGGCATGGTGCGGTGCATGTACGCGGCCACGTAACCGCCGGTGAACTGCGCGAAGCGGTCCAGGACGATCTTCTCGCCGAGGTTGGCGTTCGCCTCGTCGACGTACGCCTGCACGGTCTTGCCGGACTCGATCTCGGAGGCGAGCAGCGCGGCGAGGTCGGCCGGGGAGGTCGCGGCGACATGCGCGGCGATCGCGTTGGCGACGCTCTGGAACTTCTCGCCCTTGGCGACGAAGTCCGTCTCGCACTTCAGCTCGACCAGCACACCGGAGGTGTGGTCGTCGGCGATGAGGGAGACGACGGCGCCGTTCTCGGCCGAACGGCCCTCGCGCTTGGCGACGCCCTTCTGGCCCTTGACACGGAGAAGCTCGACGGCCTTGTCGACGTTGCCGTCGGCCTCGTCCAGCGCCTTCTTGCAGTCCATCATGCCGACGCCGGTGAGCTCACGGAGCTTCTTGACGTCTGCGGCGGTGAAGTTCGCCATGATCTGTAATTCTCTCTCGAAGGTCTGAAAGATCTACGGGTGAACGGCGGGGACCGGTGGGCCCCCGCCGTCAACTACCGAACCGGTGAAGGTCAGGCCTGCTCGGCGTCCGCGGCCGGGGCAGCCTCGGCCGGGGCCTCGGCGACAACGGCGTCGGCCGGAGCGGCCTCGGCGACCGGAGCAGCCTCGGCGGGCTTCTCGGCGTCGTCCTTCTTGTCGCCCTCGAGCAGGTCGCGCTCCCACTCGGCGAGGGGCTCGCCGGCGGCCTTCTCGCCCGGCTTCGAGTCACCGGTGGCCACGCCGGAACGGGCGATGAGGCCCTCGGCGACGGCGTCGGCGATCACGCGGGTGAGCAGGGTGACGGAGCGGATCGCGTCGTCGTTGCCCGGGATCTTGTAGTCGACCTCGTCGGGGTCGCAGTTGGTGTCGAGGATCGCGACGACCGGGATGTGGAGCTTGCGCGCCTCACCGACGGCGATGTGCTCCTTCTTGGTGTCGACGATCCAGACGGCGCTGGGCACCTTCTGCATTTCGCGGATACCACCGAGGGTCTTCTCCAGCTTGGCCTTCTCGCGCGAGAGGACCAGGAGCTCCTTCTTGGTGAGGCCGGAGGCGGCCACATCCTCGAAGTCGATGAGCTCGAGCTCCTTGAGGCGCTGGAGGCGCTTGTAGACGGTGGAGAAGTTGGTCAGCATGCCGCCCAGCCAGCGCTGGTTGACGTAGGGCATGCCCACGCGCGTCGCCTGCTCGGCGATGGCTTCCTGGGCCTGCTTCTTCGTACCGACGAACATGATGGAGCCGCCGTGGGCAACGGTCTCCTTGACGAACTCGTAGGCGCGGTCGATGTACGACAGCGACTGGAGCAGGTCGATGATGTAGATGCCGTTGCGCTCGGTGAAGATGAAACGCTTCATCTTCGGGTTCCAGCGACGGGTCTGGTGACCGAAGTGGACGCCGCTTTCCAGCAGCTCCCGCATCGTGACGACGGCCATGGCCGTACTCCTTGAGGTACTCGGTTGTCGCGTCCGCCGGACGACGGTCGCGCCTGACGCCCCGATCGCGCGTGCCACGGAGGACCGAGTAGCGCTGGCACCGGCTCGAAAGGGCCGATGGCGGGGCGTGCGAAGTCGATCCGGTGACCCGGATCGCCACGAGAAGTGTACGGGACCTTCGCACCCCCGGGTGACGGCGCTGTCCACAACCGGTCGGTACTCCACAGATCCGGTTCATGATCAGCGCGGTTGTGCCGTTTCCCTCGACACTACTGGCCATGATCACCCTGCGTACACCTGTCGTCCTCGCCGCCCTCGCGGCCTTCGCGCTCATCCTGTCCACGCCGCTGGTGCCGCTGCCGGGGACGGCGCCCGCCGTCGCCCCCGTCTCCGCCCCGGGCCGCGCCGACGACGGCCGCCGGTTCTGGCCGGTGGGCTCGCGCCCGGCGGTCCGGCGCGGCTGGGAGCCACCCGCCTCGGGGTACGGACGCGGCCACCGCGGAGTGGACCTCGCGGCCGTGCCTGGCTCACCGGTACGGGCCGCCGCCGGCGGCCGGGTCTCCTTCGTGGGCCGGGTGGCGGGCCGGGGCGTGCTGTCGATCACGCTCCCCGGCACGGGCGACCCGCCGCTGCGTATCACCTACGAACCGGTGGAGCCGCTGGTCGCGAAGGGCGACGAGGTGGTCGCGGGCCGGCCGGTGGCCACCCTGGCGGCCGGCCCCTCCCACTGCGCGACGGGCTGTCTCCACTGGGGTTTGCTGCGGGGCACGGCCTATCTGGATCCGCTGTCCCTGCTGCCCCCGGAGCTGCTCCACGGGGGCCCGTCGCGGCTGCTGCCCGTCTTCGGCGTCCCGGAGCCACCGTCCAGGACCACGGGCCGGTGATCCCGGAGCCTTACGCGTCCTCGGGGCCCGAGACAACCCGGGGCTCGGACTGCCTCAGGGCTCGGACTGCCCGCCTCGGGGCTCAGAGACCGCCCCGGCCTCCCACGCCCCTCAGCGCCATGGAGACGGTCGCCTCCACGATCTCGTGCGGCGTCTCGGCCACCCCCAGCTCGATCCGCCGGACCGCCGCGTCCACGACGCCCTGGAGCAGCATCGCGGCGAGACGGGGCTGCTCGTGGCCCAGCTCTCCGAGGGCCTCCACGATCATGGCGATCAGGCCGCCGTGCGCGGCGCGGATCTTCTCCCGGGCGCCGGCGTCCAGCTCGCTCGCCGAGATGGCGACGACGGCGCGGTGCCTGCGGTCGCCGACCAGGGCCAGCTGTCGGCGCACATACGCCTCGACCTTGGCCTCGGGGCCGTCCACCCCGGCCATGGCGGCCTCGACCTCGGCCGCCCAGACCGGGAAGTCGACAGCGCACAGCTCTTCGACGACGGCGGCGCGCGAGCGGAAGTACTCGTAGACCGAGGACCTGGCGAGGCCGGTGCGCTCGGCGAGGGCGGGGAAGGTCAGCGCCTCCGTACCGCCTTCGGACAGGAGGGAGCGCGCGGCGTCCAGCAGGGCGCCGCGTTGCATGGTCCGGTGCTCGGCCACGGAGGCCGCTCGAATCCTGGGCACGCACCCACTCTACGGATGGGGCGGCCGCACCACAGCGTCAACGTCCGACGTCGGCCAGCTTGGCCCGCAGTTGCAGCACGGACTTCGTGTGGATCTGGCTGACCCTGCTCTCGGTCACCCCGAGGACATTGCCGATCTCGGCGAGGGTGAGCCCCTCGTAGTAGTAGAGCGTGACCACGGTCTTCTCCCGGTGCGGCAGGGTATTGATCGCGCGCGCCAGCAACCGTCTCAGCTCCCGGTCCTCGGCGACCTCCACCGGGTTGTCGGCGGCGGTGTCCTCCAGGGTGTCCATCAGGCTGAGCCGATTGCCGCCCTCCCCTCCGACATGCAGCAACTCCTCCAGCGCCACCACGTTCGCCAGGGACAACTGGCTGAAAACCGCGTGCAGTTCCTCCAGCGCGATCCCCATCTCGGCCGCCACCTCGGCCTCGCTGGGGGTACGCCGCAGCTGTGCCTCCAGCGTGGCGTAGGCACGCTCGACCGCTCTCGCCTTCTGCCGTACGGAACGGGGGATCCAGTCCAGGGCCCTGAGCTCGTCGATCATGGCCCCGCGGATCCGGGTGATCGCGTATGTCTCGAACTTGATCGAGCGCTCGATGTCGAACTTCTCGATCGCGTCGATCAGTCCGAACACCCCGGAGGAGACGAAGTCCGCCTGCTCCACATTGGACGGCAGCCCCACACTGACCCGGCCCGCGACATATTTCACCAGTGGCGAGTAGTGCAGGATCAGTTGCTCGCGCAGCCGCCCGTCGCCCGTGGTCTTGTACGAACGCCACAACTCGTCGAGCGACGAGGGCGCGGCGGGCCGCACACCGCTCCGGGCAGCCGGAGGTGCTGCCGCGCGGTCAGACCCGGAGGTGTGCTGGGGCATGCGTCGCCTTGAGCCGTTCTGCCGTGAAGTGCGGGGGGACATCCGAGGGGTGGACAGCTGTCCGGACCTCGGTCCGGGCATCCGTCCGGGCCGGAATCCAGGTGAGCGTAGCGTGACTGGGGAGTCGCGCTGCGCGAGGACCGGACGGCGGAGTCCGCCCCGGTGGACCAAGGATCATCGTTCTCACCTTTTCACCCGAATGCTCCAGGTCAAGTACCGCCTCGCCGCGTGGCGGCGGACGGTGTCGGCCGGAAAGTCAACCGCCAGCCGTCGCCGCGCCGTTCGACGAACCCCAACGAGTGGAGTTCGTAGAGCTTGCCGAGCGCCTCGTCCACGGTCGTACCGGCCGCCCCCGCGATCGTCCGCCCATCGGCGTCCCCCTTGGCCGGCAGCGCCTCCAGGACCCGTGTGCTGACGGGATCGAGCAGGTCCCTGGGGAGTACGGGACCCTGGCGCCGCGGCGCCAGCTCACCGATGTCGCCCACCAGCTCGGCGACTTCGGCGGCATCCGTGACCAGCACTCCTTCGCCGCGCAGCAGTTCGTGCACCCCGGCGGAGAGCCCACTGGTGGCCGGCCCCGGCACGCCCATCGTGAACCGTCCGAGCCGCTGGGCGGAGCGCGCCGTGACCAGGGATCCGCTGCGGTATTCGGCCTCCACCACGACGGTTCCCCTGGTGAGGGCGGCGATCACCCGGTTGCGGAGGACGAATCTGCTGCGGGTGGGGTGGTCTCCCGGCGGTAGTTCGCCGATGACCAGCCCCTGTTCCGCGATACGCCCGATCAGCTCGGCGTGGCCGGGCGGGTAGGCCCGGTCGACACCGCAGGCCAGGACCGCCACCGTGGCCCCGCCCGCCGCGAGCGCCCCACGGTGGGCGGCGCCGTCGACCCCGAAGGCCGCCCCGGAGGTCACGACCCAGCCGCGCTCGGCCAGACCGGAGCCCAGGGCCGCCGCCATATGTGCCCCATACGGAGTACACGCCCTGGCCCCGACGACGGCGACGGAGCGCAGCGACCAGATCCTCAGGTCGGCCCCGCCACGCACCCAGAGCCCGATGGGTCGGGTCTCCCCGAGGTCGTCGAGCTGGCTGGGCCACTCCGGGTCACCGGGGCAGACGAACCGGCCGCCGAGCGCGGTGACGGCCGACAGATCGCGCTCGGGGACGGCCGCCGCGGCCTTGGTCCGGTAGCCGCCGAGCCGTCGCTCCGCGATCCCGGTGAGCCTCTCCCGGCCGCCGTCCGGCGAGACGAGCAGTTCCAGCAGCCCCACGGCGCCGAACCGCCGCAGCCACCCCCCGGCGAGCGCGTCCCCCGGCTCGAACACCCGGGTGAGCGCGGCCCGCGCGAGCCGCTCCCCCGGCACCACGGGCGTCATGACACCGCTCCGGCGGCCGCCGCGCCCCGGACGATGCCGGTACGCAGCTCCAGCGCCAGCGCCACATCGCGCTCCCCCGGCCGGTCGCGTCCGGCGAGATCCGCGACCGTCCAGGCCACCCGCAGCACCCGGTCCAGCCCCCGCGCGGTCAGCAGCCCGCGCTCCAGATCGTGTTCGGCCACGGCGAGCGCCCCCGGGGCAAGCGGCCAGCGGGTGCGCAGCTCATGGCCCGGGACCTCGCTGTTCACCGTCCAGGGGGTGCCCTCCAACCGGGCCGCCGACCGGGCTCTGGCCTCCCGCACCCGGGCGGCGACCACGGCCGTCGGCTCGCCCCGGGCGCCCTGTCCCAGCAGATCCACCCGGTTGACGGGCTGGACATCGACCCGCAGATCGACCCGGTCGAGGAGCGGCCCGGACAACCGCGCCTGATACCGCCGGATCGCCGAGGGCGGACATTCGCATCCCGCGCCGTACAGCGTGTGCCGCCCACAGGGGCAGGGGTTGGCCGCGAGGATCATCAGAAAGCGCGCGGGCAGCCGCACCACTCCGGCGCTGCGGGCCACCACGACCTGGCCCGACTCCAGCGGCTGCCGCAGGGCGTCCAGCGCCCGGCCGGAGAATTCCGGGGCCTCGTCGAGAAAGAGCACGCCCCGGTGCGCCAGGGACACCGCCCCGGGTCTCGGCAGCCCGTTCCCGCCGCCTACCAGTGACTGCATGGTCGCCGAGTGGTGCGGTGCGCAGTAGGGCGGCGTCCGGACGAGCGATTCCCCGGGCGGCAGCATCCCGGCCACCGAGTGCACGGCGGTGACCTCCAGGGATTCCTGTTCGGTCAGGGGCGGCAGGACCGCGGGCAGCCGCTCGGCCAGCATGGTCTTGCCCGCACCCGGCGGGCCCTGGAGCAGCAGATGGTGTCCGCCCGCCGCCGCCACCTCCAGCGCCGTACGGGCGGCCCGCTGGCCCGCCACGTCCGCCAGGTCCGGCCGGTGCCCGCCGCCCATGGCCAGTCCGGTGCCGATCCCCGTGCCGGGCACCAGCAGGCCCGCCAGGATCGAGTCCGGACGGCCCTGTTCTGGCTCCCTCGGCTCGTCGGGGACCGGTTCACCGGTCAGTACGGCGATCAGCTGCCGCAGGCTCCGTACCCCGAGGACCGATACCCCGGGCACCAGGGACGCCTCTCCCACGGTCTGTTCGGGGACGACGACCTGCCGGTATCCCGCCTCGGCCGCCGCGAGCACGGCGGGCAGCACCCCGCGCACCGGCCTGACCCGCCCGTCGAGCCCCAGTTCGCCGATCAGCACCAGATCGGCGATGGCCTCCGGGTCGAGGCGTTCGGCCGCCCCGAGCACCGCCGCGGCGACGGCGAGATCGAAGCCGCTGCCGCTCTTGGGCACGGAGGCGGGGCTCAGCCCCACCGTGAGTTTCTTCTGCGGCCACTCTCCACCGGAGTTGACCACCGCCGCCCTGACCCGGTCACGGCTCTCGACCAGGCTCTTGTCGGGCAGTCCGACCAGGGTGAAGGCGGCCACTCCGGGCTCCAGGTCCGCCTGGACCTCGACCACTACGCCCTCGACGCCCACCAGCGCCACCGAGCACGCACGCGCGAACCCCATCAGGCCACCCCCCGCGCGTGCTCGACCACGGGGGCGCCGCGTCTGGGCAGCACCACCCCGATCAGATCGATCCGCACCCCGCCGGGCGGCGGGCCGCCGCACCGGTCCAGCCAGCAGGCCGCGAGCCGTCTGAGCCGGTCGGCCTTCTCCGGCGTGACCGCCGCCATCGGATGTTCGAACGGCCCGGCCCTGCGGGTCTTCACCTCGCAGACAACCAGGACCTCCTCGCCCCGGGCCCCGCCGTCCCTGGCCACGATGTCGATCTCACCCGTCCTGCCGCACCGCCAGTTGCGCGCCAGTACCGTCATCCCCGCCGCGACCAGCCGTCGCGCCGCCAGATCCTCGCCGTACCGCCCGAGTGCCCCCGTAGCGTTCATATCGGCACCACCTCCGGCACCGACTCTGACCCGGTTTCCCGAAACGAGTGGATCTTGGTGGACAGCTCACCGATTGTGGATAACTCCGTCACCCGATGGAGCAAGAAGGCGGGTAAAGGGTGCGCTGGGCGCAGGAAGGCGGGAACGCCGGACAACCCCGGGGAAGCCCCTCCCCCGGCCCCGGGAAGCCCCTCCCCTGCCTCAGCTCCCGGGCATTTCGAGGTCGCTCTTGTTCAGCTCCTCGATATTCACGTCCTTGAACGTGAGCACCCGCACCTGCTTGACGAACCTGGCCGGTCTGTACATGTCCCAGACCCAGGCGTCCGCCATCGTGACCTCGAAGAAGACCTCACCCTGCACCGAGTGCACCTGCATCTCGTAGTCATTGGTGAGATAGAAGCGACGCTCGGTCTCGATCACGTATTTGAACAGACCGACGACATCGCGGTACTCCCGGTAGAGCTTCAGCTCCATCTCGGTCTCGTACTTTTCGAGGTCCTCGGCGCTCATTGCATGCTCCCCTTCCATACGTCCCCCCATTGTGCTCCGGCCCCGCACCCCTAGACGTGTTCGGGGGCGAGGACCACCGGCGCACCCGGAGGGCCCTCGTCGAGCAGCGTACGCAGCAGCTCTGCCAGCCTGGTCGGATACACCGTCTCACGCGCCGCCGACAGTTCGGCGGAGGTCCACCACCTCATCCCCGCGACGCTCCGCAGCTCCAGCTCGGTCAGCCCGGCGGGCGAGGTACCGGTCTGTGCCGTACGTGCCAGGAAGTACCACTCGTCCTGCTCCCAGCGGCGTCCGTCGAACGGGAAGGAGCAGGTCCTGAGCCACAGCACGGGCCCCAGCTCCACCTGTGTGATCCCCGTCTCCTCCGCCAGTTCACGCAGGGCGGCCTCCGCCCGGGTCTCGTCGCCCTCCAGCCCGCCGCCCGGGGTGAACCACCAGGTGTCGGCCGGATCGTCGGGCTCATGGCCGTGCAGCAGCAGGATCCGGTCGTCGGGGTCGAGCAGCACCACCCGCGCCACCCGGCGCGGCCGTTCAGTGCCCGGCATCCGCGACCGCCCCACCGGCCCCACGAGACACAGAGCGGGACCGGGACACCCACCCCGCGACCGGTCCGTACGCCGCCCCGCCGAAGATCAGCACCATCCCGGCCAGCACCGCCGCGACGATCAGCTCCACAGGCCCGGGCCCGGACACCCCGCCCGGCAGCGCCGCGAAAGCGGCCGGCCGGCCGATCAGCCCGCCCCACGGCCAGGCCACCGCGTCAACCCGCGCGTCGACCGCCGAGCGCGGCACCGAGCCCTGCCCCGGGTCCTCCAGATGGACCCGGGAGTCCAGCGACCCACTGCGCTCGTCGCCGAGCAGGAACAGCTGCCCGGCGGGGACCGTGGCGTCGAAGTCGGTCGTGGACGCACGCCCGCCGACCATTCCGCGTACGTACGGTTCCTCGATCGGCTTGCCGTTGACGGTGAGCCTGCCGTCCGCGTCACAGCAGACGATCTTGTCGCCGCCGATGCCGACCACCCGCTTCACCATCGGCATGTCGCCCCACTGCGCGTCGGTGAAGACCACCACGTCCCCGCGCCGCACCTCGTCACCGGATATCCGCTGCGCCAGCACCCGGTCGCCCGCCTTCACGGTCGGGTCCATCGAGTCGGTCGGCACGCTGTACGGCCGGTACTCCACCGCGCCCCAGGCGAATCCGCCGAGGAACAGCACACAGCCGACGGCCACGGCCAGCCCCGACAGCACTCTGCCGACGCGGCCGTGGCCGTCGTTCGTACGTCTTGTCGCGCTCATCCCAGCACTTCCCCCCGTTCCGGAGAACGATCACTCCGCGGCGCGGAGAGTGATTCTCGGAGACAGACAGTCCGGGACGGCACCCTACCCGTCGGTACGCCCGCGGGTCAGCCTCCTTCTGCGCCACAGCACGAGCGGAACAGCTCCCGCGAGACCGAGCACCCCGGGGGCCGCCGCCGTACCGACCGAGGCCGCGGCCTTCAGCCCCGACTGGTCGAAGGTGTCGGGCACCGGAAGCATCGACCAGCGGTTCACCGGCCAGGCGACGACGAACGCGCGGCCGACGACCTCGCTGTTGGGAACGGTCCCGTGGCCCGGCAGCTCCTGGTGGTAGCGCGAGTCCAGCGAGTTCTGCCGGTGGTCGCCCATCACCCAGATGCTGCCCTTGGGCACCTTGACCGGCCCGAACGGCTCGTCGTCACAGGGGGTGTTGCCCGGGTAGATGTAGTTGGTCTCGTTCAACGCGTGACCGTTGACCCGAACCTTTCCACCCTTTTTGCATTCGACCGTGTCACCGCCGATCGCGATGACCCGCTTGATCAGGTCCTTCTCCTCCGAGGAGGGCATCAGACCGATCCAGCTCAGGAACGTCTGCACCGCGTTCGGCTCCGCGGCCGGGGTGTCCCCCAGCCAGTTGTCCGGGTCGTGGAAGACCACGACCTCGCCGCGCTCGGGCTCGGAGCCGAACCAGGGCGTCAGTTTGTCCACCAGCACCCGGTCGCCCCGTTGCAGGGTGTCCTGCATCGAGTCCGAGGGGATGGAGAAAGCCTGTACCAGGAAGGTCTTGATCAGAAGCGCGAGAATAAGCGCGATCCCGATCAGGAGAGGCAGTTCCTTCCAGAAGGAACGGGGCTTCCGCGCCACCGAGGCTCCACCGCCGTCCTCGGTCCCGCCGTTGCCATCGCCGGATCGCGCGTCCCCGCCATCGGACCGCGCCGCCTCGTCCGTCACGGCTTCGGGCGCCCCGGCGAGCTGCTCGCGTCCCTCCTCGGGATCGTTGTGTCCGGATCGTGCGCCGACCGCCACATCCCCCACATCCACTCCTTATTCCGTGCGAATACTCCGTGAGTTCGCCTGCCCCGGAAACGGGACAGGCCCACCACTCCCATAACGAGCGGGAGTTCCGCAGGGGTCGGGAGCCGCATCAATCCGTTGGGATCACGCGGGGACACACTATTCGACATACCTTGGACCGTCGTCGGCGCGGCAGGCGCCACGGGGGCGTCGGGTACGGAGACATAGGTCTCACGCCGTTCCAGCTCGCTCCAGTGGCTGAGCGGCCACGCGATGACCACGGCGCGCCCGACCACCTTGTCCTCGGAGACCGTACCGCCGTCCTCCGCGAGGTGGAAACGGGAGTCCGCCGAATTGGAGCGATGATCTCCCATGACGAAAATACGCCCGGCCGGAACCGTCACATCGAAGGGGATGGTGGACGGCGCGTTCCCGGGATTCAGATACGGCTCGGTGAGCGGCATTCCGTTGACCGTGACCTTGCCACTCTGATCGCAGCATTTGACGGTGTCCCCGCCGACGGCGACGACCCGCTTGATCAAGTCCTGTTCATCGGCGGAGGGCAGCAGTCCGATGAACGTCAGCCCCGTCTTGGCCAGTTTGATGATCGCGGGCGAGTCGTCCTTCGGCAGTTCGTCCGCACCGAGCCAGCCGCCGGGATCCTTGAAGACGACGACGTCCCCACGCTGCGGCTTGGAGCCGAACCACGGGGTCAGCTTGTCCACCAGGACCCGGTCGCTGATCCTGATCGTCTGTTCCATCGACCCGGACGGGATCACGAACGCCTGGACGAGAAAAGTCTTGAGGACGATCGCGATGAACAGCGCCACGGTGATGAGGATCGGGATTTCCTTCATCGCGTTCCGCTGGCGGCGCGTCTTGACCCGGCGCGCGAGCTTGCGCCGCTCCGCACGCCCCGGCAGCGCCCGCCCGGTGGTGGGTCTGCTGCCGGTGGGCAGCCGCGTGTCGGACCCGTGGGCAGCCGTACGTCCGCGCTTACCCATGGGCACCGCCAGGACCCGGCACGTCCCCGAAGACGTCCGTCTGCCCCAGCGTGGCCCGCCGGCCCAGCGGCCAGCCGACCCAGTCCGCCCGTCCGATCACCTTGTCGACGGGCACCATGCCACCGCCCGGCTCCCCGAGATGGTCCCTGGAGTCGCGTGAGTCGCTGCGGTGGTCGCCCATGACCCACAGCGTTCCGTCGGGTACGACGATGTCGAAGGGGACGCTGGAGGGCGCGTCCCCGAAGTACAGATATCTCTCGTCAACCGCCCGGCCGTTCACTTCGACCCTGCCCCTCTTGTCGCAGCAGACCACACGATCACCGCCGACACCGATCACACGCTTGACGAAGTCGGTCCCGGCGGGCTCGGCGAGGCCCAGGGCAGCGGCGGCCCCGTGCAGTACCCCGGTGATGGGGTTCTCCTCCCGCGGCTCCTGGACAAAGGAACCGGTCCCGTCGAACACCACCACATCACCGCGCTCCGGCTCAGTACCGAAACGGTACGCCAACTTGTTGACGAGCACCCGGTCCCCGACCTGGAGCGTGGGCTCCATGGAGCGGCTCGGAATCAGGAAGGGCTGCAGTACGAAGGTGCTGAAGAGGAGTACGAAAACGGCACAGGCAACACTCAGCAGTCCTGTACGTCGCCAGCTGAGAGCGGCGGTCCACCCCGCGGCCCGGTCCACGGCGGTCCGTGGAAAACGCGCGGAGCGCGACGGCTCTTCCGGCCCGGTGGGGGCTTCGGAAGAGCGGTCGCGCTCCGTGGGAGGTGCTTCGGTGTCCATCGGGGCCAGATCTTATCCGGCAGCCCTGTCAGCCCGGTGTGAGTAAGGCCAGGACCCAGTCGGCGGCAGGTTCTACCTGTCGCGCTTCTCCTTGATCTTCGCGGCCTTGCCGCGCAGCTCACGGAGGTAGTACAGCTTGGCGCGACGGACGTCACCGCGGCTCACGAGCTCGATCTTCTCGAAGATCGGGCTGTGGACCGGGAAGGTGCGCTCCACGCCGACGGAGAAGGAGACCTTGCGGACCGTGAAGGTCTCGCTGACGCCCGAACCCTGACGGCGGATGACAACGCCCTTGAACTGCTGGATACGCGAGCGGTTGCCCTCGATGACGCGCACGTGCACGTTGACCGTGTCACCCGGGCGGAACGCGGGCAGGTCGGTGCGGAGCGACGAGGCGTCGAGGACGTCGAGCAGGTTGGCCATGATGGTCTGCTTCCTCGTTGATGCCACAGGTCATCAACGGATGATCGATAATCTGGATTCGGATGGCCGTTCGCGTCGGGCGGCGTCGGTCCCCCTGTGGCAGGGGCGCGCGCCGGACGTACGGCAGCGGCCTATTCTTCCACGGTCTGCGGCCTGCGCCAAAATCGGCCACCGGGCTCCGGGGACCAGCCCATGATCGAGAGCGTCTCGCGGTCCTTCTTGTCGAAGGCCGCGGGGTCGCAGCGCTCGATCAGGTCGGGCCGGTTGAGTGCCGTACGGCGGAACGCCTCGTCACGCCGCCACCGCGCGATCTTCCCGTGGTGCCCGCTGAGCAGCACCTCCGGAATCCCGCGCCCGCGCCACTCGGGCGGCTTGGTGTAGACGGGCCCCTCCAGCAGGTCGGCCATCGCGCCGGGGGCGAAGGAGTCGTCCCGGTGCGACTCCGCGTTGCCGAGCACACCGGGCAGCAGCCGTGCCACGGCCTCGGTGATCACCAGTACGGCCGCCTCGCCGCCGGCGAGCACATAGTCGCCGATGGACACCTCGACGACCGGGATCCGGGTCGCGTACTCGTCGATGACCCGGCGGTCGATGCCCTCGTAGCGGGCGGGCGCGAAGAGCAGCCAGGACCGTTCGGACAGCTCGACGGCGAGTTCCTGGGTGAAGGGACGGCCGCTGGGCGTGGGCACGACGAGGACCGGACCGCCCGCGCCCGCCTCGTACCCGCCCGCCAGCGCGTCGTCCAGCGCCTCGCCCCACGGCTCGGTCTTCATGACCATGCCGGGACCGCCGCCGTACGGGGTGTCGTCGACCGTGTTGTGCCGGTCGTACGTCCACCGCCGCAGATCGTGTACGTGGACATCGAGCCGGCCGCTCGTACGGGCCTTGCCGACGAGCGAGACGTTCAGGGGGTCCAGATACTCCGGGAAGATCGTGACGACATCGAGCCTCACCGGTCGTCGCCCTTGTCGTCGCCCTCGGCGGCCTCGTCGTCGGCGTCCGCGACGCCGGCCTCACGGGCGGAGGCGATCACCGCGTCGTCGTCGATCAGCCCCGGCGGCGGGTCGATGACGGCCCTCTGCTCCTCCAGGTCGATCTCGGTGACGATCTCCTCGACGAACGGGATCATCACCTCGCTGCCGTCCGGCCGCTCCACGATGAACAGGTCCTGCGAGGGCAGATGGGTGATCTCGGTGATCCGCCCGATCTCCGTACCGTCGGCCAGGACGACATCCAGGTCCATCAGCTGATGGTCGTAGTACTCCTCCGGGTCCTCGGGCAGCTCCTCCGGGTCGATCTCGGCGATCAGGAGGATATTGCGCAGGGCCTCGGCGCCCGTACGGTCGCGTACGCCCTCGAAGCGCAGCAGCAGTCTGCCGCTGTGCACCCGGCCCGTCTCGATCGTCAGCGGTCCGGCCGAGGCCGGTTCCGTGGCGAGTACGGCGCCGGGGCCGAGCCGCAGTTCGGGCTCGTCCGTGCGCACCTCGACGGTGACCTCACCCTTGATGCCATGAGCGCGGCCGATCCGCGCCACTACCAACTGCACTAGACACCTCTTCGCGGCCGGACCGCCGTCCACTGGCGCGGGGGCGGTCGCTCACCGTCGTGGTCCTCGATTGATGATTGCGGTCACTGCTGGACACCCGCGGTCGCCACCGAAAACGGCACGGGCCGGGGAAGGACGCGTTCGCCCTCCCCGGCCCGTGCCGGTGTTCAGCTGTGTCAGCGGACCTGGTCCACGTCGACGAGGTCGACGCGGATGCCACGGCCGCCGATGGCGCCCACGACAGTCCGCAGAGCACGTGCGGTGCGGCCGTTACGGCCGATCACCTTGCCGAGGTCGTCGGGGTGGACCCTGACCTCCAGCACACGGCCACGGCGCAGGTTGCGCGAGGCGACCTGCACTTCGTCCGGGTTGTCGACGATGCCTTTCACGAGGTGCTCAAGAGCCTCCTCGAGCATGCTCAGGCCTCGGTCGACTCGGCGGGCGCGGCCTCGGCCTCGTCCGCCTTCTTGTCGGCCTTCTTCGCCTTCGGGGTGATGGCCTCACCCTTGGGCTCGTCGCCGCCGTCCTTCGTGAGCGCCTCGAAGAGCGCCCGCTTGTCGGCCTTCGGCTCCGGCTGGAGCAGCGGCGCGGGGGCCGGGAGGCCCTTGTGGGCCTGCCAGTCACCGGTGAGCTTGAGGATCGCGAGAACCGGCTCGGTCGGCTGGGCGCCGACGGACAGCCAGTAACGCGCGCGGTCCGAGTCGACCTCGATACGCGAGGGGTTCTGCACCGGGTGGTACAGACCGATCTCCTCGATGGCCCGGCCGTCGCGGCGGGTACGGGAGTCGGCGACGATGATGCGGTAGTGAGGCGAACGGATCTTGCCCAGACGCTTCAGCTTGATCTTGACTGCCACTGGAGTGGTGTCTCCTGGTCTTGACGTGGTTGGGCACACCGGGATGCCGCGTGGGGTTGCGGTACCCGATCCGCCCGATGGACGCGTCAGCCGGAGGAGAGAGGGGTCCTATGCGACTGTCGAGTACAGCTGACCATTCTGCCACACCCCCGCGCCGGGGCCCGACCCGGCCGAGGGGCGGCGGCGAATGGCCGTGGCCGTACCAGGACGTCAGCCGGCGGCGGCCACCGTTTCCGGGATGCGGAAGGGCTTGCCGCAGCCGCCGCAGACGATCGGCGCCTGGGCGAGGACCGACGGGACGACCCGGACGTTCCGCCCGCAGTCGCAGACCGCTTTGACCCGGACGCCGCCCCCGGAGGAGCCGTGCCGGGCGGCGGGCCCGCGGAAGCTGCGCTTGGTGTCGGCGGCGGTGGCGACCGTGTGCGCCCTGAGGGCGCGCTGGAGCCGCTCGATGGTGGGACGGTAGCGGCGCTTCGCCTCGGGGCTGAGCACGACCAGGGAGAAGCCGCTGCTGGGATGCGGCTCGTCGGGGTGGTCGAGACCCATCTCCTCGGCGATGGCCAGGAATCTGCGGTTGTGGTAGCGGCCCGCGCGCGAGGTGTCCCGGACACCTCTGGCCGCGGCGATGCCGTGGACCGCTTCGTGAAGCAGTCGTTCGAAGGAGAGTTCGGCGCCGCAGGCGGACGACGACTCTCCGATCAGGGACTCTGGCGCGGCAAGGTCGGGCAGCTCGGGGTGGGACCGCTGAATATCGGCCCACGCCTGTGCCAGCTCTGCGGCGAGAACAGGTGGTGTCGTGCTCACGTCGTGTATAACGAGCCGGAGCGCTCCCGGGTTCCATTACGGGGCATCCCAAATAATTTGCACGTACCCGTCAGTTGGCATTGATGCGTCCCGACGAGGGCGGGTGCGTCGATCTGCGGAGAAGCCTCACAGCTCGCCTCAAGGTGGTACGTAGCGCCGTGTACGCATCGGCGCGTAGAGGATCTACGCCTACCGTTTCCCACCCGAACCCCGTCGGCGCCTCGGCGACACGGAGGCCCGCGCCGCCATCGTCGGGGGCGCGGGCCACAGTACCGGGCGGAGCACCTCCCTCCGGCATCGGATCACCCCTTCACGACCGGCCCCCGGCCCGCGATCCTTCCCCATTTGGCCTAATCTCCGCCCTCCCGCGCACCGGTCCCCGGCCGGGAGCGCCGTACTTCCGCGGAAGACATCGTCCCCCGGCGCCGTCAGAAGGCGCAGACGGAGAGAGAACCAGCCATACGCGCGGGGCGCACTCCCGGAGCGCTCCCCTGGTACGCCCGCTGCGACGCGACATCCACTGGACGCGGGCACGGATGGGGAGTTCCCTGGCATACGGGGGATGCGGACGCGCACGTACACGGGGGGCTGTCCATCAGGGCACTGCCGACCTCTCGGCGGATTGGGGCGCTATCCATGACACGTACGCTCGTCCAGCACCATCAGCACCCACCGGGCACACCAGGCGCACCGGCTCCGGTGGCCGTCCCGGACGCCCGGGCGCGCGCCCGGGACTGGGCCGAGATCCAGGAACGGATGCTGGTGCCGCTCTACGAAGCGGTGTACGAACGCCTGGAGGTCCGCACCGGGACCCGGGTGCTCGGCCTCGGCTGCGGCTCGGGGCTCGCCCTGCTGCTCGCGGCCTCCCGGGGCGCCCGGGTGACCGGCGTCGACTCCGACCGGGAACGGCTCGCGCTGGCCCGCGAGCGGCTGCTCCCGGAGGGGAACCCACCCGCCCCTTCGGCCACCCTGCCGCCGGTGGACCTGGTCGCCGGGACCGCCCCGGAGCCGGGCCGGCCGCCGTACGACCTGATCACCGCCTTCCAGCCGATCGGCTCCCCGACGGGGGACGCGCGGGGGCTGGGGTCCGCGCTCAGGACGGCCCTGCCGCCGGCGAAGCGTGGCACCCCGGTGGTGCTGGCCGGCTGGGGCCCGCCGGAGCGCTGCGCCACGGACGCGGTGCTGCGCGTCGCCGTACGGCTGACCGACCGGCTCCGCAAGGGCGGCTGGCGGCCGGCGCACCGGGACGACCTGGAGGACGTCGCGGCGCGGGCCGGGCTGAAGCCGGACGGCTCGGGGCGGGTCGCCTGCCCGTTCGGGTACGCGGACCAGGAGAGCGCCGTCCGGGGGCTGCTGTCGACCGGGGTGTTCGACGGGGCGATCGGGTCGACGGACCGGCGGCTGGTGGAGAAGGAGATCGGCGAGGCTCTCCATCCCCATCTGCGGCGGGACGGCACGGTCTGGATGGAGAACGTCTTCCGGTATCTGATCGCCCGTACGCCGTGATATCGAAGGCTCACCTGCACCGTCAGCACCACCCGCAACAACGGCCTCACGGGCTCAAGTCCCCCTCGTACAGGCACCCTTGTGAGTATCCAGAATCCTGTTTACTGTCAGTTCATGACCGCCCTGGACGAGCGCTTCCTGACCCGTAACGGCCTCGCGGCCCGGCAGCTGGCCGCCCTTCTGCTGGGCCACGAGCCGGACGCGCGGCTGCCGCGCGTCCGGGATCTCGCCGTGCGGCTGGGCGTCGGGAACGGCACGGTGCAGGGCGCGCTGCAGCTGCTGGAGCGGGCGGGCGCGGTGGAGACCACGGCCCGGGGCCATCTGGGCACCTTCCTGGTCCGCTCGGACCGCGCCATACTCTGGCGGCTCTCCGGGCTCGGCACCCTGCTGGCCGCGATGCCGCTGCCGTACTCCCGACGGTACGAGGGGCTGGCGACCGGGTTGCGCGCGGCCTTCGAGGGGACCGGGGCGCCGTTCGCGCTCACCTTCATGCGCGGGTCCGGGGCGCGTGCGGCCGCGCTGCTCGACGGCAGGACCGATCTCGTGGTGCTCTCGCGCTTCGCCGCCGAGCGGCTCGTCGAGGAGCATCCGATCGAGCTGATAGCGGATCTCGGCCCGGCCACCTATGTCGGCGCGCACGGTCTGCTGCTGCGGCACGGCTCCGACCCCGGCGCGCCGGGGCTGCGCGTCGCCGTCGACAGCGCCTCGGAGGACCAACGGCTGCTCTCGATGCGCCTGTTCGCGGGACGGACGGACATCGAGTGGGTGGAGGCGTCGTACATGAGGCTGCGCGAGCTGTTCGAACACGACCGGGCCGACGCCACGGTCTGGAATCTGGACGAGGTGCGCGCCCTGTTCGGCACGGACGTGGACATACGGCCGCTCGGCGCCGGGATCACCCGTGGTCTGGCGCTGCGCAACTCCAGCGCGGCGCTCATAGGCAGGGCCGGATCCACCCCGGCCTTCGACGCGATACGTGACGCGCTCGACCTGTCCGTCATCACCACGCTCCAGGCCGAGGTGCTGAACGGCGAGCGCACCCCTTCGTACTGACGGGACCGCGGGCGCGGCCCCACCGGAGCCGAGCCATCGAGGACCCCATGGACGACCGACTCGCCCTCCGTATCCGGCTGTTCCACGAGACGGGTCGGGTACGGCCCGAGGTCGCCGCCTTCGTCACGGCGGAGCTGGACGCCCTGGCCGCCGAGGGCCGCGCCGTCACCGAGGACACCGCCGCCCTGCTCACCGGCCACCTGCTGATGGCGCTCACCCGGCTCCTCGACGGCACACCGGTCGCCCCGTCCGATACGGACGGCCGGATCGCCGCCGAACTCGCCGGGCACCCCGGGGCGCTGGCACGCGCGCGTGCCGTCTCCGCACGGGCGGAACGGGAGCTGGGCGCGCCGCTCCCCGATGCCGAGATCAACTTCCTGGGCCTCCATCTGGCCGTACTGGCCCGGGACTTCCCCTTCTGACCCTCCCAGCCCTTCTCGGCTCTTCCGCCCCTTCCTTCCGACAACCCAAGGGTTGCGCCATGGCAAAGATCCTCACCGGTGGTCTCGGCAGGTCCGAGGTGGCCGACACCCTCGCCGCCCTCGGACTCGACGGGCTGGAGGTCGCCCTCTCCAACGACATGGACGGCGCGACCAAGCTCCGTTCGGGGCTGGCCGACTACTACCTCGGCACCTGTCTCACCGGCGCCGGAGCCTCGCTCGGGCTGCTCGTCGGACTGCTCGGGCAGCCCCTCTGCCATACGTTCGGCCGCTCGGTCCCGACCGAGGAGCAGGTCGGCGCGCTGCTCGCGGACGGCAAGCGGGTGTTCGGCTTCGCCGCCGACCGGATCGACGCGGTCGCCCCGGTCGTGGCCCGCGCGATCGTCGCACGCGGCTGATGTCCGCGGGGCTGGACCTCACGGCGGCACAGCAGGCGCTCGTCATCGCCCTGTGCGCGCTGACGGCCCTGGTCGCGCATCTGGCGCTGGCCGTGTTCAACGACGGCGTACGCCCGTTCCTGCTCGACTTCGTCCAGGGCCGCTCCGGGCGCTCCGCCACCGGGGCGGTGGCCTTCGGGCTCTCCGCGGGCTTCGTCTTCGGGCTCGGCGCACCGCTGGCCCTGTCCAGCGGGGTCCTCAACCCCTGGCTGCTGTTCCTGCCCACCGATGTCCTCGGCCTCCTCGCGCCCCGGAGATGGCTCGCGCCGCTGCTCGGCGGCGCGTGGGGCGCGGTGGTGGTGTTCGGTCTCGGCGGGGCGGACCAGCTGGCGCGCGGGCTGCCGGTCGACTTCCTGACGGCGATGCGGCAGATGTCGACCCCGATCCTGTTCCTGTTCACGCTCTTCCCGGTGCTCGCCGTCACCCGCCAGTTCGGGCGGGCGCGCGGCGCGCTGACGGCCGTGCTGGAGCTGGCCCTGACGGTCCTGACCCTGCGGTTCTGGCCGGGGGTCTTCGCCGGTTCGCTCGCCATGGCCGCCGGGCTGCTGCTGCTCATCGGTTTCGCCGTACGCGAGGATCTGCGCGGGCGCGCCGAGGGACAGCCCGCGCAGGACGGTGACGACGCGCTGGCCTCGCTCTTCGGCGCCGGCGCCCTGCGGCTGCGCCGGCATCTGCCGCTGTTCATGGCGCTGGGCGCCGGGGTCTGCGTACTGGCGCAGTCGCATGTCTTCGGCGGCGGCGAGGCGACCAGCTTCCTGATCGGCGAGGGGCGGTACGCCGAGGCCGCGCAGGTCGACTTCTACCGGGTGCTCGGCTTCGTCCCGCTGATCGCGACGACCGCGCTGGCCTCGGGCGCGTACGGCATCGCCGGTTTCACTCTGGTCTGCCCCCTCGGCTATCTGCTGCCGGACCCGCTGTCGGCGGCGGCCGTGGGCGCCGGGGTGTTCGCCCTCGAAGTGCTGGCCCTGTCGTCGCTCGGCCGCGTCCTCGGCGGGCTGCCGAGCGTGCGGAACTCCTCCGAGCAGCTGCGCGGCGCGATCGGGGAGACGCTGGGGCTGGCGATCCTGTTCGGCTCGCTGCTCGCGGCCCATGTGATGGGCGGCGGGTTCGCGATCATGGTCGTCGGCGGGCTCTACCTCCTCAACGAGGCGATGGGCAGGCCCGTCGTACGGATGGCGGCGGCGCCCGTGGCGGTCGTCGCCGGGGGCGTGCTGCTCAATGTCCTGTACTGGCTGGGGCTGTTCACCCCGGCGGAGGGCTGATCCGGTGCCGGACCCGTCGTACGTTCTGCGTACCGTCACCGGGCCGCTGCCCGTCTCCGCCGTACGCGGTCCGGTGCTCGCCCATGAGCATCTGGTGCTCGACCTGCGGCGTACGGGCGAGCGCGCCGCCGTCCTCGACGCCTCGCACCGCCGCGCCGTCACCGCCGAACTGGCCGCGCTGCGCGACGCGTTCGGGCTCCGGCTGGTCGTCGAGCCGACCTGCCGCGGCATGGGCCGCGATCCGCGCGCCCTGGCCCGGATCTCCGCCGATTCGGGGGTCGCGGTGATCGCCGCCACCGGCTGGTACTACGAGCCGTTCCATCCGCCCGAGGTCGCCGCCACGAGCGTCGAGCGGCTCACCGGGATGCTCGTCCACGAGATCCGCTCGGGCATCGGCGGTACGGGCATCCGCCGCGGCGTCCTGGGCGAGATCGGCAGCCACGGCGACCTGCCGAGCCCGCCGGAGAGCCGCGTCCTCCTCGCCTCGGCCCACGCGGCCCTCGCCACCGGCCTGTCCGTCGTCACCCACGCCCGGCTCGGCCGGGGCGGCCTCGCGCAGCTCGGACTCCTCGCGGGTACGGGGCTGGCGCCACACCGGATCGCCATCGGCCACCAGGATCTGCTGGACGCGCCCGCCGTCCACCGCGAGCTGGCCGCGAGCGGCGCGTATGTCTCCTTCGACACGGTCGGCAAGGAGGGC
The DNA here is from genome assembly GCF_044752945.1 of Streptomyces sp. NPDC088554. Lineage (NCBI taxonomy): Bacteria > Bacillati > Actinomycetota > Actinomycetes > Kitasatosporales > Streptomycetaceae > Streptomyces > Streptomyces sp. NPDC088554. The sequence goes on along the minus strand of NZ_JBIVMF010000001.1, from coordinate 358,312 downwards.
TACCGCAGCGACGACACCCGGCTACGGCTGCTGCTGGCCCTGCTGGAGGCGGGGTACGCCGATCGCGCCCTGCTGAGCTGCGACATCTCGCGGTACGGCTATCTGACATCGGCGGGCGGCCGGGGGTACGGGCATCTCTTCCGCTCGTTCCTGCCGAGGCTGCGGGCGGCGGGGGCGGACGAGGACCTGATCGATCTGCTGACGCGCCGCAACCCGCTGCGGTTCCTCACGGGCGCCGCCGCCGCCGTACCGGAAAGCCCGGACGCCGCCACCGACGTACCGGAGCCAGGACCTCCGCAAAGCCGGGGCCTCCGTAAGCCAGGACCTCCGTGAAAGCTGAGACCTTCGCACAAGCCGACCTTCGTACGTACAGGAGAGCCGAGATGCGCGCGCTGCCGCCGACCCACCCGCTCGCGACCGTCCCCCTGGCGGACGCCGTCGCCCGGCAGTTCCGGCTGCTCGAAGCGACCGCCGCGCACTTCGAGGGGCGGCAACTCTTCGAGGCGGACGCCGGTGTCGTCCCCGGGCTCGGCCGGCCCCGTACGACCGCGCGGGTCGAGGCCGTGCTCGCCGACTGGTTCGGCGCCGAGGACGCCGCGCTCGTCCAGGGCGCCGGTACGGGGGCGATCCGCGCCGCCCTGGCCTCGGTGCTCTCCCCCGGCGAACCGCTGCTGATCCACCGGGCGCCGGTCTACCGGACGACCGCCGTCACCCTGCGCGGGCTGGGCGTCCGTACCGTCGAGGCCGATCTCAACGACCCCGGCGACCTGCGGCGGGCCCTGGAATCCCACGGATTGCGCTGGGCGTACGTCCAGCACAGCCGCCAGCGGCTCGCGGACTCCTACGATCCGGGCGAGGTGCTCGGCGTCTGCCGGGCCGCCGGGGTCCGTACGGTCGTGGACGACAACTACACGGCCCTGCGCGTGCCCGCCTCCGGCGTCGAACTCGGCGCGGACGCCTCCTGCTTCTCGCTCTTCAAACTGCACGGCCCCGAGGGCGTCGGCGCGGTCGTCGGCGCCCGGGACCTCGTCGGGCGGATCCGCGCCGACAACTACTCGGGGGGCGGCCAGGTCCAGGGCCACCAGGCGCTGGACGCGCTGCGCGCCCTCACCCATGTCCCCGTGATGTGGGCGCTCCAGTCCGCGGTGGGCGCGGAGGTGGCGGAGCGGCTCGCGGCGGGTGAGGTGGCGGGCGTCGCCGAGGCGCGGATCGCCAACGCGCAGGACCGCTGTCTGCTCGTACGGCTCGACCGGCCGGTGGCACGGGCGCTGCCCGCCGCTGCGGCCCGCCACGGCGCCGCGCCCTGCCCGGTGGGCGCCAACTCCCGCTACGAGATCGCGCCGCTGGTCTACCGGCTGTCCGGGACGTCGCTCACCGACGCCCCGGAGCTGGCGGACTGGGTGGTACGGGTCAATCCGATGCGGGCCGGGGCGGATCTGGTGACCGGGATCCTCCGCCGCGCGCTGCGCGACCTGGAGCCTGAGCTGATCCGTCCGGAGCCTGTACCGAGCCGTCCCGTACCACTCCGTACTAGTTCATGAACTTCTTGAACTCGTCCGGCAGTTCGAACGCCTTGTCCGGCTCGCCGGCCGGCAGGCCGAGCGCGGCCTCCTCGCGGCGCTGCGCGGCGGCCTGCTCCTCGGCCTTGCGCTTCATCGGGTTGCCCGAGCGCTGCTTGCCCTTGGCCTGCTTGACCTTCTTCTTGGCGCGGCCGGGGCCGCCGCCCATGCCGGGGATGCCCGGCATTCCGGGCATGCCGCCGCCCTGCGCCATGCGGGACATCATCTTGCGGGCGTCGAAGAAGCGCTCGACCAGGTTCTTCACGGCGCTGACCTCGACGCCGGAGCCCCGGGCGATCCTGGCCCGGCGCGAGCCGTTGATGATGACCGGGTCCTGGCGCTCGGCGGGCGTCATGGACTTGATGATCGCGGCGGTGCGGTCCACATCGCGCTCGTCGATGTTGTTGATCTGGTCCTTGATCTGACCCATGCCGGGCAGCATGCCGAGCAGCTTGGAGATGGAGCCCATCTTCCTGACCTGCTCCATCTGGGCCAGGAAGTCGTCCAGGGTGAAGTCCTTGCCCCCCTTGCTGCTCGCCAGCTTGGAGGCCATCTTCTCGGCCTCCTCCTGACTGAACGTCTTCTCCGCCTGCTCGATGAGGGTGAGGAGGTCACCCATGTCGAGGATGCGGGAGGCCATCCGGTCGGGGTGGAAGGCGTCGAACTCGTCCAGCTTCTCGCCGTTGGAGGCGAACATGATCTGCTTGCCGGTGACGTGCGCGATGGAGAGGGCCGCGCCGCCGCGCGCGTCGCCGTCGAGCTTGGAGAGCACGACACCGTCGAAGCCGACGCCGTCGCGGAACGCCTCGGCGGTGTTGACCGCGTCCTGGCCGATCATCGCGTCGACGACGAAGAGGACCTCGTCGGGGCTGACGGCGTCGCGGATGTCCGCGGCCTGCTTCATCAGCTCCTGGTCGATACCGAGGCGGCCCGCGGTGTCGACGATGACCACGTCGTGCAGCTTGGTCTTCGCGTACTCGACGGAGTCCTTGGCGACCTTGACGGGGTCGCCCACGCCGTTGCCCGGCTCGGGGGCGTAGACGGCGACGCCCGCGCGGTCGGCGACGACGGAGAGCTGGGTGACGGCGTTGGGGCGCTGGAGGTCACAGGCGACCAGCAGCGGGGTGTGGCCCTGGCCCTTGAGCCAGAGGCCGAGCTTTCCGGCGAGGGTGGTCTTACCGGCGCCCTGGAGACCGGCCAGCATGATCACGGTCGGCGGCTGCTTGGCGAAGCGCACGACCCGGGTCTCGCCGCCGAGGATGGAGACGAGCTCCTCGTTGACGATCTTGACGATCTGCTGGGCGGGGTTCAGCGCCTTGGAGACCTCGGCGCCCGCCGCGCGCTCCTTGACCTTCGCGATGAAGGCGCGGACGACCGGCAGCGCGACATCTGCCTCCAGCAGGGCGATCCGGATCTCGCGGGCCGTGGCGTCGATGTCCTCCGGGCTGAGGCGCCCTTTGCCCCGGAGGCTCTTGAATGTGGCTGCGAGGCGGTCGGAGAGAGTATCGAACACGGCGGTCGCGGATCCTCAGGTCGGGAACGGATGAGGGAGCTGTCCCCCTCGGTGCGAGGACAGACCGTCCCCCAGGGTATCCGGCCGCACGAGGTGAGGTCTGCCCCGTGTACGGCCGGGGCTGTGCGGGGGACGGTCCTCGCCGTACATCCGGACGTCCGCGGTACGGGACGTCACGGTGTACGGGGACGATCTGCCCGGCAGTCCGGCTGCCCGGCAGTCCGGCAGTCCGGCATCCGGCTTCTCAGCGCAGCGCGACCTCCAGCGCGCGGGCCAGTTCGGCGGCGGCGGTCGCGGACAGCGGCCGGCCCCGGTCCGAGGTGACGTAGAAGGCGTCCACCGCGTTGGCCCCCAGGGTCGACACATGGGCGCTGCGTACCCGTACCGCCGCCGTCTCCAGCGCGTGGCCGATGCGGTGCAGCAGTCCGGGGGCGTCCTGGGCGCGGACCTCGATGACCGTCGCGTGCCGCGAGGCGGTCGGCGCGACGGTGACCCGGGGCGGCGGGGCCTGGACACCCCGGCGGCGCGGGTAGGCGGCCTCGCGCTCGGCGAGCCGCGCGCTGATGTCCAGGGAGCCCTCCAGCGCCCGTACCAGATCCGCGCGCAGCCGCGCGGCCTGGGGCAGGGAGCCGTACGCGGCGGCGACGCGCCAGTTGAGCAGCAGGACCTCGGCGGTGCCGAGTCCGGTGGGCAGCTCGACGGCGCGCAGCTCCGCCGCCCGCACGGTGAGCCGGTGCAGCGCCAGCACCCCGGCGGCGGCGGGCAGGACGCCGGGCCGGTCGGGCAGGGCGATGAGCAGTTCGACACCGACGGGTTCGGGGGTCTCGGGGGCGGTGTCCTGCGGGGTCTCGGGCTGGGCGTGCAGCGCCAGTACGGGCCCCCCGGTGCGCAGCGCCTCGACGGCCAGGCGTTCCTGTTCGGCGTTGGGCGCGGCGGGTTCGGGCTCGGCGGGGTCGTCGCCCGCGAGGACGGCGGCGACGCGGGCGACGAGGTCGTTGACGAGCGAGGCCCGCCAGGACGACCAGGCCGCCGGTCCGGTGGCGAGCGCGTCGGCCTCCGTGAGGGCGTGCAGCAGCTCCAGGGTGGTGACCGAGCCGACCCGGTCGGCGACGGAGCCGACGGTGGCCGGGTCGTCGAGGTCGCGCCGGGTCGCGGTGTCGACGAGCAGCAGGTGGTGGCGTACGACGGTGGCGATGGCCGCCGTGTCCTCGCGGTCGAAGCCCATCCGGGTGGCGACGTCGCGGGCGATGACCTCGCCGGCCACGGAGTGGTCGCCGGGCCAGCCCTTGCCGATGTCGTGGAGCAGGGCGCAGACGAGGAGCAGGTCGGGACGGCCGACGCGACGGGTCAGCGAGGACGCCTGGACGGCGGTCTCGACGAGATGGCGGTCGACGGTCCAGGTGTGGACGGGGTTGCGCTGGGGGCGGCAGCGGACCCGCTCCCAGTCGGGCAGCAGCCGCGTGATCAGCCCCTCGGCCTCCAGGGCCTCCCAGACGGGGACGGTGGACTCGCCGGCGCCGAGCAGCGTGATCAGTTCGTCGCGCGCCTCGGCGGGCCAGGGCACCGGCAGCGGCTTGGTGGCCGTGGCCAGCCGCCGGACGGTGTGCAGGGAGACCGGCAGCCCGGCCTGGGCTGCCGCGGCGGCGGCGCGCAGGGGCAGGACGGGGTCGCGTTCGGGGCGCGCGGTGCGGGCGAGGACGACCTCACCGTCCTGTTCGACGACGCCCTCGGCGAGCGGGGTGCGGTCGGGGGCGGGCTTGTTGCCGAGCATGGCGCGCAGCCGGGGGCGTACGGACCGGGAGCGCAGTACGCGGTTGACCTCGCGCCAGGTGACGTCGGAGGCGTACGAGACGGTGCGCGCCGCCTCGTACACCTGGCGCAGCAGCGCGTCGGCGTCGAGGAGCCCCAGCTCGGTGGCGACGGAGTCCTGTTCCTGGAGGGCGAGCCGGTCGGTGGCGCGTCCGGTGGTCAGGTGCAGGGCGTCGCGGGCGTCGAGCAGGGCGCGGCGGGCGTCGGCGAGCCCTTCGCGGGGGGCGTCGGCGAGCCAGGAGGCGGCGACGGCGCGCAGCGCGGTGGCGTCGCGCAGGCCGCCTCTGGCCTCCTTGAGGTCGGGTTCCAGCAGGAATCGCAGCTCGCCCTGGCGTTCGGCGCGTTCGCGGCAGAGTTCGTCCAGGGCGGGGAGGCGTTTGACGGCGGTGTTGCGCCAGTCGGCGAGGATCGCGGTGCGTACGCCGGTGACCAGTCCGAGGTCGCCCGCGATGTGCCGGGCGTCGAGGAGCCCGAGCTGCACCTTGAGTTCCTCGGCGGCGGTCCCGCGCACCTCGGCGGGGGTACGGACGGAGTGGTCGAGGGCGAGTCCGAGGTCCCAGACCGGGTACCAGACGCGGTCGGCGAGGGCGGAGATGGCGGCGGGGCCGGATTTCCCGTCGTGCAGGAGCAGCAGGTCGAGATCGCTGCGCGGGGACAGTTCGCCGCGGCCGTAGCCACCCACGGCGACGAGGGCGGCACCCTGGACGCCGGTCTCTCCGGCGGCGGTGGTGAACAGCGCGTTCAGCCAGTCGTCGGTCAGCCGGGCCAGGGCGGCACGACGCGGCGGCCCGGACTGCGTCTTCTCCTGGAGAAGGCGCAGCCGGGCCGCCGCGTAGCCGCTGGGTCCCGAGTCTTTCTGTTCGGTGGTCTCTTCGAGGCTCGTCACCCAGTCGTTCCTGTCTTCTAGAGTGCGTCCGGGCCGCGCTCGCCGGTCCGTACCCGGACCGCCGAGTCGACCGGCACGCTCCATACCTTCCCGTCACCGATCTTGCCGGTGCGGGCGGCCTTGACCACTACATCGATGAGCTCTTCGGCGTCGCTGTCCTCGACCAGTACCTCGATACGGATCTTCGGTACGAGGTCGACGGTGTACTCCGCACCCCGGTAGACCTCGGTGTGGCCGCGCTGCCGGCCGTATCCGCTGGCCTCCGTGACCGTGAGGCCATGGACGCCGAAGGCCTGGAGGGCCTCCTTGATCTCGTCCAGCCGGTGTGGCTTCACGACTGCGGTGATGAGCTTCATGCGTCCACCTTCTTGTTCGTCGCCGAGGCGAGGTTCGCGTTCGAGGCGGCGACGCTACTACGGCCCGAAGGGGACCCTCCGACCGCGCTGTAGTCGTAGGCGGATTCCGCGTGGTAGGCCATGTCGACGCCGCTGGTCTCGTCGTCCTCACTGGCCCGGAAGCCGATGGTGGCGTCCACGATCTTGGCGAGGATCCAGGAGACGACGAAGGAGTACGCCATCACCGAGAAGGCGCCGACGGCCTGCTTGCCGAGCTGGGTGAGACCACCGACGCCGCCCGTGGCGAGGAGGCCGACGAGCAGGGTGCCGATGACACCACCGACGAGGTGGACACCGACGACATCGAGGGAGTCGTCGTAGCCGAGCTTGTACTTGAGGCTGACCGCCCAGGAGCAGAGCGCGCCGGCGACCAGGCCGATGAGGATGGCGCCGAAGGGGCTGACGTTGGCGCCGGAGGGCGTGATGGCGACCAGCCCGGCGACCGCGCCGGAGACGGCGCCCAGCGTGGTGAACGCGCCGTGGCGGATGCGCTCGTAGACCAGCCAGCCGATCATCGCGGCGCCGGTGGCGACCTGCGTGTTGAAGGCCATGATCGCGGCGGTGCCGTTGGCGGCGAGCGCGGAGCCCGCGTTGAAGCCGAACCAGCCGAACCACAGGAGCGCCATGCCGAGGACGACGAGCGGCAGGCTGTGCGGCCGCATCGGGTCCTTCTTGAAGCCGATGCGCTTGCCGACCACCAGGACGGCGGCGAGCGCTCCGATACCGGCGTTGATGTGGACCGCCGTACCACCCGCGAAGTCGATCACGCCGAGCTTGAAGAGCCAGCCGTCGGACTGCCACACCCAGTGGGCGACCGGGAAGTAGACGATCGTGACCCAGAGGCCGATGAAGAGCGCCCAGGCGCTGAACTTCACACGGTCCGCGAGGGCGCCGCTCATCAGCGCGGGGGTCAGGATCGCGAACATCATCTGGAAGAGGGCGAAGGCGAAGACCGGGATGCCTTCCTTGCCTCCGGTCAGGGTGTCGACCGAGACGCCGCTGAATCCGATGTGGTCCAGGTTGCCCAGGAGGCCGCCGCCGATGTCGTCGCCGAAGGCCAGCGAGTACCCGTAGAGGACCCACAGCACGCTGACGATCCCGAGCGAGATCAGGGACATCATGAGCATGTTGAGGGCGCTCTTCACCCGCACCATGCCGCCGTAGAAGAATGCCAGGCCGGGCGTCATCAGCATGACGAGCGCGGCACTGATCAGTACGAATGCGGTATCTGCGCCATTCAAGGCCAGCGTCTCCTCGTGGATGGGAACGGCCTGTGCGGATGCTCATGTTTAAAAGGCCGACTGTGCTGAGGAGACTGGCGCAGCGCCGTTTCGGTCAGTACCGCTCGATGTTTCGCACGGGTGACGAAGGCGTCCTGCGTGTTACGAGCCGGTGAACCGGAAGACCTCGGCCAGTGGCTGCGAATGCCCCTTTCCGGCATCGTAAACCGGCCGCGGCGATCACCCTGCTGTCCTGGCGGCGGGGGAGCCGTGTCGGGCTGTACGGGGTGACTGCCGCGGCCGGAGCCCAGGCGGTGCGGGGGATGCCCGCAGCTCAGACGGCCTCCACGGACTCGGGCAGCTCGGAGGCGAGCAGCTCGGTCAGATCGATGACCTCGGCGACGTCCCCGAAGTCCCTGGCGGCGGTGGCGAGTGTCTTGCGGAGCCGGGTGTTGACGCGCTCGGAGCGCACCTTGCGGGCCACCGCCACGGCCCGCTCCGCAAGGGCCGTGGCCTGTTCCGGCTCGCGCTGGAGGAGGTGGACGGTGGCCATCCCGATGAGGTTCAGCGCATACGACCGCTGGTGCTCGTCGTGTTCGAACAGCTCGACGGCGCGCCGCATCACGGGCTCGGCGAGGGAGGCGTAGGTGGGGCTGCGGCCCGCGACATAGGCCAGATCCCGGTACGAGTGGGCGTTCTCCCCGTTCAGCTCGGCCTCGGAGAAGAAGCGGATCCAGTCGGGCTCGGGCTCGCCGTCGAGGCCGATGTCGGAGAAGGTGTCCTCGGCCATCCGGACGGCCCGCTTCGTCCTGCTCGGCTGGCCCATATTGGCGTAGGCCCGCGCCTCCATCGCATACAGCATGGCCTGGGTTCGGGGGGTGGCGCAGTCGCGGCTTCCGTACTGTGCGAGATGGATCAGCTCCAGCGCGTCGTCGGGCCGGTTCAGATGGATCATCTGGCGGCTCATGGAGGACAGGATGTACGAGCCGAGCGGCTTGTCCCCTGCCTCCTTGGCCGCGTGCAGGGCCAGGACGAAGTACTTCTGGGCGGTGGGCTGGAGCCCCACGTCGTAGCTCATCCAGCCGGCCAGCTCGGCCAGCTCGGCCGCGCACCGGAAGAGCCGCTTGGAGGTGGCCTCGGGCTGCGGCTCCTGGAGCAGGTCGGTCAGCTCGTGCAGCTGGCCGACGACGGCCTTGCGCCGCAGTCCGCCACCGCACTGCGCGTCCCACAGCCGGAACATCGCGGTGGTCGACTCCAGCAGGTCCAGCTCGGGGCCGGAGAGCCGGCCCCCGCGCGACACGGGGGCCTCCCGGGGGTCGGGCGCCGCGCTCCGGTCGCCCGCCGGGGCGGGCACCAGCCAGCGCTGCATGGGCTCCACCAGCGCGGGCCCGGCGGCCAGCGCCAGCGAGGTCCCGAGGAAGCCCCGGCGCGCCAGCATCAGATCGCTGCGCGAGAACTCACCGAGCAGGGAGACGGTCTGCGGACCCGTCCAGGGCAGGTCCACCCCGGACACCGAGGGCGACTGGTGCGCGGAGCGCAGTCCGAGGTCCTCCACGGCGACGACGGATCCGAACCGCTCGGAGAACAGCTCGGACAGGATGCGCGGGATCGGCTCGCGCGGCTGCTCGCCGTCGAGCCAGCGGCGTACGCGCGAGGTGTCCGTGCTGATGTGGTGGGCGCCCATCTGCCGGGCCCTGCGGTTGACCTGCCGCGCCAGCTCGCCCTTGGACCAGCCGCTGCGCAGGAACCACGAGCCGAGCTGCCCGTTCGGGCGCTTGCCGGTGTTCGTACCGTCCGCGTCGCTGCCGCCCACTGGAACGCCCCCATCCACCGAAACCCTTTTTTTCGCATCCATGACCGCACTCGGCTCGCCCGCCCGAGCCCGGCTGTCCTCGGCCGCGCGAGCGCTATCAGAATGCCGTGTCCGACCGTCGCCTGTCCGGAGGTTGTACCCCTTCGAACAGGAAACCGAGTTGCCGATGGCATACCCGAGAGACCATTTCACCCGGAGTTCCTCCACCGAAAGTAATCCTACGATCACTCGTCCAGCGAGGGCGACGACAGAAGCGCCACCATTCGCCACCCCTTCACATGAACTCACCTGCGGCGGAGCGCGATTGACTTGACGCGCAACGATCAAACGCGGCGGAGGTCGCACGCCGGGGCGCGCGAATCCGCTCGCACCCCCCTCTGTGCTTCTTCGCACCGCGTCGATCACCCCGGTGGCGACAGAGTGTCACAGGCACACTGCGAGACGTAACCACCGGCGAGTTCGACCCGTTGGAGGGGGCATGGGTTTCACGATCGGCGGTATCCGGGAGATCCGGTCCGGCACCCGCCGCCGCGGCCGCACCACGGAGTGCACCGCGGTGGCCGAGTACACCGGACTCTGGGGCTGGGACGTCGTCCCCGGCGCACGCGCCTCGGGCGGCCGGTGCTCCTGCGACGACCCCGGCTGCGCGGCGCCCGGGGCGCATCCGCTGGGCGCCGGCCCGGAGATCCCGGCGGGCGCCGCCCTCGACGACGTCATCAGGGCCTGGTCCCAGGTCCCGGGGGCGACGGTGCTGCTCCCGGTGGGCCGGGGCTTCGACATCATCGACGTGGCCGAACCGGCGGGCAGCCGGGCGCTGGTCCGGCTGGAGCGGATGGGGCTGCCCCTCGGCCCGGTGCTGGCCACCCCGGCCGGCCGGGCCCACTTCTTCGTCGCCCCCGGCGCCGCGGCCGAACTGCCCGAGCTGCTCTACCGCATGGGCTGGGACGACGCCGACCTCGACCTGCACGCCCTCGGCCCCGGCACCCACATCACCGCCCCGCCGTCCCACCCCGGCCCCGGCCAGGTGCGCTGGCTCAGACCGCCGTCCCTGGACACGGCGGCCGACCCGCCGCAGGCGCGGCTCCTGCTGGGCACCCTGGCGTACATCTGCCACAGATCCTCGGCCGTATAGCGGTACGGGCCGGGCGTGGCCCCCGCGCCACGCCCGGCCCGCGCCGGACACCCCGTACTGAACACGGACATCGCGTACCGGGGCTCAGTCCCCGATCAGCGCGTCGACGAACGCCTCCGGTTCGAACGGCGCCAGGTCGTCCGCCCCCTCGCCCAGGCCCACCAGCTTGACCGGTACGCCCAGCTCGCGCTGGACCGCGATCACGATGCCGCCCTTGGCCGTACCGTCCAGCTTGGTCAGCACGATGCCGGTGATGTCCACGACCTCCGCGAACACCCGCGCCTGCACCAGCCCGTTCTGGCCGGTCGTGGCGTCCAGGACGAGCAGCACCTCGTCCAGCGGGCCGTGCTTCTCCACGACCCGCTTGACCTTGCCCAGCTCGTCCATCAGCCCGGTCTTGGTGTGCAGCCGACCCGCCGTGTCGATGAGGACGACGTCCGCGCCCTCCGCGATGCCCTCCTTGACCGCGTCGAAGGCGATCGACGCCGGGTCGCCGCCCTCCGGGCCGCGTACCGTACGGGCACCGACGCGCTCGCCCCAGGTCTGGAGCTGGTCGGCGGCGGCGGCGCGGAACGTGTCCGCCGCGCCGAGCACCACGGAGCGCCCGTCCGCGACCAGCACCCGCGCGAGCTTGCCGGTGGTCGTGGTCTTGCCGGTGCCGTTGACCCCGACGACCATCACGACCGCCGGGGTGTCCAGCCCGCTCTCGGTCTTGACCGTACGGTCGAACTCCGGGTCCAGGAGGGCCACCAGCTCCTCCTTGAGCAGCGCGCGCAGCTCACCCGGCGTACGGGTGCCGAGCACCCGCACCCGCTCGCGCAGCCGCTCGACCAGTTCCTGGGTCGGCATGACACCGACATCGGCGATGAGGAGGGTCTCCTCGATCTCCTCCCAGGTCTCGTCGTCGAGGTGCTCCCGGGACAGCAGGGTGAGCAGCCCCTTGCCGAGGGAGTTCTGCGAGCGCGCGAGCCGCGCGCGGAGCCGGATCAACCGCCCGGCGGACGGCTCCGGGATCTCGATCGCGGGCGGGGCCTCGGGCTCCTCCACCCCGACCGCCGCGCCACCGGAGTCCGGGAGGCCGACCTCCTCGATCGTGCGGCGCGATTCGTCGCGCGGGGTCTCCGCCTCGTCGCCGACATGCGGCTCGGCGGGGGGAGCTGTGATGGTCGGCGTGCTCGACGGAGCCGGGGGAGGCAGCTTCTTTTTCCTGCGGCTGCCGACCACGAGGCCGCCGATCGCGCCGACGGCGACCAGGGCGATAACTACAACAAGGATGACGATTTCCACACCTCATCTTCGCAGGGACCGTCCACTCCGCCGATGAGGGAACGCGTCCCGCCGCTCCGGCCGTACGGAAAGTGGCGACCCCGTCACGCTCCGCGAGATGGGGACGCGCCACGCGGCCCCGGCCGCGACCGCCGTACTAGTGCCGGGAGGGGCACTAACCCATCTCCTCCAGCGTCTTCCCCTTCGTCTCCCGTACGAACAGGAGCACGAACGGGATGGAGAGCACCGCGAAGCAGGCGTAGATCACATACGTCCCGGAGAGGTTCCAGTCGGCCAGGCTCGGGAAGCTCGCGGTGATGGCCCAGTTGGCGATCCACTGCGCCGAGGCGGCGACACCGAGCGCGGCCGCGCGGATCCGGTTGGGGAACATCTCGCCGAGGAACACCCAGACGACGACACCCCAGGACAGCGCGAAGAAGAGCACGAACACATGGGCGGCGACCAGCGCCACGGTCCCCTCCGGGCTGGGCAGTTTGCCGTCCACGAGCTTCGCGGAGAACGCCCACGCCTCGCAGGCGAGCGCGACCGCCATCCCGGCGGAGCCGACGAGCGCGAGCGGCTTGCGGCCGACCCGGTCGACCAGCACCATCGCGATCACGGTGCCGATGATGTTGACGATCGACGTGGTGAACGAATAGAAGAACGAGCCGGACGGGTCGATGCCGACCGACTGCCAGAGCGTGGCCGAGTAGTAGAAGGCGACGTTGATGCCGACGAGCTGCTGGAAGACCGAGAGCCCGATCCCGACCCACACGATGGGCAGGAAGAGGAACCGACTGCCCATCAGGTCCTTGAAGGTGGACTTGTGCTCGCGGTGCATCGCGTGCTCGATCTCCGCGACCCTGGCGTCCAGGTCGACGCCCTTGCTCTCGACCTCGGCGAGCACCTCCTTGGCGCGGTCCACCCGGCCCACGGAGATAAGGAAGCGCGGCGACTCGGGGATCGCGAAGGAGAGCAGACCGTACAGCAGCGCCGGTACGACCATCACACCGAGCATCCACTGCCACGCCTCCAGCCCGAGCAGCTTGCCGCGCTGGTCGCCGTCGGCGAGCTGGAGGATGCCGTAGTTGACCAGCTGGGAGACGGCGATACCGATGACGATCGCGGCCTGCTGGAAGGAGCCGAGCCGGCCCCGGTACGCCGCTGGAGAGACCTCGGCGATATAGGCGGGGCCGATCACCGAGGCCATCCCGATCGCGAAGCCGCCGATGATCCGCCAGAACGCGAGGTCGTAGATGTCGAAGGGCAGCGCCGAGCCGATCGCGCTGACGGTGAAGAGGACCGCGGAGATCTGCATGCAGCGGATCCGGCCGATGCGGTCGGCGATCCGGCCCGCCGTGGCGGCCCCGATCGCGCAGCCGATCAGCGCGATGGCGATGACCTGGGCGAGCGCCGTGGAGCCGATGTCGTACCGGTCCCTGATGGCCTCGACGGCTCCGTTGATCACCGAGCTGTCGTACCCGAAGAGGAAGCCGCCCATCGCCGCGGACGCCGCGATGAAGATGACATGGCCGATGTGATCCGGGTGAGCCGCCCGGCCGCCGGACGGCGGAACCTGCGCTGTGCTGGTCACGTGTACTCCTGAGCCGCCCGGCGGCGTTGCCGGGCGTGGGGGTGGGCGAGCCCTTCAAGTGAGACATAACGTCCCATCAGTCACCACTTGAAGGCAAAAACAACGTGGCAGAGGATATTCCTCCACCTTTCGAAGCCATAAGCCGGATATCCGGATCGTCTAACCATCACGCCACCAGATGATCTTCAAATGGTGAAGCAAGGCAGGTACGGGAAAACCCGCGCCGGATCCGCGAGGGCGCGGCGGACCTCGGCGGCAGACCTCGGCGGCAGACCTCGGCGGCAGACCTCAGCGGAGCCGCTGGCTGATGACCTTGGAGACCCCGTCGCCCTGCATCGAGACCCCGTACAGCGCGTCCGCGACCTCCATCGTCCGCTTCTGATGCGTGATCACGATCAGCTGGGAACTCTCCCGCAGCTCCCGCATGACCCCGATCAGCCGCTGGAGATTGGTGTCGTCGAGCGCCGCCTCGACCTCGTCCATCACATAGAACGGACTCGGTCTCGCCTTGAAGATCGACACCAGCAGCGCCACAGCGGTCAGGGACCGTTCGCCGCCGGAGAGCAGGGACAGCCGCTTGACCTTCTTCCCCGGCGGCCTGGCCTCGACCTCGACCCCCGTGGCCTGCATGTTCCCCGGGTCGGTCAGGATCAGCCGCCCCGCACCACCCGGGAAGAGCCGCGCGAAGACCCCCTCGAACGCCTTCGCCGTGTCCCGGAACGCCTCGGCGAAGACCTGCTCGACCCGCGCGTCGACCTCCTTGATCACCAGCAGCAGATCGGCCCGGGTCTTCCGCAGGTCGTCGAGTTGCTCGGAGAGGAACGCGTGCCGTTCCTCCAGCGCCGCGAACTCCTCAAGAGCCAGCGGATTCACCTTCCCGAGCTGCTGATACGCCCGTTCGGCCGCCCGGAGCCGTTTCTCCTGCTCCGGGCGCGCGTACGGGACCGGCCGGTTCCGCGGATGCCCGGGGTCCTCGGGCGGCTCCTCGCCCCCGGCGGGCGGCGACGGCGGTACGGGCTGGTCGGGGCCGTACTCCGCGATCAGTACGGCCGGTTCCACCCCCAGCTCCTCCAGCGCCCGCGCCTCCAGCTGCTCGATCCGCAGCCGCTTCTCCGCCCCGAGGACCTCGCCCCGGTGGACGGAGTCGGTGAGCCCGTCCAGCTCGCCCTTGAGCTCACGGCCGCGTGCGCGCTCCTCGGCCAGCGCCCGGTCGTGCTCGCCCCTGGCCGTCTCGGCGGCGGCGCGCTCGGCCTCGGCCCGTACGACCGACACCTCCACATGCGCGAGCAGTTGCCGCGCGCCCGCCGCGACGGCCCCGGCGACCCGCGCCTCGTGGCGCAGCCGCGCCCGCCGCCGCTCCGCGCGCGCCCGCGCCTCGCGCTCGGCGCGCGCCGCCCGGTCGAGCGCGTCCGCGCGCCCCGCGAGCCCCTTGACCCGCTCCTCGTGGGTACGGACCTGGAGCCGCGCCTCCATCTCGGTCTGCCGCGCGCCCGCGCCGTCGGCGGCGAGCCGGTCCCGTACGGAGGTGTCGGGCTCCTCCTCCGCCGGCGCCTCCTCGGCGACGAGCAGCCGCTCGGCCAGTTCCTCGGCCTCGGCGGTGGCGCGCTCCAGCGCGGCCCGGGCCCCGGCCGCGGCCGTCGCCGTCCGTTCGGCCTCGCCCTCGGCGCCGCGCGCCTGCCCGGCCAGCTGCCCCAGCCGCCCCGACACGGCGGACCTCTCCCGGTCGGCGGCCCTGCGCCGCTCCCCCAGCTCCTCGACGAGCGCGCCGCACGCGTCCCGCGTCGCGCCGGCCGCGCGCTCGGCCCCGGCCAGCTCCGCGCACCGTACGGCCAGCTCCGCCAGGTCCGCCGTCGCCGCGTCGACGGAGGCCCGCACCTCCAGCGGACTCGGCGCCCCGGCCGACCCGCCCTGCGCGAAGTGCGCCCCGAGCACATCGCCGTCCGCCGTCACGGCGGTGAGCGCGGGGTGCGCGGCGATCAGCTCCTCGGCGTCCTCCAGCGTGGCGACGACCACCATGTCCTGTACGAGACGGTGTACGGCGCCCCGGAGCGCGTCGGGCGCCCGGACCAGCTCCCCGACGCGGGGCGCGGCGGTACGGACGGCCCCGGCTCCCGGCTCGGGTCCGGGCGCCGGCTCCGGTTCGGGCCGGCGGTCGGACCGGGGCTCGCACGGCGGCCGCTCCCCGCCCTGGCCCGGCACACCACCGGCCGCCGCGCCACAACCGCCGCCCGGCGCCTGCCCCGGCACGGCGCCCGGCCCCCGGCCCGCCGGGTCGCCCAGGAGGAACGCCGCCCGGCCCGCGTCCTGTTCGCGCAGGAGCCGCAGCCCGGCAGCGGCGGCGGCCGGGCCCGAGACGGCGACGGCGTCGGCGGCCACCCCGAGGGCGGCGGCGACCGGGATCTCGTACCCGGGGACGACCGTGAGCAGCCCGGCGGCCGGGCCGAGCAGTCCGGCGAGCCGGTCGCCCGCGGCGAGCAGGGCCCCGGTGCCGTCCTTGCGGCGCAGCCCGAGGGCGAGCGCGTCACGGCGGGCGCCGAGGGCCGCGTGTGCGCGGTCGGCCGTGGTGGTGGCCGCGCGCGCGGCGGTCAGGGCCTCCTCCGCGTCGGACAGGGCGCGCCGGGCGCTCTCATGGCGTCCGACGAGCGTGTGGTCGTCGGCGTCCAGCCCGGCGACCTCCGCCCCGAGCCGCTCGTACTCCCGACGCGCGGCGGCCGCGCGGGCGACGGCCTCGTCGCGGGCGGCGGCGAGCCGGACGGTCTCGGCCCGCGCGGAGGCGGCCCGGCCGCGCGCCGCGTCGACCCGGCCGGCGAGCCTGACCAGGCCCTCACGGCGGTCGGCGAGGGCGCGGGCGGCGTCCTTGAGGCGGCGCTCCTCGGCCGCGAGGAGGCGCTCCAGCTCGGCGCGGTGGCCGACGGTGTCCTCGCGGGCGTGCTCGGCGGCCGCCAGCGCGGCCGTCAGCTCGGCCTCCCGTTCCCGGATCCGCTCCGCCTCCCGCTCCAGCTCCTCGGGGTCGCGGCCGGGGCGCTCCTCGGCGGGTGCCCCGGCCGCGCTCCGCACCCGGGCGTCGGCCAGTGAGACGGTGCCGCGCACCCGCTCGGCCAGCCGGGACAGCTCGTACCAGGTGTGCTGCGCGCGCTGGAGGCGCGGCGCGAGCCGTCGTACCTCCTCCTCCAGCTCCGCCTCGCGGGCGAGCGCGGCCCCGAGCCTGCTCTCCGCGTCCTCCTTGCGCCGTTTCAACTCGGCCTCGTCCGCGATTTCGATGCGCAGCGCGTCACGCAGTGTCACCAGATCATCGGCGAGCAGCCGGAGCCGCGCATCGCGCAGATCGGCCTGGATGACGGCGGCCCGTCTGGCCACCGCGGCCTGCCGTCCGAGTGGTTTGAGCCTGCCGCGGAGTTCGTCGTTGAGATCCTGGACGCGGGCGAGATTCGCCTTCATCGCGTCGAGCTTCCGCAGCGCCTTCTCTTTCCGCTTGCGGTGCTTCAGAACGCCGGCCGCCTCCTCGATGAAGGCGCGGCGCCCGAGCGGATCCGCGTGCAGTACGGAGTCCAGTTGGCCCTGTCCGACGATGACATGCATCTCGCGGCCGATACCGGAGTCGGAGAGCAGTTCCTGAATATCGAGCAGTCGGCAGGTATCACCATTGAGCTGGTATTCGCTGCCGCCGTTGCGGAACATGATCCGCGTAATAGTGACTTCGGCATAGTCGATGGGCAACGCGCCGTCGGAGTTGTCGATGGTGAGGGAGACCTCCGCGCGGCCGAGCGCGGGCCGTCCGGTCGTACCGGCGAAGATCACGTCTTCCATTTTTCCGCCGCGCAAGGACTTCGCGCCCTGTTCTCCCATGACCCAGGAGAGCGCGTCCACCACATTCGACTTGCCCGAGCCGTTCGGGCCCACGACACAGGTGATGCCCGGCTCGAAGCGCAGCGTGGTGGCGGAGGCGAAGGATTTGAACCCGCGGAGGGTCATTGCCTTGAGGTGCACGCCGCCGGACTCTACCCGGCACCGATCGCTCACCGGCGGTTTCACCGCGGAACGCGCAGGGCACATCAGTCGTTAAGAAAGAGGCGGCGGCCAACAGCGCTTCGTACAACGGGAGATGGAAAGAAAGAAGGGACGCCGAAGCGTCCCTTGCATATCTTGCGGGAGTGTCTCTCACCTGACCCCGACGGGGGCTGTCATCGGGTGAGCGCGGGCTCCGCCTGAGGTACGTCAATGTCGATGCCGTGGAGCAGCGACTCTCCGGGGTGCTGTGCGACAGCGGCGTTCAGCACGTCATTCTCGGACTGGATCCGTACGAGTTCGGATTCGAGGTCCTGGACGCGCTGCTGGAGCCGTCGCATCTCGGCGAGGAGTCGCGGGTCGGAACCGCCGACATAACCGAGAAGCGCCTTTGCCATGATGAATGGTCCTCCACACTGAGTGACCGACCGAATGCGGTGTGGGTCGAGAGGGAAATCGCACCCGCGGTGCCTGGCAGCGCTTGTTCTTCACTGCGTTCCTACTGCGGTTCCTACTGCGGTTCTTACTGCCAAACAGCTGAGGTGCGCGGGGATTCCAGAGTCTCACCAAAAAGTTTGACGGTCAACACGATCACAGCGCGTACCGACGGGCGACCCGGGGGCGGGCGCCCGTCACGAGCACGGCGCCGGCTCTCTCGCGGGCCCCGGGGGCATGGAGATCGTCGTTGACCGGGCAGCCTGGCACGACCGGCCGTCCTTGGCAACCGCCAGGTCATCGCCGAAGTGGGCATATGCCCCAGGCATGACGACCCGTCCCCGGCGCCCCTCCGGGCTCCGCGATCACCGGATCGCGAAGCTCTCGTAGCCTCCGCGCGGGGTGTCCCAGATCTCAGTGACTCCGTCCACTCTCCCGGGTGTGTCGACGGAGCGGAGCCACTCCAGCAGGCGGTGGCAATTCTCACGCGGCCCCTCGGCCACGATCTGCACCCTGCCGTCGTCCAGATTGAGGGCGAATCCGGTGAGCCCGCCGATCTCCAGCGCGTTCGCCCTGGTGAACCAGCGAAAACCCACTCCCTGCACTCGTCCGCGCACCCAGGCCGTGAGTCGTACGTCTTCGTTCATGCCCCGCAAGCTAACGAACCGAATCCCCGCGGAGCCCGGCACCCCCACCTGGGCATGCCGTACAGTCCGGTCGCAGTGACCTCACTCGTACGAGTGAGGTCACTCGCCGTCGAAGTCCATGAGGAAGGCACAGCAGATGGGACGCCACGGACGCTCCGACGAATCCGGCGCGCCCGCCGACGCGCCCGCGAACGGCGGCGCGGCGGCCGGACGCGAAAGCGCCGCTCGGCGCAAGGGCCGGGCCGTCAAGCCGGTACGCACCGGACTGCTGGGCGCCTCCGCGGCCATGGCGGTCGGGGCCGTCGCGGTCGCCTCGGGGCTGCTGCCCGGCGGCGGCCAGTTCACGGTCAGCGGCGGCGGGGCCACCGGCGAACAGATCCGCGGCGACATCGTGCCGGAGCTCCAGCAGCAGGGCGGCGCCTCGGCGGAGCCGACGGACGACGCCTCGGCCTCCCCCGGCGCCGCCCCCGGGTCGGCGGCGAAGAAGCCCGCGAAGGAGGCCGCGCCCGCTCCCGCCAAGCCGACCGACCCTCCCTCGAAGGAGACCAGGGCCGTCGCGATCACGCCGAAGGCCAAGCCGTCCGCGGCGCCGTCGGACGGCCCCGACGCCGCGGACACTGCGGCGGGCACGGCCTCGGGCTCGGGTGCGGGCTCCGCGGCGGATTCCGCCGAGGCCCCGGCGGCCGGGCGGGCCACCCAGGACCGCGCCGCCGCGGCGCCCGCGGCCGACGCCTCCGCCGCCGCCGAGGTGCTCGCGCTGGTCAACAAGGAGCGGGCCAAGGTCGGCTGCGCCGCGGTACGGGCCGACGCGAGCCTGGACGCGCTGGCGCAGTCCTACAGCGACGACATGGCGGCGCGCGGCTTCTTCGACCACACCGACCCCGACGGGCAGACCCCGTGGGACCGCGCCGACAAGGCGGGCGTCAAGGATCTCGGCGGCGAGAACATCGCGCGCGGACAGTCCACGCCCGAGGCGGTGATGGAGTCCTGGATGAACAGCGAGGGACACCGCGCCAACATCCTGAACTGCGACTTCACCCGGCTGGGCGTCGGCGTCAACAAGAGCTCCGGCGGCCCGTGGTGGACGCAGAACTTCGGTTTCTGACCCCCCGTAACACCACCGGACAGAACTTACCGCCGGGAAGCGCCATCCAGCAGATGGCGCTTTTGGATTGTAAGGTAACGCTATGAACGGTTATGTGAACGGACAGTGCGCCGACAGCGACTTCGCCGGTCTCGCCTTCGACGTCTACTCGCGGAACTGCCCCTCGCGCTCCACGCTGGAACATGTGACGGGCCGCTGGGGCACGCTGACGCTCGGCGCCCTGCGCGAGGGCCGCTTCCGCTTCAACGAACTGCGGCGGCGCGTGGACGGTGTCAGCGAGAAGATGCTCTCCCAGACCCTGCACGCGCTGGAGCGGGACGGCCTGGTGAGCCGCGAGGCGCAGCCGGTCAACCCCCCGCGCGTGGACTACGAGCTGACCCCTCTGGGCCGACAGGTCGCCGAGCGGCTGCACGGTCTGATCCTACTGGTGGAGGGACACATGTCCGAGGTTCTCTCGGCACGCGAGGAGTACGACACGGACCGCACCCCCCTGGACACGGACCGCACCCCTCTGTAGGACGTACCGCTCTCCAGGACGTACCGCGCCCGGGACGTACCGCCGCCCTTCCTAGGACACGGTGCGCGGCGGGCGCTGGCAGCGGGGACAGAAGTAGCTGGAGCGGTTCATCCACGGCCGCCGGCGCATCGGGGTCCCGCAGCGGTGGCACGGCTCGTCCTCCCGCCCGTACGCGTCCAGCGACCGGTCGAAGTAACCGGACTCGCCGTTCACATTGACGTACAGGCTGTCGAAGCTGGTGCCGCCCGCGCCGAGGGCCTCGTTCATCACGTCCCGCGCGTGCCCGAGCAGTTCGACGGCGCGCGGCCGGGGCAGGGTGGCGGTGGGGCGTTCGTAGTGGAGCTTGGCGCGCCAGAGAGCCTCGTCGGCGTAGATGTTGCCGACGCCGCTGATCAGGGACTGGTCGAGCAGGGCGCGCTTGACCGTCGTACGGCGCAGCCGCAGAGCCGTGAGGAAGGCCGCGTCGTCGAACTCCGGGTCCAGCGGGTCGCGGGCGATATGGGCGATGGCGTCCGGCAGCCCGTCCGGGGTGTTCTCGTGGACCGAGAGCCCGCCGAAGGTGCGCTGGTCGACGAAGCGCAGCTCGGTGCCGAGGGCGTCGTCGAAGCGGACCCGGATCCGCAGGTGCTTCTCGTCGGGCGCGGACTCCGGCTGTACGAGGAGCTGACCGCTCATCCCGAGGTGGCCGAGGACCGACAGACCGGCGTCGGAAGCGTCGGAGGCGTCCGTCATCGGAACGGCGAGCGGCAGCCACAGGTACTTGCCGCGCCGGCGGGCGGCCTGGATGGTCCGCCCCGTGAGGCGGGCCGCGAAGTCCTCGCCGCCGCCGGGGTGCCGCCGTACCGCGCGCGGATGCAGCACCTCGGCCTCCGCGACGGTCCGTCCCGCGATCCAGCGTTCGAGTCCACGCCGGACGACTTCGACCTCGGGCAGCTCGGGCACGGAAAACTCCTCGGGGGTACGCCGGTGGTACGGGAGACGCCCCTCGCGCCGGGGAACGGTGCGAGGGGCGTACCGGGAAGGAACAGCGCGAGACCTCAGGCGTTGGCCGGGTCCGCAGGAGCGGAGACCGGATCGGCCGAAGCCGAGCCCGAGGCCTGATCGGCCGAAGCCGAAGCCGCGTCCGGATCCTTGGCCGAAGCCACGTCCGGATCCGGAGCCGGGTCCTGCGCCGGGTCCGAAGGGGCGTCGGTGTCCCCTCCGTCCACGGCTTCGGCGCCCGCCTCCGCCGCGGAGACCGCCACCGCGGCGGACTCTCCCGCCGCCTGACGTTCGTCCGCCGCGGTCCGGATGGCCCGCCAGGCGGACTCCGCCGCCTGCTGCTCCGCTTCCTTCTTGCTGCGGCCGGTGCCGGTGCCGTACGAGACACCACCGACGCGAGCAGCAGCGGTGAAGGTCTTCTCGTGGTCGGGTCCTGTCTCCGTGACGAGGTACTCGGGCACGCCGAGCGACTCCGCCGCGGTCAGCTCCTGGAGACTGGTCTTCCAGTCCAGGCCCGCCCCGAGATTCGAGGACCTCGCGATCAGCGGGTCGAAGAGCCGGTGTACCAGCTCGGACGCCGCGTCGAGGCCCTGGTCGAGATAGACGGCGCCGATCACCGCTTCAAGGGTGTCGGCGAGGATGGAAGCCTTGTCCCGGCCGCCCGTGCCCTCTTCGCCCCGGCCGAGCCGGATGAAGGAGCCGAGTTCGAGGCCGCGGCCCACTTCCGCCAGCGCACGAGAATTGACCACCGCGGCCCGCAATTTGGCCAGCTGGCCTTCGGGCAGGTCGGGGTGGATGCGATAGAGCGTGTCCGTGACCACCAGGCCGAGCACCGAATCCCCGAGGAATTCGAGCCGCTCATTGGTGGGCAGACCGCCGTTCTCGTACGCGAACGAACGATGGGTCAGCGCACGCACCAGAAGGGCGGTCTCGAGCTGATACCCGAGCCGCCCTTCCAGAAGCGTGTGGGACGAGGCTGTGCTGACATTGTCTGTCTGCTTCTTGGCATGGGACAGTTCAGACATTGAGCCTCTCACCAGCCGCTCAGACCTCGAGGACCTGGCGCTTGTTATAGGTGCCGCAGCTCGGGCACGCGATGTGCTGGAGCTTCGGCTCCTGGCAACGCTCACACGAAACCAGGTTGGGGACCGCAGCCTTCCACTGCGACCGGCGGTGGCGCGTGTTGCTGCGCGACATCTTCCGCTTCGGAACAGCCACGGCTACTTCTCCTGCTTCTCGTCGACGCCCGCTTCGGCGCCGCCCATGTTGTCCTTCTCGCCGTCCTTGACGGTGTCGGCGAGTCCCTGCAATGCCGCCCAACGGATGTCGACGGCGTCGTGGTGGTGGTCCGGGTTCTCGTCCAGCCTGATCCCACATGTGGAACACAGACCGGCGCAGGTCTCCCGGCACACCGGCTGCATCGGCAGTGCGAGCACCACCGCATCACGCAGCACGGGTTCGAGGTCGAAAAGGCTGTCCTCGATGAAGAGACGGTCCTCGTCCTCGGCGTCGTCGGCCGGCTCCACACGGATCGTGCGGCCCCGGTCATCGGCGTCGTGGTACGAGAACATCTCCTGGAAGTCCGCCGCCACATCCTGGCTGAGCGGCTCCAGACACCTTACGCACTCCCCCTCGGCCACCGCACGGGCGGTACCCGTGACGAGCACCCCCTCCATGACCGACTCGACCCGGAGGGCCAGCTCGACGGGGTTGCCCTCGGGGACTCCGAGGACACCGTCGATGCCGAGGTCCGCGGGCGCGGGCACCGAGCGGGTCAGCTTCCGAAGCGCACCAGGACGCCGCCCCAGCTCGTGCGTGTCGAACACGAGGGGGTTGTGGTGGTCGAGGCGCGCGTTCAGGGCTGTTTCCCGCTTTCGGATCGTGAGGAGGGGCCACCACCGTCGCGTGAGCGCGAAGCGGGCAGCCTGAGCCGCGGACATACACGCGGCCGAAGAACCAGAGTACTGGACGGGTCGCCATAGACCCAATCCGAGGGGCCCCGGACCGAGGACCGCCCCGCTCAGAGGCCCTGTTCGTACCGGCGCAGCTGCTCGATGTCGATCATGCTGGTGTCGAAGAAGCTGGTCTCGTCGAGGGCTCCCTGCGCCTCACCGCCCTGGGGCGGCGCGGGCGGCAGGGCGGGCAGCGCGGGCCGGCCGCCGGTCTGCTGCCAGCCGTAGTCCTGGTCGTAGCCCTGCGTCTGCTCGGGGAGCCTGCCGTACTCCTGCTGCGGATAGGTGTACGGGTCCTGCTGCGGGTAGCCGTACGCGTCCTGCTGCGGGTAGCCCGCGTAACCGGGCTCGGCGGCGGGGTAGGCGGGGTCCTGGTAACCGGGGTCCTGGTAACCGGTGCCGCCACCGGCGTAGCCGCCGCCCGTGGCTCCGTAGCCGCCGCTGTCGGCCGTGTGGACCGGGTCGGCGGCGTACGGCTGCCCGGTGGCCCGCTGCGCCGCCACCGGGGCCCGGACGGGCTCCCTGGGGGTGCCCGCGAGGTCGGCGAGGTAGTCCGCGTCGCTGGTACGGCCCTGGGGACCCGCCGCGTCCTGGGCGGCCATGTGCGCGCCCAGCTCGTCGGACTCGGTGCGGCCGTGCAGCTTCTGGCGGCCCCGGCCGACCGCTTCGAGGGTCTTGGCGAGGACGGCCTCGAAGGCGCCGATCTTGGCGTCGACGTACTCGTCGGCCCGCCGGATCAGGGTCTCGGGGTCGGTGCTGTGCTCGGGCGCGTCGTCGTCCGCGCCCCCGCCGGAGGAGCGGCCGAGGAGCTTCTCCCGGCCCCGGTCGACGGAGCCGATGGTCTTGGTGAGGACGACCTCGAAGTTGGCGAGCTTGGAGTCGACGTAGTCGTCGGCCTCGGCGCGGATCTCCTCGGCCTCCCGGCGTGCCTCGGCGAGGATACGGTCGGCCTCGTCCTGGGACTGCCGGGCGACCGCGGTGTCGGAGATCAGGGTGGAGCGCTGGGCGCGGGCACCCTCCAGGATCCGCTCGGCCTCCTGGCGGGCCCGCTCGGCGATCTGCTCGTGACCGCCGATCAGCTCCTGCGCCTCGGCCAGCGAGTCGGGGAGCGCCGCCCGTACCTCTTCGAGCATCGCGAGCAGTTCGGCGCGGTTCACCACGCACGACGCCGACATGGGCATGGAACGGGCGCTTCCCACCCTGTCGACGATCTCGTCGAGCTTCTTCTGCACGTCCACCGGGTGCTCGCCACTCTCTCAGCTGGTTGGGAGACGGACGCAACGACTGTACGGCCAGTTCGCGCCCGTCCGACACCGGGTGAGGGGTGGTCAGCCGGTCAGGGGCGGCCGATCCGCTCTATGACGGCGGCGTGGACGGCCGGCGGGAGCAGATGGGAGACATCTCCGCCCCAGGTCGCGACCTCTTTGACCAGGGAGGAGGAGAGGAAGCTGTAGGTGGGGTTGGTGGGGACGAACAGGGTCTCGACACCCGAGAGCCCGTTGTTCATCTGGGCCATCTGGAGTTCGTAGTCGAAGTCGCTGACGGCGCGCAGTCCCTTCACGATGGCGGGGATGTCGCGCTGCTTGCAGAAGTCGACGAGAAGGCCGTGGAAGGACTCGACCTCGACATTGCCGAACTCGGAGGTGACCTCACGGATCAGTTCGATCCGTTCCTCGATGGTGAACAGTCCCTTTTTGGACTGATTGATCATCACCGCCACATGTACGACGTCGTACAGCTTGGAGGCGCGGGCGATGATGTCGAGGTGTCCATTGGTGATGGGGTCGAATGACCCCGGACAGACGGCGCGGCGCAACTGAATTCCCTCGCTCTCCGGTCCGGTCATGGTGCGTCTTCGCACACAGTGGCGGCGCGACCGTACCAAAGCGTTCCCTCGCCGTAGCGACGGGACCGCAGCGGCACGAACCCCTCGGGCCAGCCGAATTCCCCGCCCCTGGTGCTGCGTTCCACGGTGGCGACAGCATCGTCGCCGAGCCAGCCCTTTGTCCGGAGTGTGAGCAGTATCTCCCGAAGATCGTCATCGGTGACGGCGTACGGCGGGTCGAGAAACACCAGGTCGTACGGGGTGGCGGGGGCCGGTCCCGTGACGATCTGCTCCGCTTTGCCGGTACGGACCTCCGCACCGGGCAGACCGAGCGTCCGCACGTTGTCACGGACCGTACGGGCCGCGCGGGCGTCGGACTCGACGAGCAGGGCGTGCGCGGCGCCGCGCGAGAGCGCCTCCAGACCGACGGCGCCCGACCCGGCGTACAGATCGGCGATCCGGACGCCGTCCAGGGTGCCGAGGAGCGCCTCCCAGCTGGAGAAGAGGCCCTCCCGCGCGCGGTCGGAGGTGGGGCGGGTGCCGGTGCCCGGCGGTACGGCGAGGCGGCGCCCGCCGGCGGCACCGGCGATCACGCGGGTCATGGCTGTCGGTCCTCGGTTCGTCTCGGAGCGGTGCCGTGAAGGTCCACGGCGTGTCTTCCCACGATAGGTGTACGGGGTGCCATCAGCCCTTGTCCAAGTACTGCTCGCGCTCCGCATCGAGCAGCGCGTCCAGCGCCGTACGCAGCTCCGGGCTGTCCACCAGCTCCGGATCGGCGGCGACCACGGCGACGGCCTCCTCCCGGGCGGCGGCGATGATCTCCTCGTCCTCGATGACCGCGAGCATCCGCAGCGAGGAGCGCACCCCGGACTGGGCCTGGCCGAGGACATCGCCCTCACGGCGCTGTTCGAGGTCGATACGGGACAGCTCGAAGCCGTCGAGGGTGGCGGCGACCGCCCCGAGCCTGGCCCTGGCCGGGCTCGCCTCCGGCATGTCGGTGACCAGCAGACAGAGGCCGGGGGCGGCGCCCCGGCCGACCCGGCCACGCAGCTGGTGCAGTTGGGAGACGCCGAACCGGTCCGCGTCCATGATCACCATCGCGGTGGCGTTGGGAACGTTCACCCCGACCTCGATGACCGTGGTGGCGACCAGGACGTCCACCTCGCCCGCGCCGAACCGGCGCATCACCGCGTCCTTGTCGTCCGGCTGCATCCGTCCGTGCAGGACCTCGATCCGCAGCCCGGCCAGCGGCCCCTTCGCAAGCAGCGCCGCCACCTCCAGGACCGCCAGCGGAGGCCGTTTCTCCGCGTCGGCCCCGGCGGGCGCCTCGGCCTTCTTCCTGGTCCCGGTGTCCTCCTCGTCGTCACCGATCCGGGGGCAGACCACATACGCCTGGTGGCCCTTGCCGACCTCCTCGCGCACCCGCTCCCAGGCGCGGGCGAGGAAGTGCGGCTTGTCCTCGGCCGGGACCACATGGCTGGCGATGGGCGAGCGCCCGGCCGGGAGCTGGTCCAGGACGGAGGTCTCCAGATCGCCGAAGACGGTCATCGCGACCGTACGCGGAATGGGGGTGGCCGTCATGACCAGCAGATGCGGAGGCTGCTTTCCCTTGGAGCGCAGCGCGTCGCGCTGCTCCACCCCGAAGCGGTGCTGCTCGTCCACCACGACCAGCCCCAGGTCGTGGAAGCGGACCTTGTCCTCGATCAGGGCGTGGGTGCCGATCACGATCCCGGCCTCGCCGGTGACCAGGTCGAGCAGTGCCCGACGGCGCGCCGGCACCCCCATCGAGCCGGTGAGCAGCACGACCTTCGTCGCCTTCTCGGCGCCGCCGAGCATTCCCCCCTGGGCGAGGCCGCCCATCATCTCGGTGATGGAGCGGTGGTGCTGCTGGGCGAGCACCTCGGTGGGCGCCAGCATCGCGGCCTGGCCGCCCGCGTCGACGACCGTGAGCATCGCCCGCAGCGCCACCATCGTCTTGCCCGAGCCGACCTCGCCCTGGAGCAGCCGGTGCATGGGGTGTTCGGTGGCGAGGTCGGCGAAGATCTCGGCGGTGACCTTCGTCTGGCCCTCGGTGAGGGTGAAGGGCAAGGTGGCGTCGAAGGCGTCGAGCAGTCCGTCCGCCACGGGGGTACGGGCCACGGCGGGCAGTTGCGCGTCCGCGTACCGCCGCCGGGCCAGGGCGACCTGGAGAACGAACGCCTCGTCCCACTTGAGGCGCGCCCTGGCGTCCTCGATGTCCGCCCTGCTGCCGGGCCGGTGGACCTTGAGCAGCGCCTCGGGCAGCGGGGGGAGGCCGCGTCCCTCGCGCAGTGCGGGCGGCAGCGGATCGACGGCTTCCGCCGCCCGGGGCAGGACCGCGTCGACCGCTTTGGTGATCTTCCAGGACTCCAGGCCCCTGCAGGCCGGGTAGATCGGGATCAGCCTGCCCGCGAAGGAGTCGACGGCGCTCGCGTCGTCCGGGCCGTCCTCGTCGGCGGGCCGGCCCAGCGGGACATAGGTGGGGTGCGCGAGCTGGAGCTTGCGGTTGAAGACGGAGACCTTTCCGGCGAACATCCCCCGGCTGCCCGGCGGCAGGTCCTTCTGCGGCTTGTGCAGCCCCCGGCCGAAGAAGACCAGCTGGAGCCGGCCGCTGCCGTCGGTGAGGGTGATCTCCAGGCGCTGGCCCCGGCCGTGGTTGAACGTCAGCACCCGGGAGTCGGCCACCTGCGCGACCACCGTGACGTCCTCGTCCAGCGGGAGGTCGGCCAGCTTGGTGAGCTGGCCGCGCTCCTCGTACCGGCGCGGGTAGTGGTGGAGCAGGTCGCCGACCGTGTGCAGGCCGAGGTGCTCGGCCATCACCTTCGCGGTGGCGGGGCCGAGCGTCTTCTTGAGTGGTTCATCCAGCGCGGACACGCGGTCTATTGCACACCACGGCACCGACAACCGCCGCGCACCCCGGATCCGCGCAGGTCAACAGCGGTGTCCCGGCTGCCTACTCCACGCCGACCAGCAGCGGGACGGACTGCCCGCCGCCCCGGTAGACCACCGTGTCGACGGCCAGATGGCCTTCCCGTACGTAGCTCTCCAGCCGGTCGGCCAGCGCGGCCGGTACGTCCTCGCCGAGCACCAGCGTCACCAGCTCGCCGCCGGCCGCGAGCATCCGGGTCAGGACGGCCTCGGCCGTGTCGGCGAGATCGGAGCCGATCACCGCCACGTCCCCGTCGATCAGCCCCAGGACGTCCCCGGCCTGGCAGATGCCCGCCATGGTCCAGGACTGCCGCTCGGCCACGGCGATCTCGGCGTAGCGGGTGGCTCCGGCGGCGCTGGTCATCGCGACGACGTCCTCGTCGAAGCGCCGGTCCGGCTGGTGTACGGCGAGGGCGGCGATGCCCTGGACGGCGGCCCTGGTCGGGATGAGGGCGACCCGGACCCCTTCGGCGCGGGCCTGTTCCGCGGCGGCGGCCGCGGTGTGCCGCAGCGCCGCGTCGTTCGGCAGGAGCACCACCTCGCGCGCGTGGGCACGCCGGATGGCCTCGACCAGCTCCCCGCTGGCGGGCGGCTCCCCGGGGCGCGCGACGACGGTCGTCGCGCCCGCCTCGGCGCAGAGCCCCGCGAGCCCCTCGCCGGGAACGACCGCGACGACGGCCCGCTGGACCTGTTCACGGGGCGGCTCGGCGGGGGTCCCGAAGTGGGTGATGCGGATCCGGTACGGGCGTCCCGCCTCGACGCCGGCCTCGACGGCGGCGCCCGCGTCGTCGACGTGGACGTGGACGTTCCACAGACCGTCGCCGCCGACGACCACCAGGGAGTCGCCCAGCCGGTCGAGCCGGTCGCGCAGGCGGGCCACGGCGGTGTCGTCGGCCTCCAGCAGGTAGATCACCTCGAACGCGGGCCCGTGCCCGGCCGCGCAGGGCTCCGGGGCGACGGGCGGCGCGGTCTCCCCGTACGGCGCGCTCCCCGCGTACCGCCGGTGACCGGGCGGGAGCGGGGCCGGGGCCTGGCCCGTGAGGGCGCGGACCAGCGCGCCGAGGACCACCACCAGCCCCCGGCCGCCCGCGTCCACGACGCCCGCGCGGCCGAGCGCGGCCAGCTGGCCGGGGGTGGCGTCGAGCGCCGTACGCGCCCCCGCGTACGCGGCGCGCACCACGGCGGCGTTCCCCGGGGAGGGCGCGGCCGACGCCGCCCGCGCCGCCGCCGCGGCCACGCTGAGGATGGTGCCCTCCACGGGGTGGGCGACGGCCTCCCGGGCCAGCTCGGCGGCCCTGCGCAGCGCCTCGGCGAGGTGATCCCCGTCACCGGACGCCAGCACCTGGGCCATCCCGCGCAGCAGCTGCGCCAGGATCGTGCCGGAGTTCCCCCGGGCCCCGATCAGCGCGCCGTGTGCCATGGCCCGTACGGCATCGGCGGGCGCGGGGACACCGCCGCCGGTCTCGTGCGCGTCGAAGACGGCCTCGACGGCCCGTGCGGCGGACTCCACGGTCAGATAGAGATTGGTGCCGGTGTCGCCGTCCGCGACCGGATAGACATTGATCGCGTCGATCTCCTCGCGCTCTCTGCCGAGGGCGTCCAGCGCCAGTGAGCACCAGCTCCGCACGGCTGCGGCGTCGAGGGTCTGTGGCACCTGGGGGTCCTCCTTGAGCGGCCCGGACGCGTCATTTCCGAAGTCCCGCCCGCCCGAGGGGCGGACCGCGCTGCTTCGGAACAACTCGTCCGGATGCGGGCTGCACCGCAGGGTAGCCGCCGGTAACCCCCACCGCCCCGGCGGGCGGGGGCGCCCACCGCGCGGAACGGGGCAGGTGGGCGTCATGGTAGTTTTCTTGTACCGAGGCAGGCGTTGTATGCTGCTGCGGTTGCCCGATGAAATATCGGGTCGATTTCCTCCGGTAACGCCTTATCGGTCACCGCTCCGGCAGTCACCGATTCTGCGATCACCGGATTTCTCTGTACGAGCATCTGAAGTCTTTGGAGTGACCCGTGGCTGCCAACTGCGACGTCTGCGGCAAGGGGCCGGGCTTCGGCAACAACATTTCGCACTCGCACCGCCGTACGTCCCGTCGCTGGAACCCGAACATCCAGCGCGTGCGTGCCGTGGTCGGTCGGACGCCGAAGCGGCTCAACGTCTGCACATCGTGCATCAAGGCCGGCAAGGTCTCGCGCTGACGCCTGCGTCGTAGCGCAGCCCCTGCGGTTGCCTTGAAAAGCCGGTCCACCTCGGTGGACCGGCTTTTTGCCGTGCCCGTACGCGCGGGGGCGCCTCAGCGCAGCCGCCACGCGTGATCCACCGGACCGATCCCGCCGCCCAGCGGGAAGCCGTGCGCGATGGCGCCCGTCACATACTCCTTGGCGGCCACGACCGCCTCCACCACGCCCTGTCCCCGCGCCAGCCCCGACGCGATGGCCGAGGCCAGGGTGCAGCCCGTCCCGTGCGTATGGCGGTTGTCGTGGCGCGGCGCCCGCAGCCAGTGCTCCTCGGTGCCGTCGTACAGCAGATCCACCGCCGCTCCCGGCAGGTGTCCGCCCTTGATCAGCGCCCAGCCGGGGCCGTATTCCAGTACGGCGTCGGCCGCGCGCCGCATATCGGTCTCGTCCTCGACGACCACCCCGGTGAGCTGGGCCACCTCGTCCAGATTGGGGGTGGCGACGGTCGCGGTGGGCAGCAGGGCGTTCCGTACGCCGTCCAGGGCCGAGGCCGCCAGCAGCGGATCGCCGTGTTTGGAGACGCCGACCGGGTCGACGACCACGGGGACACCGGCGCCGGTGAGCAGCTCCGCGACGGCGGCGACCAGTTCGGCGGAGGAGAGCATGCCGGTCTTCACGGCCTGGACGCCGATGTCGTCGACGACGGCACGGTACTGCGCCCGTACGGAGTCCACGGGCAGCTCCCAGACGCCGCGCACCCCGAGCGAGTTCTGCGCCGTGACGGCGGTCAGCACGCTCATGCCGTGGACACCGAACGCGAGCATGGTCTTCAGGTCGGCCTGGATGCCCGCACCGCCGCCGGAGTCCGATCCGGCGACGGTGAGGACACGGGACGGCACGGATATCGGCATGGGCCCGAATCTACTGGTCGTCCTCGATGTCCCCGAAATGGTCCCAGCCCGCCTTGCTCGTCCAGGGCGCCCCGTCGACGGTCACCTGCGGCAGCGCGGACGGGTTGAGGACCTCGCCGATCACCTTCCAGCGGGCCGGCAGCTTCACGTCCGGCGGGAAGGTGGCGACGATCGCGTGGTCCTCGCCCCCGGTGAGCACCCACTGGAGCGGGTCGATGCCGACGGCCTGGCCGATGTCGTTCATCTGCGAGGGGATGTCGATCAACCCCGACCGCAGATCGATCCGGACCTTGCTGGCCTCCGCGATGTGCCCGAGGTCCGCGACCAGCCCGTCGCTGACGTCGGTCATCGCCGTGGCGCCGAGCCCGGCGGCGGCGGGGCCCGCGTGGTACGGCGGCTCCGGCCTGCGGTGGGCCTCGACGAAGGCGCGCGGCGAGCGGAAGCCGCGCGCGAGCACCGCGTGCCCGGCCGCCGACCAGCCCAGCCAGCCGGTGTAGGCGACGACATCGCCGGGCCGGGCGCCCGATCTGACCACCGGTTCGTGGTTGCGCAGATCGCCGAGCGCGGTGATCGCGATCGTGATGGTGTCACCGCGTACGACATCACCGCCGACCACGGCGGCCCCCGCGACCTGGCACTCGTCCCGGATGCCGTCCATCAGCTCGGTGGGCCAGGTGACCGGGAGTTCCGCCGGGACGACCAGGCCGAGCAGCAGCGCGGTGGGCACCGCGCCCATCGCCGCGATGTCCGCGAGGTTCTGCGCGGCGGCCTTGCGGCCCACGTCGTACGCCGTCGACCAGTCCCGGCGGAAGTGCCGCCCCTCCAGCAGCAGGTCCGTACTGGCCACGACCCTGCGGTCGGGCGCGGCCACGACCGCGGCGTCGTCGCCCGGCCCGAGCCGGACCGCCGGGGTGGTGGTGAGCCGGGACGTCAGCTCTCTGATGAGCCCGAACTCCCCCAACTCGCCCACGGTTCCCTTCACCGAGTCTCCCCTCTCATCACCGGGCCGCGTCTGCGGTCACGGTCCTTCACTGCCGTAGGCACCGTCATGACTCGCGTCAACATCGTCCTGCGTACACCACTCGTCGGGCGCCACCGGGCGCCCGGGTCTCCCCGCTCCCCGCGGCGACGCGATACCGTGGCGTCTCTTCCCACACCCCACATGATCCTCGTGGCCGCCCTGGAGGTTCCGTGGTACAGGCGTACATCCTCATTCAGACCGAGGTGGGCAAGGCGACGACCGTCGCCGAGACCATCGCGAAGATTCCGGGAGTGATCCAGGCCGAGGACGTCACAGGTCCCTACGACGTGATCGTGCGCGCACAGGCGGACACCGTCGACGCGCTGGGTCGCATGGTGGTTGCCAAGGTCCAGCAGGTGGACGGCATCACCCGCACCCTCACCTGCCCGGTCGTGCATCTCTAGACCGCCCCCGTCCACTGAACCGGCCCCGTCTACGCTGGGCCGGTGACACCTTCCCGTACGCCTTCGCGCCGTGACCCGTCGCTGTCCCGCCGCAGGCTATCCGGCCGTCTGCTCCGCTGCCTGCCCGCCGTCGTCGTCCTGTCGGCGGCGGCCGGCTGTTTCTCCGCGGACGCGACGCCGTCCGTCGCCGTACCCTCCCCGCCCGCGGACGAGGCGACGCTCTGCCGCGCGCTGCACAAGGCGCTGCCCAAGACCCTCGCGGACCTGAACCGCGACGATCCCGAACCGCGTTCCGAACTGACCGCCGGGTGGGGGGACGCCGCGATCGTACTGCGCTGCGGCGTCCCCCGGCCCGCGGGGATGAACGACCCCCAGGCCCAGGCCGTGGAGGCGAACGGTGTCAACTGGATGCTGGAGGAACGGGATTCCGGGCCCCGCTTCACCACCACGTACCGCAAGACCTATGTCGAGGTCACGATGGATACGCGGTTCGCCCATGACTCCACCCCGCTCGCCCAACTGGCCGAAGCGGTCGGGAGGACGATCCCGCTCAGGCTGTGACCGGGCCGGGGGCGGCGCGCGTCAGCGCAGTCCGGTCGGGCGGCGCAGCGCGGCCTGGATCAGCCGGTCGATCAGCTCCGCGTAGCCGACGCCGGTCTCCTGCCACATCCGGGGGAACATGGAGATGGGCGTGAAGCCCGGCATCGTGTTGATCTCGTTGATGACGAACTCGCCGTCCTCGGTGAGGAAGAAGTCCGCGCGGACCAGCCCCTCGCAGGACGCGGCCTCGAACGCCTCGACCGCGAGCCGCCGCACCTCCGCCGTCTGCTCCTCGGTGAGGGGCGCGGGCACCAGCCCGGTGGCCGAGTCGATGTACTTGGCCTCGAAGTCGTAGAAGTCGTGGGCCGTGACGGGCGGGATCTCGGCGGGCACACTGGCGCGCGGGCCGTCCTCGAACTCCAGCACCCCGCACTCGATCTCGCGGCCGCGCAGCAGCGACTCCACCAGGATCTTGGGGTCGTGGCGCCGGGCCTCGGCGATCGCCTCGTCGAGCCCTGAGGCGTCGTCGACCTTGGTGATGCCCATCGAGGAGCCGGCGCGGGCGGGCTTCACGAAGAGCGGCCAGCCGTGCTCGGCGGCGAAGTCCACGATCTTCTCGCGCGCGGCGGCGCCCTTGGCGCCTTCCGGGCCCTGCTCCCACTCGCGGGGGCGGATCACCACGTACGGGCCGACCGGCAGCCCGAAGGAGGTGAACACCCGCTTCATGTACTCCTTGTCCTGGCCGACGGCCGAGGCGAGGACGCCCGCGCCGACGTACGGGACACCGGAGAGCTCCAGCAGCCCCTGGAGGGTGCCGTCCTCCCCGTACGGACCGTGCAGCACGGGGAAGACGACATCGACCTCGCCCAGCGCCTTGGGCACGGAGCCGGGTTCGCTGTAGACGACTTCCCGGTTGCCCGGGTCGACGGAGAGGACGATGCCGCCCTCCGTGGACTCGGCGATCTGCTCGACGTTCGGCAGCCGGCGGTCGGCGATGGCCATCCGCTCCGGATCGTCGGCGGTGAGCGCCCAGCGGCCGTCCGTGGTGATGCCGATGGGCAGGACGTCGTACTTCGCACGGTCGATGGATCGCAGTACGGCACCGGCCGTGACCACCGAAATGGCGTGCTCGGAGCTACGTCCGCCGAAGACGACGGCCACGCGTGGCTTGCGGAGCTGCTGCTCAGGGCTCTGGGAGGAGTTCTCGCTGCTCATATCGGATTGAGCGTACCCGCTGGCAACGCCCGAGTCAGCGTGGGCGGCGGCCGAGTCAGCGGCGTTCGGGTTTGGCGCTGCGGGCCATCAGTTCCTTGAGCGCGACGAGCGGCGGTTTCCCGTTGTGGACGATGTCCACGACCGTCCCGGTGATCGGCATGTCCACACCGTGGCGCCGGGACAGATCCAGCACGGACTCGCAGGACTTGACGCCCTCGGCGGTCTGCCGGGTGACGGCGATGGTCTCCTGGAGCGTCATCCCGCGCCCGAGGTTGGTGCCGAAGGTGTGGTTGCGGGAGAGCGGCGAGGAGCAGGTGGCGATCAGGTCGCCCATGCCGGCCAGCCCGGAGAAGGTGTGCGGATCTGCGCCCATGGCCAGCCCCAGCCGGGTCGTCTCGGCGAGCCCACGGGTCATCAGGGATGCCTTGGTGTTGTCGCCGAGGCCCATGCCGTCGGCGATGCCCACGGCGAGACCGATCACGTTCTTGACCGCTCCGCCGAGTTCGCAGCCGACGACGTCGGTGTTGGTGTACGGCCGGAAGTACGGCGTGTGGCAGGCGGTCTGGAGGCGCCGGGCGACCTCCTCGTCCCGGCAGGCGACCACGGCGGCGGCGGGCATGCGGCCCGCGATCTCCTTGGCCAGATTGGGCCCGGTGACCACGGCGACCCGCTCGGCGGGCACCTTGGCGACCTCCTCGATCACCTCGCTCATCCGCTTGGCGGTGCCGAGTTCGACGCCCTTCATCAGCGAGACGAGGACGGTGTCGGGGGCCAGCAGCGGCGCCCAGTGCGCGAGGTTCTCCCGCAGCGTCTGCGACGGCACCGTGAGTACGGTGAACTCGGCGCCCCGCGCGGCCTCCGCGGCGTCGGTGGTGGCCCGTACGCCCGTGGGGAGGGTGAAGCCGGGGAGGTAGTCGGGGTTGGCGTGGTCGGTGTTGATGGAATCCACCACATCCGTACGGCGGCCCCAGACCGTCACCTCGCACCCGGCGTCGGCGAGGACCATGGCGAACGCCGTCCCCCACGAACCCGCTCCGAATACGGCGACCCGCGTCACTTCAGCCCCTCTTCCGCGGCGTCGTGCCGCTGTTCCGCCCTGGCCCTGCGATGGTCGTACACGGTCTCGGGCACCGGCTCTCCCCGCAGCTCGGAGAGGAGTTCCGTGATGGCGGCCATGATGACCTCGGTGGCCTCGCGCAGCAATTCGGGGGTGATCTCCTCGTCGTAGAAGCGTGCCAGATCGACGGGCGGTCCGACGAGGACGTGGTGTGTCTTGCGCGGGAGGAGGTGGGGTTTCCTGGCGTACGGCGGCAGCAGCAGGTTGGCGCCCCACTGCGCCACGGGCAGGACCGGGCACCGCGTCTGGAGGGCGACCCGGGCGACGCCGGTCTTGGCGGTCATGGGCCACTGGTCCGGGTCGCGGGTGAGGGTGCCCTCGGGGTAGAAGGCGACGCATTCACCGCGCTCGACCGCCTCGATGGCCGCCCGGTAGGCGCTCAGCGCGTCGGTGCTCTCGCGGTAGACGGGAATCTGTCCGGTGCCGCGCATCACCGCGCCGATGAATCCCTTGGTGAACAGGCCGTGCTTGGCGAGGAAGCGCGGAACGCGGCCGGTGTTGTACTGGAAGTGGGCATAGGCCAAGGGGTCGATGTGTGAATTGTGGTTCACCGCCGTGATGAATCCGCCGTCGGCCGGGATGTGCTCCGCCCCCCGCCAGTCCCGCTTGAGCAGTACGGTCAGCGGCGGTTTCGCGATGGCCGCCGCCAGGCGGTACCAGAAGCCGATTCTGCGGCGGGACACTCGGACACCTTTCTCTTTCGCCCGGCTCACTGCCCGGCTGCCGGGGGCGGGTCAAGTCTGGCCCCAGGCGCCTGCTCTGTCGAGAACACCGTACGCCCCGCTTCTCCGGCCGGGCTGTGGGCCCGTGCGGTGCCGGGCCACAATAGAGGGCCCCTACACCTGATCCGGTCATCTGGACGGAGAGTTCGCCACGAATACCGACCCGGCAGCCCGCTGGTCCCTCGTCGTTCCGCTCAAACCGCTCCGGACGGCCAAGAGCAGGCTGGCCGCCGCGACGGGTGAGGCGCTGCGTCCCCGGCTGGCCCTCGCGTTCGCACAGGACACCGTGGCAGCGGCGTTGGCCTGTGTCTCCGTACGGGACGTGGTGGTCGTCACCGACGATCCGACCGCGTCGGCGGAGCTGTCGGCGCTGGGCGCGCGCATCGTCGCCGACGCCCCGGCGCGGGGGCTCAACGCGGCGCTGGCTCATGGCGCGCACTCCGTCAGGGCGCGGCGGCCGGAGGCGGCGGTGGCCGCGCTGAACGCGGATCTGCCGGCGCTGCGGCCCGGGGAGCTGGCCCGGGTGCTGGCCGCCGCCGATCGCTTTCCGCGCGCTTTTCTCGCGGATGCCGCAGAAATCGGTACGACATTGCTGGCGGCCGCTCCGAACGCGGAATTGAATCCGGCATTCGGGGGCCCGTCGCGTCACCGGCATTTGTCGTCGGGCGCGGTGGAAATAGTCCTGGCCGGGGTGGATTCCGTACGCCGGGACGTGGACACCGGCGACGATCTGCTGGCGGCGGCGGAACTGGGGCTCGGCCCGTACACGGCGTCGCGTTACGCCGCCCGATACGCTGCGGCCATGCAGGCCACCTCGTACACCTATGAATCCGAGACCCGCAGCGGAAGTGTGCTGCTGGACGACGGCACCCCGGTCGCGTTCGACGCGGCGGCCTTCGACGCGGGCGGGCTGCGGCTGCTGCGGCCGGGCCAGCGGGTGCGGATCGAGACCGAGGGCGCGGGCGCGGAGCTGCGGATCACGCTGGTGACGCTCCAGACGTTCTGACGCCCCCCGACAGCGCCGCGGGCCGGGCTCCCCGAGGGGAGCCCGGCCCGGCGTGTGTGGCTCTGTCTCGCTTTCTTCCGCCTACTTCCTGACGGCGGTGGTCTTCTTGGCCGTGGTGGTACGCGCGGTGACCTTCCTCGCGGGGGCCTTCTTGGCGGTGGTCTTCTTCGCCGGCGCGGTCTTCTTCGCCACCGCGGCCTTCTTCGCCGCGGTGGTGGCGGCCGTGGCCTTCTTGGCGGTGGTCTTCTTCGCCGCGGTGGTCTTCGCCGCGGTCTTCTTCGCCGTCGCCGTGGTCTTCTTGGCGGCGGTGGTCTTCTTGACCGCGGCCTTCTTCGCCGTGGCGGTGGCCGTGGCCTTCTTGGCGGTGGCCTTCTTCGCCGCGGCCTTCACCGTCGTACGGGTGGAAGATCCGCCCGAGAGGCTGCCCTTGGGAGCCTTCTTGACCGCCACGTCGTTCTTCGGGAGCTTCTTCGAGCCGCTGACCAGGTCCTTGAAGCCCTGACCCGCGCGGAAGCGCGGCACCGAGGTCTTCTTGACCCGGACCCGCTCACCCGTCTGCGGGTTACGGGCGTACCGGGCCGGGCGCTCGACCTTCTCGAACGAGCCGAAACCGGTGACCGAGACGCGGTCGCCGGCGACGACCGCGCGGACGATCGCGTCGAGTACCGCGTCGACCGCGTCCGCGGCCTGCTGGCGGCCGCCGACCTTGTCAGCAATCGCTTCTACGAGCTGTGCCTTGTTCACGTCTTCCCCTTCGGAGACATTGCCAGAACGAAAGTGTTCAAGCTTTTTCGCACGTTAGGCAGATATATACCGCAAATCAAACACGAAACGGGCTAATCACCCTAGTGCCGCAACGAAGTCGACCTGGCGGAGTTCCGCGGAGGTCAGTCACCTTCGGGAAAACGACCCTCGTCGAGGTCCTTCATCAGGCGGTCCAGACGCCTTGCCGCGTCCGGGAGATCGTGTTTCGCCGCGGCCGTGATGACCAGCAGCTTCCGGGAGAGCGCTCTACGCACGCCATCCGGGACTTGCAGTGCACGCACCGTTGCGTGCGCTTCTTTGAGTTGTTCGGCGACTAACCCGTAGAGCTTGAGTTGGTTGTCGCGTTC
Organism: Streptomyces sp. NPDC088554; assembly: GCF_044752945.1. Classification (NCBI taxonomy): domain Bacteria; kingdom Bacillati; phylum Actinomycetota; class Actinomycetes; order Kitasatosporales; family Streptomycetaceae; genus Streptomyces; species Streptomyces sp. NPDC088554. Next base: position 320,492 of record NZ_JBIVMF010000001.1, on the reverse strand, counting down.
CATGCGCCGATTGTGCCATCTAGGGCGAGTTGTCGCCCGACGGGGGCTCAACAAACAACTGCACCCCCTGCCCGGAGGCGGGGGGTGCGGTAGGGGAAAACTGCTGATCAGAGCCTATTCAGGCGCCGATCAGGCGTTGATTGTGCGCGGTTTGAAGGACGGCCTGGAGGCTTCGTAGGCGGCGATGTCGGCCTCGTTCTGGAGCGTCAGGCTGATGTCGTCGAGCCCGTTCAGCAACCGCCAGCGGGCGTTTTCGTCAAGCTCGAAATCGGCCACAAGTGTTGCTCCGTCGGGGGCGGTGGCCCGAACCTGTCGGTCTTCCAGGTCCACCGTGACCTCGGCCCGGGGGTCGCTCTCCGCGATGTCCCAGAGCGCGTCCACCACGGACTGCTCCAGAACCACGGTCAGCAGCCCGTTCTTGAGGGAGTTGCCTCGGAAGATATCCGCGAACCGGGAGGAGATGACGGCCTTGAACCCAAAGTTCTGCAAGGCCCACACAGCATGTTCACGTGAGGAGCCGGTCCCGAAGTCGGGTCCGGCGACCAGGACCGTGGCCCCGCTGTACTCGGGCCGGTTGAGGACGAACTGCGGGTCCTTGCGCCAGGCCTCGAAGAGTCCGTCCTCGAAGCCGTCTCGGGTGACCTTCTTGAGCCAGTGGGCCGGGATGATCTGGTCGGTGTCGACGTTGCTGCGACGCAGCGGCACGGCACGGCCGGTGTGAGTGGTGAAGGCTTCCATGGTTATCGCGCTCCAGCGGGCGTACGGGCACCGGAATCGGCGTCGGACAGGTCGGCGGGCGAGGCCAGATGGCCCAGCACGGCGGTGGCGGCGGCGACCTGGGGGGAGACCAGGTGCGTCCGGCCGCCCTTGCCCTGCCTGCCCTCGAAGTTACGGTTGGAGGTGGACGCGGAGCGCTCACCGGGCGCGAGTTGGTCGGGGTTCATGCCCAGACACATCGAGCAGCCCGCGTGCCGCCATTCGGCCCCCGCCGCGGTGAAGACCTTGTCCAGGCCCTCCGCGACGGCCTCCAGGGCGACCCGCACCGAGCCGGGGACGACCAGCATCCGTACGCCGTCGGCGACTTTGCGGCCCTCCAGCAGCGAGGCCGCCGAGCGCAGGTCCTCGATACGGCCGTTGGTGCAGGAACCTACGAAGACGGTGTCGACCTTGATGTCGCGCAGCGCCTGCCCGGCGGTCAACCCCATGTACTCCAGGGCCTTTTCGGCGGCGTTGCGCTCCGAAGCGTCCTCGTACGAAGCCGGGTCGGGGACGTTCGCGGAGAGCGGGGCGCCCTGGCCCGGATTGGTGCCCCAGGTGACGAACGGAGCCAGCTCGGTGGCGTCGATGACGACCTCCGCGTCGAAGACCGCGTCGTCGTCGGTGCGCAGGGTGCTCCAGTACGCGACCGCCGCGTCCCAGTCGTCGCCCTCGGGGGCGTGGTCGCGGCCCTTGAGGTAGTCGAAGGTGGTCCGGTCCGGGGCGATCATGCCCGCCCTGGCACCGGCCTCGATCGACATGTTGCAGATGGTCATCCGGGCCTCCATCGAGAGTTTCTCGATGGCGGAGCCGCGGTATTCGAGGATGTAGCCCTGGCCGCCACCCGTGCCGATCCTGGTGATGACGGCGAGGATCAGGTCCTTGGCGGTGACATCGGCGGGCAGTTCGCCGTCGACGGTGATCGCCATGGTCCTGGGGCGGGCCAGCGGGAGCGTCTGGGTGGCCAGGACGTGCTCGACCTGGCTGGTGCCGATGCCGAACGCCAGCGCGCCGAAGGCGCCGTGGGTGGAGGTGTGACTGTCGCCACAGACCACGGTGGTGCCGGGCTGGGTCAGCCCCAGCTGGGGGCCGACGACATGGACGACGCCCTGCTCGACATCGCCCAGCGAGTGCAGCCGGACACCGAAGTCGGCGCAGTTCTTGCGGAGCGTCTCCAACTGCACCCGGGAGACCGGGTCCGCGATGGGCTTGTCGATGTCGAGGGTCGGGGTGTTGTGATCCTCGGTCGCGATGGTGAGGTCGAGCCGCCGGACCGGCCGGCCTCCCTTGCGGAGGCCGTCGAAGGCCTGCGGGCTGGTCACCTCGTGCAGCAGGTGCAGATCGATGAAGAGGAGGTCGGGCTCGCCCTCGGCGCGCCGGACGACATGGTCGTCCCAGACCTTCTCCGCGAGTGTCCTACCCATCGCTTTCCCTCCGGCCGGCCTTCGCAGCCGGCACTCCTAGAGCGGTGTGGCCCCACGCCCGCACTCCCCGCACCGGACGTCGGCCGGGAACCCGTGGTCCGCGGGCCCCTACCTACAGGTTGGCAAGTTCCCCGGAAAAATGAACTTGCGTTTCACAGAGTGAGACGCGAGTATCGTTTCATGGACAACTCTAGCGGCGTCGGCGTTCTCGACAAGGCTGCTCTCGTACTGAGCGCCCTGGAGTCCGGTCCGGCCACCCTCGCCGGGCTGGTCGCGGCGACAGGGCTCGCACGGCCCACGGCCCACAGACTGGCCGTGGCACTGGAACACCACCGGCTGGTGGCGAGGGACATGCAGGGCCGGTTCATTCTCGGCCCGCGGCTGGCCGAGCTGGCCGCCGCGGCCGGTGAGGACCGCCTGCTGGCCACAGCCGGGCCCGTACTCACGCATCTGCGGGATCTGACCGGCGAGAGCGCGCAGCTCTATCGCCGCCAGGGCGACATGCGGATATGTGTGGCGGCGGCGGAGCGGCTCTCGGGACTGCGGGACACCGTCCCGGTGGGCTCCACCCTCACCATGAAGGCGGGCTCCTCGGCCCAGATCCTGATGGCGTGGGAAGAGCCCGAGCGGCTGCACCGCGGCCTCCAGGGGGCCCGTTTCACGGCGACGGCGCTCTCGGGCGTACGGCGCAGGGGCTGGGCCCAGTCGATCGGCGAGCGGGAGCCGGGCGTGGCCTCGGTCTCGGCGCCGGTGCGCGGTCCGTCGAACCGGGTGGTCGCGGCGGTCTCGGTATCCGGACCGATCGAGCGGCTCACCCGCCACCCGGGCCGGATGCACGCGCAGGCAGTGATCGACGCGGCGGGCCGGCTCAGCGAGGCCCTGCGCCGTACGGGCTGACGCCCACACCTCCCCGCCGTCCCTCCCGTACGCGCCACACCGGCCGGGCCGCTCCAACGCCGCAGCGGCCCGCCCCTTCCCCGCCCGCCCGTGTGGTCACGCGAGCCGCTCGGCGGCGCTCTCCCCGCGCCGGCCCACCGGGACGACACCGGTGGCCCTCCCCAGGCCGAACTCCGGCATCGCGACGTACACGCTCTCGTACGAGCCCGCCGGGACGACATACGTCTCGTGCCAGAACCCGACGCCGCCCCCGGCCGCCCGCGCCCTGCGGTTGAAGGCCGCCCAGGCCGGCCGGTGCTCCCTGTCCGGCGCGGACGCGTACGCCAGCAGCTTCTCCTTCGAGTCCCAGTACTGAACGAAACACACCACCCGCGCCCCGGCGATCATGGGCTGGACCCCGATGAGCCCACTGTCCGGGTCCCCCGACAGCTCTTTCAGCATCCTCGGCATCGCCCTGGCCACCGGCCACCAGTCGCGTACCGCGCGGAACTTGTTGACGCGCATCCCGATGACGAAGACGACCACGTCTCCCTCGGCGCGCGCGGTCATCCGCCCCTGAATCGTCCGTATACCCATTCCCACTCACCCTCTCTGGATAGTGCCGCTATCCATGATTGGATAGTGTCACTCTCTAAGGAAGGGCGCAAGCGGATGCGTATGGCGGAGTTGAGTGAGCGCAGCGGGGTCCCCACCGCCACGGTCAAGTACTACCTGCGGGAGGGTCTGCTGCGGCCCGGCCGCCGGATCAGCGCGACCCGGGCGGTGTACGACGAGGAGCACCTGCGCAGGCTGCGGCTGGTCCGGGCGCTGATCCAGGTGGGCCGAATGCCGGTGGCGACGGCGCGCGAGGTGCTGGTGGCGGTGGACGACGAGACGCTCGACCACCACAGCCGCATCGGGGCGGCGGTCTGGGCGCTCCCGGACGACTCCCCCGCCGAGCCCCCGGAGGACAGCGCGCGGGAAGCGGCGGCACGGCTGGCGGACGAGCTGCTGGCCCGGCTCGGGTGGACCTTCGGCCTCGCCTCGCGGGACGACTCCCCCGCGTATCGGATGCTGGTCGGCGCCCTCGCCGGCATGGAGCGCTCGGGCTACCCGTGCACCCTGGCCGACCTGCTGCCGTACGGGCGGGCCGCCGGTGAACTCGGCGCGGTGGACCTGGACATGGTCGAGCGGTACGAGACGGGAAGCGGCCAGGTCGAGGCGGCGGTGGCGCTGACGGTGCTGTACGAACCGGTGTTGCTCGGCCTGCGGCGGCTGGCGGAGGCGGAGGAGTCCAACAGGCGCTTCGGCAAGGCCGGTTGATACGCAAGAAGGCCCTCCCTTTGCGGGGAGGGCCTTCTTGATTCATCTACTCGCTTGTACCCCCGACCGGATTCGAACCGGCGCTACTGCCGTGAGAGGGCAGCGTGCTAGGCCGCTACACAACGGGGGCATGGACCGAAGTCCAGCTGGGCTACCAGGACTCGAACCTAGAACAACGGAACCAGAAACCGTCGTGTTGCCAATTACACCATAGCCCATGGTGGTTGAAGTACCCCCGACCGGATTCGAACCGGCGCTACTGCCGTGAGAGGGCAGCGTGCTAGGCCGCTACACAACGGGGGCCCTAGCGATCCTGCATCAACGCATCCGGGTGCGACCCGAAGACGTCGGAGAGAAGGATCTGTACCCCCGACCGGATTCGAACCGGCGCTACTGCCGTGAGAGGGCAGCGTGCTAGGCCGCTACACAACGGGGGCGTGTTACAGATGAGACATCTGGTGGAACATCTGCGCTGGGCTACCAGGACTCGAACCTAGAATAACGGAACCAGAAACCGTCGTGTTGCCAATTACACCATAGCCCACCAAAAGCAAACATCCTGTGGATATTTGTTTGGCTTGCGCTTCCCTGTCCGACTGTCTGTCTTCTCGGGCGGCGCAGGAAGAACATTACCCGATCGCGGACAGCGCTCCAAAACGAGTATCCCCGCGCAGCAGCCCGGGAAGCTGGCCCAGATCGGTGATCCGCACCAGTTCGGGACGCCCGCCGACCCCGCCCCGGTCCAGCCACACCCCGGCCAGCCCGGCCGCCACGGCCCCGCCGGCGTCGGTGTCCGGCTCGTTCCCCACGTACACGACCTCCCCCGGAGCCAGCCCCAGCGCGTCACAGGCGGCGTGGAAGGCCGCGGCCTCGGGCTTGGCCACTCCCAGCTCCGCCGCGCACAGCACGGCCTCGAAGTGGTCCCGTACCCCCAGCACGCGCAGCTTCCGGTCCTGATTGCGGATGCTCGAATTCGACAGCACGGCCTGCCGGTACTCCCCGCTCAGCCGGTCCAGTACGCCGACGCAGTCCGGAAACAGCTCCCAGGCCGCCTCGTAGTGAGCGACATAACGATCGAACCAGGCATCCGCCTCCCGATCCCCCAGCGCCACCCCCACGAACTCCCGCACCCGGTCCCGCCGCTGCCCCTCGAAATCCGTCTCCCCGGCCGCGAACCGCTCCCCGTGCAGATCGGTAACCTCCCGCCACCGCGCAAGCGCCGCCTCGTCCGAACCGAACACCCCACCCTGCCCCTCCTCCGCGAGATGCCTCCGCATACCGGCACGGTCGGCGCGGGTGTAGTCGAAGAGGGTGTCGTCGATGTCCCAGAGGACGGCACGGATCGGCATGGGGCCGACGGTACCGGGCGTCCACCGATCAGGGCCTGCCAATGTCAACCGCCCAGACCTCTGTGCCGTCATAGGCGTCAGGCGCGGCTGTCAGCACCTGCCCTTCCACCACGCCCGAGACAGCGGCAAACACGGCATGCGCCGAGCGCCAGTCCACGCCGGCCGCTGTAGCGCTTTCCACGGCCGCCGCCGCAGCGAAGTCGAGCGGCAGGAACTCCAAGCCCGGCAGCGCTCCGACATGGGCCGTAACACCCGGCAGTTCAAGACTCGCAGCGACCAGACAGAGCGACGGGACATGGGCACGCCGCACCGGATCGGCGACCTCGACGACGGCGATACCGGACAACAACCGGCGTCCGCGGCACAAGGCGAGCACCGCCGTGTGATCAAGAATCATCATCGACGCCCTCCAACCTGCCCGGAGGCGATGGCGGCCCGCCACAGTTGCGCCTCGCGCACGTCCCCGTCACTGAAATCAGGCCGCAGATGGGCCCGCACATAGGCAATCCCACGAGCGGTTCGCCCAGCCCTCTCGGCATCGGTGGGCGTCGTCGCAGCCAGCCGCTCCACATAGGCCCGGGTGCTGACCCCTCGCTCCTCCGCGAGCTGCCGGAGTCGATCTCGCGCCCTCTTCGGTGATCTTTATCGTCGTATCGGCCACATCCCGAAGAATGCATTTGCATATCGTCTCCGACCGGCACGTGGTCATCAACGTCGTCAATATCGTCGCCACGTAGCGACGGAGGGCGCAGGAGGCCGTGACGGCCCTCCTGCGCCCTCCGTACGTACCGGTACGTACCGGTAACGGTCCCCGCGTTACGCCGTCAGCCTCGCCAGGGCCGCGTCGATGCGGGTGAGGGTGCGGTCGCGGCCGAGGAGTTCCAGGGACTCGAAGAGCGGGAGGCCGACCGTGCGGCCGGTGGTGGCCACGCGGACCGGGGCCTGGGCCTTGCCGAGTTTGAGGCCGTGCTCCTCGCCCGCGGCGAGTACCGCGTTCTTGAGGGACTCGGCGTTCCACTCCGCGTCCGCGAGCTTCGCGCGGGCGGTGGTCAGGAGGGCGTCCGCGCCGGGCTTCATCGCCTTCGTCCAGGACGCCTCGTCCTCGACCGGCTCGTCGAGGAAGAGGAAGTCGACGTTGGCGGTGATGTCCGAGAGGACCGTCACCCGGGTCTGGGCCAGCGGCGCCAGCGCCTCGAAGGCGGCGGCGTCGAAGGACTCCGGGGCCCAGGGGGCGTGCGGGGCCCGGAGCCAGGGGGCGCAGGCCGCGGCGAAGGTCTTCGGGTCCAGCAGCCGGATGTGGTCGGCGTTGATCGCCTCGGCCTTCTTGAGGTCGAAGCGGGCCGGGTTGGCGTTGACGTCCGCGATGTCGAACGCGGCGACCATCTCGTCCAGCGAGAAGATGTCGCGGTCGGCGGAGAGCGACCAGCCCAGCAGCGAGAGGTAGTTGAGCAGCCCCTCGGGCAGGAAGCCGCGCTCGCGGTAGAGGTTGAGGGACGCCTGCGGGTCGCGCTTGGAGAGCTTCTTGTTGCCCTCGCCCATGACGTACGGGAGGTGCCCGAACGCCGGGACCGTCTTGGCGATGCCCAGCTCGATCAGCGCCTTGTAGAGCGCGACCTGGCGCGGGGTGGAGGAGAGCAGGTCCTCGCCGCGCAGGACGTGGGTGATCTCCATCAGCGCGTCGTCGACCGGGTTGACGAGCGTGTACAGCGGGGCGCCGTTGGCGCGGACGATGCCGTAGTCCGGGACGTTCTCCGGGGTGAAGGTCAGCTCGCCGCGGACCAGGTCCGTGAAGGTGATCGGCTCGTCGGGCATCCGGAAGCGGACGATGGAGGTGCGGCCCTCCGCCTCGTACGCGGCCGTCTGCTCGGCGGTGAGGTCGCGGCAGTGGCCGTCGTACCCGGACGGGCGGCCGGCGGCGCGCGCGGCGTCGCGGCGGGCGTCCAGTTCCTCCGTCGTGCAGTAGCAGTGGTACGCGTGACCGGCCGCGAGCAGCTTCTCGGCGGTGTCGCGGTAGAGGTCCATCCGCTGCGACTGGCGGTACGGGGCGTGCGGGCCGCCGATCTCGGGGCCCTCGTCCCAGTCGAGCCCGAGCCAGCGCAGCGAGTCGAGCAGCTGGTCGTACGACTCCTCGGAGTCGCGCGCCGCGTCGGTGTCCTCGATACGGAAGACCATGGTGCCGCCGTGGTGGCGGGCGAAGGCCCAGTTGAAGAGGGCGGTACGGACCAGACCCACATGGGGGTTGCCGGTCGGGGAGGGACAGAACCGTACGCGGACGGAGGGGTCCTGGGATGTGCTAGCCACGCTTGATCACCCTGTTGGTGAGAGTGCCGATGCCTTCGATGGTGACGGCGATCTCGTCGCCGACGTGGAGGGGGCCGACCCCCGCGGGGGTGCCCGTGAGGATGACGTCGCCCGGGAGGAGCGTCATGGCCTCGGTGATGTTGACGATCAGATCCTCGATGGAGGTGATCATCTCGCTCGTACGGCCCAGCTGCCGCTGTTCGCCGTTGACCGTGCACTGGATCGTGAGGTCGGAGGGGTCCAGCTCGGTCTCCACCCAGGGGCCCAGCGGGCACGAGGTGTCGAAGCCCTTGGCGCGGGCCCACTGCTTCTCGGTCTTCTGGGTGTCGCGCGCGGTGATGTCATTGGCGCAGGTGTAGCCGAAGATGACGTCCTTGACGCGCTCGCGCGGCACCTCGCGGCACATCCGGCCGATGACGACGGCCAGCTCGGCCTCGTAGCTGACGTCGTTCGAGAACACCGGGTACTCGATCGCGTCGCCCGAGCCGATCACCGAGGTGGTGGGCTTGAGGAAGGCGAACGGTACGGGCGGGACCTCGTTGCCCAGCTCCGCCGCGTGGTCCCGGTAGTTGCGGGCGTAGCCCACGACCTTGTTGGGGAGTACGGGCGGCAGGAGCCGGACCTTGCTCAGCGGGACCTTCGTACCGGAGAGCTCGAAATCTGCGTACGGAATGCCCTTGATGATGTCGAGGACGAGGCCGGCGGGGTCGCCGCTGCCTTCGCCCTCGACCGCGCCGAAGGCGACATTGCCGTCGATGGAGAATCTGGCGATGCGCACGGGATGCTGTCGCCCCTCACTTGCTCGCGGGTCCGGAGAATGACGCTCCAGGCTAACGCGCGTGGAGAAGGGCGCCTCGCGGTGGAACGACGCGTGAACGCGTGGCCCGCCGGACGCGTATTACTGTGCGATCACTTGAAGATCACCAACTACTTGTACCGACTGCTCGTGAAGATCACCGGTTACTTGAAGGTCGTCCCTCCGCGGTACTTGAAGATCACCGCTTCGCGGTCGAGGATCACCAAGTGCGGCGGAAGATCACTACTTCTCGACCGGGGCGACCATCAGGGTCGTACGACGGGGATTGGCGGTGCGGTTCGGCAGAGTGACGGAGTGTTCGGGCCTCTCCACGGGGACCAGGTCCACGGCGTCCTCCAGATGGGCCAGCGTCGTGCGGCGGGGGTTGGCGGTGCTGCGGAGCGTCATCGTCGTCTTCATCTGCGGTATCTGACCCTGTCGGAGTAGGGGCGCCGGGGCGCCACTTGTCGGATATGCCATCCCTGTAAAGCGTCAGGCTAAACATCCAATTCCCCGGCGGAGCCTGGTTCGAGCGGCGATCGCCGTGTGAGTTTGCTCACGAATCAGCGGGCATTTGCCGCATTGCGGACAGTAGTTGGGGATTGCGGAAACGGACAATGCCTCACTGAATGTGGCATTCCGCTGCTGATCATCAGGACTGGGACACCCCCCACCCCTAAGCAGCTCGTGAAGATAAGTCCGTTTCCTCCGCGAACGGTTTCTACCGCTCGTGACTCTCCGCTCACACGGTGTCATCCGTTCGCGCGCCCGCCTGCCGCCCTTGTTGGAGATCCCGCTCTGTGCTGGAATTCCCCCCACCGCCGCGGGTTTCAGACGTCCGGCGCGCGAGGCGCAACGCGGCGCCGACGCGGCGGTGATGGGGAAGGGGAACAAGCGCCGGTCACTCACGACCACCATGGGGAGCGTTCTGCGCCCCACGACGCCGACACCGTCCCGCCGCTGCGCGGAGGGACGCCTGGTCCAGAGGTTGCGACGCTAGTGCAGGGACGTTTCAAGAGGGATAGCAGCGCTGCGGCGGAGCAGGAGCCCCGCGGCGGAACAGACCGCGGCTCCTCGCCCCAGCACACCCAGAGCCAGGGTCAGGTGCCCCCGGGCGAGGGCGGCGGCCGTGGCGGCTACCCCGGGACGGCGTCCGGCGGCGCGGCCACTCCGCAGCCCGCGGTGAGCGTCAAGAACCCCAACGATCCGGGCTCCCGGATGGCCCTGCGCAACTGGCGCATCAGTACGCGTCTGGTGGCGCTCCTCACCCTTCCGGTGGTCGCGGCCACCACGCTGGGCGGCCTGCGCATCAACGAGTCGCTCAACGACATGCAGCAGCTGGAGCACATGCAGCTGCTCACCAAGATGACCAAGGAAGCGACCAACCTCGCCGCCCAGCTCCAGTCGGAGCGCGACGAGTCGGCCGGCCCCCTGCTCCACGGCGCCAGCCCCAAGGATTTCAAGATCGCGGACCGTCGGCTCAAGACCGACCGGGCCAAGAAGGCGTTCCTCGACGCCACGGTGGACATCGGCAACACCGACGGCGACCAGGCACTGGAGAGCATCCGCTCCAATGTCAACCAGATCGCCACCCAGGTCAACAAGATCAACGACATCCGCAAGGACGCCTACGTCAAGGACGCCGGTTCGGACTCCCTGACGGTCGACGCGTACAGCAACCTGATCACCTCGCTGCTGACGCTCTCGCAGGACATGGCGCAGGCGACCAACAACCCCGAGATGATCAAGCGGACCCGCGCGCTGGCCGCGTTCTCGTCCGCCAAGGAGTACGCCTCCATCCAGCGGGCGATCATCGCCGCCGCGCTGCCCGCCACCCCGACCGAACCGGGCTCGCTCAAGGAGAACGACCGGCTGTACGGTCTGGCCGCGGCCAACAAGGAACGCGGCGCACTCACCTCCTTCAGCGCGCTGTACGAGTCCATGGGCGGCGACGCCGAAGAGCTGATGGCCCCGCTCAACGGCCAGGGGAACCCGGACATCCAGGCGTCCGAGAAGTACGCGGACCGGGTGCTCGCCCGCCCCGGCGGGCTCGCCTCGCAGCCCCGGATGTCGTACCTGGACTGGACCGACCAGGCGACCACCCGGATCAACGCGATGAAGACCATCGAGGCCACGCTGCTGGGCGAGATGGACGGCAAGGCCCGCGAGCTGCGCGACCAGTCCCAGCGCGACGCCCTCTACAACGCCGCGCTGATCCTGCTGGTGCTCGGTGTCTCGCTGGTCGGCGCCTTCGTGGTGGCCCGCTCCATGATCCGCTCGCTGCGCCGGCTCCAGGACACGGCGACCCGCGTCGCCCAGGACCGGCTGCCCGAGCTGGTCAAGCAGCTCTCCGACTCGGACCCGCAGGATGTCGACACCTCCGTCGAGTCGGTCGGTGTGCACTCCAAGGACGAGATCGGAAAGGTCGCCGCGGCCTTCGACGACGTACACCGCGAGGCCGTCCGGCTCGCCGCCGAGCAGGCCCTCCTGCGGGGCAACGTCAACGCGATGTTCACCAACCTCTCGCGCCGCAGCCAGGGCCTCATCCAGCGCCAGCTCTCGCTGATCTCCGAACTGGAGTCGCGCGAGGCCGACCCGGACCAGCTGTCCTCCCTCTTCAAGCTCGACCACCTCGCGACCCGTATGCGCCGTAACGGCGAGAACCTCCTCGTCCTCGCGGGCGAGGAGCCGGGCCGCCGCTGGACCCGGCCCGTCCCGCTGGTCGACGTGCTCCGGGCCGCCGCCTCCGAGGTGGAGCAGTACGAGCGCATCGAGCTGGCCTCGGTCCCCGCGACCGAGGTCGCCGGGCGCGTCGTCAACGACCTCGTGCACCTCCTCGCCGAGCTGCTGGAGAACGCCACCTCGTTCTCCTCGCCGCAGACGAAGGTCCGGGTCACCGGTCACGCGCTGCCCGACGGCCGGGTGCTCGTCGAGATCCACGACACCGGTATCGGTCTCTCTCCCGAGGACCTCGCGGCCATCAACGAGCGGCTCGCCTCGCCGCCCACCGTGGATGTCTCCGTCTCCCGCCGCATGGGTCTGTTCGTGGTCGGCCGACTGTCCCTGCGCCACGGCATCCGGATCCAGCTGCGCCCCTCCGACTCGGGCGGTACGACCGCGCTGGTCATGCTGCCGGTCGACGTCGCCCAGGGCGGCAAGAAGGCCCCGGCCCCCAGGCCCGGCCAGCCCGGCCCCGGTCAGCCGCCCGGCGGCCCCGGCGGCCAGCTGACCGGCGGCCCCGGTGCCGCCCCCGGCCGCACCGGTCCGGGCGCGGGTCCCGGCGGCGCGCCCGCCCCCGGGCTGCTCGGCGCCGGTGCGCCGCGCGGCCAGGTCGGCGCCGGTGCGGGGCCGCGTGCCGCGCTCCCGGCCCGGGACGGCGGCGCCTCGGGCGGATCGCAGGGCGGCCCGTCGAAGAACGGCCCCCAGGGACAGCCCAACGTCTTCGCCCAGAACGCCTTCGGCACCCCGGACCGCGGCCAGTCCGGGCAGGGCCAGGACAGCGGCGCCCCCGGAAACGGCCAGCACCGCGCCGCCCCGTCGAACCCCCAGGGCGGCCGGAACGGCTTCAGCGGCCGCGCCCAGAACGCCTTCCAGCAGGGCGGCGCCCCCGACCGCGGCCGGCAGCTCCCGCCCCCCGGCGGTCCGCGCGCCGAGCTGCCCGGCGGCACCCCGCAGCCGCCCCGCCCGCAGAACACCAGCTGGGGCACCGACCAGCCGTCGGTGCCGCCCCTCCCGTCGCGCCGCTCGCTGGACGCCCCGCGCGGCCACGAGGACCCCGAGACCGCCGGCCGGTTCGCCCGGGCCCGGAACGAGCCGCAGGATCCCGGCGCCACCTCGGAGTTCACGCTCCCCGACTTCGGCGCCCCGACCTCCAACGGGTCCCAGGACGCCGCGGCCACGGCCCAGTTCCCCCGGCCCGACTTCAACGCGCCCGCGCCGTACAGCACGGACTACAACGGCCGGCAGAGCCCGGGGCAGAGCGAGCGCTCCGACGTCCGCCCGACCGCCGACTTCAACGCCCCGCGTCCCCCGGCCCCCGCCCCGGTCCCCGGCTCCGAGGGCGGCTACCGCCCGCCGAGCCTGCCGCCGCAGCCGATCCCGGAGGCGCTGCCCCCGGCCGGTCCCGGCGACGGCCGCACCCCGCTGTACGACAACCTGGAGACCAACTGGTTCCACGGTGCGCAGCAGGGCGGGGAGAGCGACGGTACGGATACGCAGTCGGCGGAGCCGGCCCGTACACCCGCCCCGGAACCGCACGACCCGCTGACGGGCCGGCTGCCCCGCCGCGACGCGGCCACCGGCTCCCTCGGCGGCACGAACGGCGCGAGCGCCGAGAACGACGCCGGGACCACCGGCGCCAACGACTCCACCAGCAGTACGAACGGCACCGGCACCGGCACCGGCACCAATGGTTTCGGGACAGTCGACTCCGGCATCACCGGCACCGGCGCGGACGGGTTCGGGACGATCGACTCCGGCACGGGCGGGTTCGGCTCCCTCGGATCCGGCACCGGCTCGGGTTCCAGCGGCTCGAACACCCATGGCGTGAGCGCCACTTCCTCCTGGCGCGCGACGCCCAACGACGATCCGGGGCGCCAGGCCGAGCGGGTCAAGAAGCCCCAGGCCGGCGGCCTCACCACCTCCGGTCTGCCCCGCCGGGTACCGCGTGCCAACCTGGTGCCGGGAACCGCGCAGGAACAGAACACCCAGGCCGGTCCGCAGGTCTCACGTGCACCCGCTGACGTACGCGGTCGGCTGACCAATCTCCGTCGGGGTATCCAGCAAGGCCGTCAGGCGGGCAATACCGGCCCGGCGGGCAATGGATTCGACCTCGGCACCTCTCACCAGCAGGAGCGTTAGTTGAGTCCGATGAGTCAGGCTGCGCAGAATCTGAACTGGTTGATCACCAACTTCGTGGACAACACCCCCGGGGTGTCCCACACGGTCGTGGTCTCCGCGGACGGACTTCTGCTGGCCATGTCCGAGGGCTTCCCCCGCGACCGCGCCGATCAGCTCGCGGCCGTGGCGTCCGGGCTGACCTCGCTGACCGCGGGGGCGTCCCGGATCTTCGAAGGCGGGCCGGTCAACCAGACCGTGGTGGAGATGGAGCGCGGTTTCCTCTTCCTGATGTCCGTCTCCGACGGTTCCTCCCTGGCCGTACTCGCCCACCCGGAGTGCGACATCGGTCTGGTGGGTTACGAGATGGCCCTCCTGGTCGACCGCGCCGGTACGGTCCTCACCCCTGATCTGCGCGCCGAACTCCAGGGAAGCCTGTTGCACTGAGGCTCCTCGGAACCGTCCCCAGCTCCCACACCCGTCAGGCCATCCAAGCCGTCCCCCACCGGCAGAGTCAGACGGCACGCAGACATCCTGCTGTCACGCCCGGAGGATTCATGACCCCGCCACCCGCCTCGCACGATCCGTACGGCGCCTCGATGGACGCGTCCTACGGGTCCGAGGGCGATCAACCGCTGGTACGTCCGTACGCCATGACCGGCGGCCGGACCCGGCCGCGGTACCAGCTCGCCATCGAGGCGCTGGTCAGCACGACAGCGGACCCGGCGCATCTCGCCACCCTGCTCCCCGAGCACCAGCGGATCTGCCACCTGTGCCGTGAGGTCAAGTCCGTCGCGGAGGTGTCCGCGCTGCTCACGATGCCGCTGGGGGTCGCGCGCATCCTGGTGGCGGACCTGGCGGAAGCCGGCATGGTGGCCATCCACCAGCCCGGCAATGGAGAGGCCGGCGGCACGCCGGATGTGACACTGCTCGAAAGGGTGCTCAGTGGACTTCGCAAGCTCTAGCGGCGGTGCGGCCCGATCGACCACCAGCGCGAAGATCGTGGTGGCGGGCGGCTTCGGCGTGGGCAAGACCACGTTCGTCGGCGCCGTCTCGGAGATCAACCCGCTGCGTACCGAAGCCGTCATGACCAGCGCCTCCGCCGGCATCGACGACCTCACCCACACCGGAGACAAGACCACCACCACCGTGGCCATGGACTTCGGACGCATCACCCTCGACCAAGACCTCATCCTCTACCTCTTCGGCACCCCCGGCCAGGACCGCTTCTGGTTCATGTGGGACGACCTCGTACGCGGCGCCATCGGCGCCGTCGTCCTCGTCGACACCCGCCGCCTCGCCGACTGCTTCCCCGCCGTCGACTACTTCGAAAACTCAGGACTCCCCTTCGTCATCGCCCTCAACGGCTTCGACGGACACCAGCCCTACACCCCCGACGAAGTACGCGAAGCACTCCAGATCGGCCCCGACACCCCCATCATCACCACCGACGCCCGCCACCGCGCCGACGCCAAAAGCGGACTCATCACCCTCGTCGAACACGCCCTCATGGCCCGCCTCAAGTAGACGGACGCCTACGGCAGTTGTCGTACAGAACCTCGAAGGGGGGCTATGTCGTCCGACACGCCCCGCCTTCGTGTTCATAACATTTCGACAGAGAATTCCCGCGCTATGGACACCCGACGCACTCGCGCGGTATCACTGCGCTCACATCAGCCTCGCCTTTTGGCGGGGCTCGCTCTTTATGCCCGTTTTACACGAGGCCCGTACCGCTCGAAATGGCTGAATGCCGCTGTTTGGATGGGGACCGTTCCTCGTGCTGGAATTCAGCGACCCCCGAGTCAGTACGACCCCGTAACAAATCGCGGCACAACGTAGGTGCCGACGCCGAGAGGTTGTTGGTCGAGTGAGGCGAAGCAAGACAAGCTCCGCGAAGCAACAGGCGCGGGGGAACTTCACCCCGCCGCCGCGTGCAGCGGCGCCGCCTGCGGTCACCACCGCGCCTCCCCCCGCTTCGGGCAGTTCGAGCCGTTACTCCCCCCGCAACTGGCGGGTGCCCACCCGGCTGAACGCCATCCTCCTGATACCGGTCCTGGTCGGCCTCGTCATGGGCGGCTTCCAGGTGAAGGCGTCCATCGACACCTGGCAGCAGGCCCAGGACGCCGAGAAGACCGCGCTCGTCGTACGGGCGGCGGCGGAGTACAGCGAAGCACTGCTCAACGAGCGTGACCTCACCGCTCAGGCGCTCCTGACCAACAAGCGGGACGCGCCGGTCGTGACCCAGACCCGGGCGGCCACGGACGCGGCGAAGAAGAAGTTCGACGCGGTGGTCGCGCAGATGCCCGCCGAACAGGGGCTCGAACGCCGCCTCAGCCTGGTCCGCAGCGTGGAGCCCGGACTCGCGGACATCCGCAAGAGCGCGTACACCGCGGGTGTCGAGACACCGGACAAGAGCGGCGACAACGGCGGCCCGGTGGCCACCGAAGAGGCGTACGTACCACTGGAGCACACCCTGCTGGAGTTCTCCAACGAACTCGGGCTCGGCACCGGCAACATCACCAGCTACGGCCGCGCGGTCTACGCCATCGCGCTCGCCAAGGGCGCCGAGTCCCTCCAGCGCTCCATCGGCATGCACCTGCTCGTCAGGCCGAGCCAGAAGGCCGAGGTCAAGACCGGGCAGACGATCGCGTTCTCCTCGTACGCCTATCTGGAGGACATCGCCATCGGCGAGTACGCCTCCGGGGGTACGGACGCGGACACCGCCAGGCTCCAGAAGATCATGCAGGAGAAGGCCGCCGAGGGCCAGAAGCTCCTCGCCGCCGCCCAGCAGCGGGCCATGGCCGCGGGCCAGGACTTCACCCCGCCGCCGAGCAAGGACGGCTCGGTCATCAACGGCATGGTCGCGGCCATCGCCACCGGCGACACCCCCGAGCGGCTCGCGGACCGGGGGGTCACCCCGGAGGCCTGGATGGCCGCCTCCACCGCCAAGTTCGACGGGTACTCGGAGATCGAGAACGACCTCGTCGACCGGGCCGTGGCCGAGGCCGCCCAGATCGCCGACAACGCCAGGAACACCGCGATCGTCAACGCCGCGATCGTCGTGATCGCGCTGATGGCCGCGTTCGTCCTGGCCGGCATCATGGCCCGCCAGCTCAGCCGCTCGATGCTGTCGCTGCGTACGGCCGCCTTCGGCATAGCGGAACAGCGGCTGCCGATGCTGGTCGACCAGCTCTCCCGCGCCGAGCCCGGCCGGGTCGACACCCGGGTCCAGCCCATCCCCATCGACTCGCGCGACGAGATCGGCGAGGTCGCCCGCGCCTTCGACCAGGTCCACCGCGAGGCCGTCCGGCTCGCCGCCGAGCAGGCCATGCTCCGCGGAAACGTCAATGCGATCTTCACCAACCTCTCCCGGCGCAACCAGTCGCTGATCGAGGGCCAGCTCACACTGATCTCCGACCTGGAGAACAACGAGGGCGACCCGGACCAGCTGGAGAACCTCTTCCGGCTGGACCACCTCGCGACCCGTATGCGCCGTAACGGCGAGAACCTCCTCGTCCTCGCCGGCGAGGAGCCGGGCCGCCGCTGGAACCAGCCGGTGCCCCTGGTCGACGTGCTCCGCGCGGCCTCCTCCGAGGTCGAGTCGTACGAGCGCATCGAGCTGACCGGCGTCCCCGAGACCGAGATCCACGGCCAGTCCGTCACCGACCTGGTGCACCTGCTCGCCGAGCTGCTGGAGAACGCCACCACTTTCTCCTCGCCGCAGACCAAGGTCCGGGTCACCGCGACCCGGCTGCCCGACGGCCGGGTGATGATCGAGATCCACGACAAGGGCATCGGCCTCACCGCCGAGGACTTCGCGGACATCAACCACAAGCTGGCGAACCCGCCGACCGTGGACGCCGCCGTCTCCCAGCGCATGGGCCTCTTCGTGGTCGGCCGACTCGCCGAACGGCACGGTGTCCGCGTACAGCTGCGCCCCTCGGGCGAGCAGGCGGGCACGACCTCGCTGGTCATGCTCCCGGCCGCCATCACCCACGGCGGTGGCGGCACTCCGGACGCCCCGGCCGAGGAGCTGGCCGTCTCCCCGATCATCCCGGAGCAGCAGCCGCAGCCCGAGGAGCAGGCCTTCCCGACCGCTCCGATGCTGACCGCCGCCGAACTGGGCTTCGACGACTCCCGTTACGACGAGCGCGCGGCCGACAGCTTCAACCCGATCGAGCGAACGGCCCGCCCCGACGAACGGCGCGCCCCCCTGGACACCCCGCCGAGCGACGGGCAGCCGCTCTTCCAGGACCAGGTCAACGGCCAGTACCGGGACGAGCCCCAGAACGGGTTCACCCCGCAGGAGGCCGCGTACGACCAGGGGTACGCGCCGCAGCAGCCCGCGGCCGGGGCCGATTTCACGCCGACCGGGTACGAGAACCCGGCCGCGCCCCAGGCGTATCTGAGCGATTCCTATACGGAGTCGCCCTACCCGGCCACGCAGCCTCCGGCGGACACCTACAAGGACGCCTTCACCCCCCCTGCTCACCAGGGCGAGTGGACCGATCACGCTACGTATCAGAACGGCTTCGAGCCCGACCGGCGGGCCGAACCGGAATCTGCGGACACCGCTCCCGAGAACGTTCGGGAACGCGTAGGCTTCGACCGTCCGGGCCCGTCTCCGAGCGCAAGCCACGCGCTGACGGAAGCCGGTCTGCCGCGCCGGGGCAGCAGCCAGCAACCGCAAGCGTGGCAGGAGAGCGGCCAGGACGTCGTACAGACCGAACAGGCCGCCGTACAAGCGCCGTTGAACGGACAGACCAACGGCTACCCGGTCGTTGCTCCCGTCATCGGTCAGGACGGCGGTCAGAGCGATCCGGGCACCGTCCAGGACGAGGGCGCCCGGTCCGTCGGGGCCGACGACGGCAGCGGTACCACGAACAATGACATCAGCAACGGGCAGAGCGAGGCGGCCGGTTCCGAGGACTGGCGTTCGACGAACGACGAACGCTGGCAGCGGGCCGAGAAGCTGCGTGAGCCCAAGGCGGGCGGAGTCACCACCTCCGGTCTTCCCCGTCGCGTGCCCAAGGCCAATCTGGTCGAGGGAGCGGCGGAGCAGACCCCGCAGGGCGGCCCTCAGGTCTCCCGCGCCCCGGAGGACATCCGTGGCAGGTTGAGCAGCCTGCGACGGGGTGTCGAGCGGGGCCGCACCGCCGGAGCGGACACGAACGGACCGGGCTTCGGCTCGGGCAGTACCTACAACCAGGAGCGTTAGTGTGAGCCCGATGAGCCAGGCGGCGCAGAATCTGAACTGGTTGATCACCAACTTTGTGGACAACACCCCCGGGGTGTCCCACACGGTGGTGGTCTCCGCCGACGGACTCCTGCTGGCCATGTCCGAAGGTTTCCCGCGCGACCGCGCCGATCAGCTCGCGGCCGTGGCGTCCGGGCTGACCTCGCTGACCGCGGGGGCGTCCCGGATCTTCGAGGGCGGCGCCGTGAACCAGACGGTCGTCGAGATGGAGCGCGGTTTCCTCTTCCTCATGTCCATCTCGGACGGTTCGTCACTGGCCGTGCTGGCCCACCCCGAGGCCGATATCGGCCTGGTGGGTTACGAGATGGCGCTCCTGGTCGACCGTGCCGGTACGGTCCTCACTCCGGACCTGCGAGCCGAGCTCCAGGGAAGTCTGCTCAACTGACAGACAGTGCGCCGTCCGCCACCGCACTATTAAAGTGCGGTGGCACAGATCCAACAGGTCCGCCAAGATCGGGCCCGGCGACCGGCAGTCGGAGGAGGAAACGTGGCTACACCCCCAGGCGGACATCCCTATGACGGCGGCCCGCGCTTCCCGCGCGAGGACGCCCAGAACCGCTTCAACTTTCCCTCCACGCCGAGCAGTCAGGGTGGCCAGGGAGGTCAGGGAGGAGCTGCGGGTGGCTACGGCGGTGGGCGGATTCCGCCGCACCAGCCCTACCAGCCGCCACAGCCCGCCTACGACCAGCCGAGGCAGCCCCCAGTCCAGCAGGAGCGGCCCCGGCGTGCCCGGCCCGCCGCTCCGTCCCAGGGCGCACACAATCCGTTGGTACGCCCGTACGCCATGACCGGCGGCCGAACCAGGCCGCGATACCAGCTCGCCATCGAGGCGCTGGTCAGTACGACGGCCGATCCGTCCCAGTTGCAAGGGCAGTTGCCCGAGCACCAGCGGATCTGCCGACTGTGTTTTGAGATCAAATCGGTCGCCGAGATTTCGGCGCTCCTGACCATTCCCCTCGGCGTGGCCCGGATCCTCGTAGCCGACCTGGCGGAGGCGGGCCTTGTCGCCATCCACCAGCCCGGTGGCGAAGAGGCCGGCGGCACGCCAGATGTGACACTGCTCGAAAGGGTGCTCAGTGGACTTCGCAAGCTCTAGCGGCGGTGCAGCCCGCTCAACCACCAGCGCGAAGATCGTGGTGGCGGGCGGCTTCGGCGTGGGCAAGACCACGTTCGTCGGCGCCGTCTCGGAGATCAACCCGCTGCGTACCGAAGCCGTCATGACCAGCGCCTCCGCCGGCATCGACGACCTCACCCACACCGGAGACAAGACCACCACCACCGTGGCCATGGACTTCGGACGCATCACCCTCGACCAAGACCTCATCCTCTACCTCTTCGGCACCCCCGGCCAGGACCGCTTCTGGTTCATGTGGGACGACCTCGTACGCGGCGCCATCGGCGCCGTCGTCCTCGTCGACACCCGCCGCCTCGCCGACTGCTTCCCCGCCGTCGACTACTTCGAAAACTCAGGACTCCCCTTCGTCATCGCCCTCAACGGCTTCGACGGACACCAGCCCTACACCCCCGACGAAGTACGCGAAGCACTCCAGATCGGCCCCGACACCCCCATCATCACCACCGACGCCCGCCACCGCGCCGACGCCAAAAGCGGACTCATCACCCTCGTCGAACACGCCCTCATGGCCCGCCTGCGGTAGCCGTGAACGCCATACGAAAGGCCCCCGCGCTCTCGGAGCGCGGGGGCCTTCGTACGTGGTCCGTAGGTGCCATCCGTACGTGCCGTGCGGATGTGCCGGGGAGGGTCAGCCCTGCCAGCTGTGCGGGGCGCGGAAGCCGGGGGTGCGCTCCAGTCGGCGCCAGCCGGCCGTGGAGCGGCCGCGGTGGGCCGTGGCCTGCGGCTGGGACGCGGCACGGGCGAGCAGGATCGCCGTGATGGCGGCCAGCTCCTCGGGGCCGGCCTGGCCCTTCTCGACGCGCAGCAGGGATTCGTTCGTGGGATCGCTCATGAAGGTCGTGTCTCCGTCTTCTCGGCGTCTTCTCGGCGGGCGGTCAGTGGCCCGTGATCACTGCGGCGGGTTGCCGTGCTTGCGGGAGGGCAGGTCGGCGTGCTTGGTACGGAGCATCGCGAGCGCGCTCGCGAGCACCTCGCGCGTCTCGGCCGGGTCGATGACGTCATCGACCAGCCCCCGCTCGGCCGCGTAGTAGGGATGCATCAGCTCGGCCTTGTACTCCTTGACCATGCGGGCGCGCATGGCCTCGGAGTCCTCGGCCTCGGCGATCTGCTTGCGGAAGATGACATTGGCGGCACCTTCGGCGCCCATCACCGCGATCTCGTTGGTCGGCCAGGCGTAGGTGAGGTCCGCCCCGATGGACTGGGAGTCCATGACGATGTACGCGCCTCCGTACGCCTTCCGCAGGATCAGGGAGATCCGGGGCACCGTCGCGTTGCAGTACGCGTACAGCAGCTTGGCGCCGTGCCGGATGATCCCGCCGTGCTCCTGGTCGACGCCCGGCAGGAAGCCGGGCACATCCAGCAGAGTGACGATCGGGATATTGAAAGCGTCGCACATCTGGACAAAGCGCGCCGCTTTTTCCGATGCCTCGATGTCCAGGACCCCGGCGAGCGACTGCGGCTGGTTGGCCACGACACCGATGACCTGGCCGTCGATCCTGGCCAGGGCGCAGATGATGTTGCGGGCCCAGCGCTCGTGGATCTCCAGGAAGTCGCGGTCGTCGACCAGCTCCTCGATCACCTTGCGCATGTCGTACGGCCGGTTGCCGTCGGCCGGGACCAGGTCCAGCAGTACATCGGAGCGGCGGTCCGCCGGGTCCTCGGAGGGGACCGTGGGCGGGTTCTCCCGGTTGTTCTGCGGGAGCATCGACAGGAGGTAGCGGACCTCCGCGATGCAGGTCTCCTCGTCGTCGTACGCGAAGTGCGCGACGCCCGAGGTCTCCGCGTGCACGTCGGCGCCGCCCAGACCGTTCTGGGTGATCTCCTCGCCGGTGACGGCCTTCACCACATCGGGTCCTGTGATGAACATCTGCGAGGTCTCACGGACCATGAAGACGAAGTCGGTGAGGGCGGGGCTGTAGGCCGCGCCGCCGGCGCACGGGCCGAGCATCACGCTGATCTGGGGGATGACCCCCGAGGCGCGGGTGTTGCGCTGGAAGATCCCGCCGTATCCGGCGAGCGCGGAGACGCCCTCCTGGATACGGGCGCCCGCGCCGTCGTTCAGCGAGACCAGCGGGGCACCGGCCGAGATGGCCATGTCCATGATCTTGTGGATCTTGGTGGCGTGGGCCTCGCCCAGCGCGCCGCCGAAGATCCGGAAGTCGTGCGCGTACACGAAGACCGTGCGGCCCTCGACCGTCCCCCAGCCGGTGATCACACCGTCCGTGTACGGCTTCTTCGTCTCCAGGCCGAACCCGGTCGCCCGGTGCCTGCGCAGCTGCTCGACCTCCTTGAAGGACCCCGCGTCGAGCAACAGCTCGATGCGCTCCCGGGCGGTCAGCTTGCCCTTGGCGCGCTGCGCCTCGGTCGCACGGTCGCTGGGTCCTCGGCGGGCCTCTTCACGCAGAGCGTGCAATTCGGCCACACGGCCCCTGGCGTCGGTGGGCCCGCTCGACGTCTCGTCCACTACGGTCATGTCCCAACCCTACGAACACGGCCAAGGAACCGCGCCGTCGACTCCGCACAGTCTCTCGGCCGTAATCCTGGTGGGGCTGGACAGTAGTGGGGCCGTTGCGGAGCCGGTGAACAGCGAGGAACCCCTACTACTTGTAGGAATCCCCCTACACTTACCGGCATCGGCCACCCGGCGGCCCTCACAGGGCCACCTCGCACCGGTGGGTGGCGCCCGCTGTCCCCGGAGCGACTCTCAGCCGTACCGTACGTCCCGCGTCGAGCACCTCGACCGCCGGGTCCCGCCCCAGGATCCCGCGCACCCGCCGGTCCCAGCGGACCTCCAGCGCCCGCCCCGATCGTACGGGCTCGCTCACGCAGAGCGTCGCCGTCCGCCCCCGGACCACCACGAGCACGCTCGCGGGCGCGCTCGCGCGGAGCGGTCCCGCCGTACCGGAGCGCCAGAAGTTCGCCGCCAGGAGGCCGAGCGGGCGGACCGCCACGGCCTGGACGTCCCCGGTGTTGGCGAGGATCTCCAGCCATCGCCGGTCGGCGGCGCGGGCCACGAGCGCGCGGCGGGAGGCGCCCGGCATCAGGAGATAGCCGTACGAAGCGGCCACCGGGTCGGTGCCGTGGTCCAGCCAGAGGGTGCGGTAGCGGCGGGTACGGCGCTCGGGCGAGCCGGAGGTGTTGATGTCGCCCCAGGCCCCGGTGCGGTCCTGGAGCAGGGTGCGCACCGGGGCGCCGCCGGGGAAGACCCAGCCGCCGTGCCCCTCCAGATGCGCCCAGCGGGGGCGCGGCCCTCCGTCGAGCGTGAAGGCGTACGCCCCGGCCCGGCCCGGCTCCCCCAGATTGCGGTTGTCGACGACCGTCTCGACCGGCACCCCGTCCGTGGCGCCGATCCCGGCGCCCAGACAGATGACGGCGTCGTCTGCGCAGAACCAGGACTTACGGGCTTCGAGCGTGGAGCCGAGCCCCTTGAGGTGCTGGCCGACGGCCGCGAACTCCCCGTCGGTCGCGCCGCCGACCCAGCGCACGGCCGGCCGGGGCTCCCCCCACTCGCCACCCGCCCGGTCCGCGAGCGGCCGGGTGGAGACCGTCGTACCCGGCAGCCGGTACGGGTCGACCGTGGGCCAGAACCAGTCGGTGTACTGGTCGTTCCCCCCGTCGGCGCGCCACCAGTAGAGCATTCCGGCCCCGGTGTGCCAGCCGCGCGGATTCTCGCCGTTCCCGCATTCGTAGTGCGCGATCCGGTCGGAGGCCATCGCGATATTGGCGGCCCAGCCCGGCCTGCGGTGGACCGCCCGGTCCATCGCGGCGAAGAGCGTGTGCCCGGTCCGCTCGGGGGCGGCGGGGGTCTCCGAGGCCACGAGGGCGTACAGCCGGGCGAGATCCGCGACATCGAACTGCCGGGCGGTGAGCACGGGCGCGACCGTGTCGCGCTCGATCCAGCCCTTGACCAGCGCGGTCCAGCGCTCGCGCTCGGCGGCGGACGCGGCACCGGCGAGCAGGGCGACGGCCGCGATCAGCCCCTGTCCGTGGAAGTGGTCGCCGCGCGTCACCCCGGGATCGTCGGTGACGAGCCACCCCCGGCTGACGGCCCGGCCACTGACGCTGTCCATCATCAGACCGTTGAAGACCAGTGGGGCGTAGGCCCGCTCCACGCTGTCGAGGACGAGCTGTCCCGCCGGGTCGGTGACGGCCCACTCCGACCCGGCCAGCAGGGCGAACAGCCTGCCGAGGCCGTCCAGCACGACCTGTCCGTACGTCCCCGAGTAGGCGACGGAGGTGTGCTGGACGAACGAGCCGTCCGCGTAGAGCCCGTCGCCCTCGGTGACGTACGGGAGGACGGGCGACAGCGCGTCCCTGGCGAGGACGATCCGCCCGGGATCCCCACCGAGGACCCCGCGCACGGCGACCGAGCGGCAGAGGTCGACACGGTTGGCCCCGGTGCTGACGCCGGAGTAGTCGGTGAGGAGCGCGTCGGGGACGAAGTGGTCGACGGCGGCGAGGGCGGCGGCCCGCCGGTCCTGGGTGAGGCGGTCGTACAGGACGGCGGTGATGTCCATGAGCAGCCGGGGGCTGCCGATCCGCCACTCCCACCAGTTGCCGTAGGGCGTCGTCGCCGGGTGGTAGACCGCCTCGGCGAGCCGGTCGAGCCCCTGGACCACATCGGCCAGGAGCGCCCCGTCCCCGGTGAGCCCGGTGCCCGGCCGGGCCCACGCCCGGGTCATGGCCCAGAGCCTGGCGTAGCTCCGGGTGATCCCCGAGGGCGGGTCGAGCGGCAGGTCCGGCCAGAGGTACGGCCCCGCCGGGGCCATCGCCCCCTGGTGGCGCGCGGCCAGCTCACCGGCCTCGGCCAGCCGCGCGGCGAAGGGGGCGGCGCCCTGGTCGTACCCCGTACCGAGCTGGAGGTCGACCCAGCGCCGCCGCAGCCCCTCGAACCGGCCGCCGCCGTCCCGGCCCCCCGGCGCGAGCGGCAGCGCACCCGACCCGGCGGCGGCCAGAAAGGCCCGGCGCGACCAGGCGGACGGCACGGACGGTGGCGACACGGTGACCTCCTTCGGCGGGGAGACGGCGGGGTGGCGGCAGCGTGAGCGGAGAGACAGGTGGGACCGCCGCGGCGGGCGGGGCTTTCGCAACGCGCGCCTCAGCAGCCGCCGCAGTTGTAGTACGTCACGTCCCAGTGGTTGCCCTCGTCCGCGTACACGTTGCCGGAGCCCGACTTCCACTGCGGGGCCCCGTCGCCACGCACCCCGATATAGGCGAAGGTGCCCTTGATGTAGTTGGTGACGCAGCTGGTCGTCCGGTAGTCGAGCTTGTAGCCGTTCCAGTGGGAGTACTCGCTCGTGGCGTGCCCGGTCTCGGTGCCCCCGGTGATGGTGAGCGCGCAGTTCGTCGCGGTCTTGAAGGTCTGCGCCCCCTTGGCCGTGTCCAGGTTGAGCTGGTCGAACGACGTACAGCGGGCGTTGTTCCGGTCGGAGCAGCCGCCGGTGGACGCCCAGGCGATGCCGGACGAGGTGAACATCGAGGTCGCGGTGGCATGGCTGATCCTGGTGACCGCGTAGGCGTCGGTGGCCGTGGCGAGCACACCGAAGCCGGGCGCCAGGAGCGCGCCGACGAGCAGTGCGAAGACGGCGAGTACGGAACGGATGATCATGAGGTCCTCCCCTGGTGAAGCGCTGAAGATCTGAGCCGTGCCGGTAGGCGGTAGAGCGGTAGGCGGTAAGGCGCCAGGTAGGCGGTGCGAGGGGAATCGTGCCCGGCGTCTACGCGCGTCATCCAGCGAGAAGGGTCACTCGTTCGAGGGATATCCCGAGGATGACCTTCCGCTCCAGCGGCGCCGAGCAGATCGCCCCGGAGACGTACCGCATCACCGGTGACCTCACGATCAAGGACGTCACCAAGCCGCTCACGATCGACCTGGAGTTCCACGGCTCCGTCACCGACGTGTACGGCATGGAGCGTGTCGGCTTCGAGGGCAGCGCGACGATCCTGCGCTCCGACTGGGGCCTGACCTGGAACGCGGCGCTGGAGACCGGCGGTGTGATGGTCAGCGACAAGGTCAGGCCGACCTTCGACATCTCAGCGGTCGAGAAGGCTCCCGAAGCCGCCCGACCCCAGCCCCACGGGACCGGAGCGACGACCGCGCGGGGGCGCGGTCGGCCCGGCCGGTCCAGAACCACGGCCTCAGCCGCGGCCGCAGCCCGGACGCCTTAAAAACCGCCCCCGCCGTCGAACCCTCCGCCACCGCCGAAGTCCCCTCCCCCGCCGAAGCCTCCGCCACCGAAGTCGCCCGGGTCGAAGTCGCCGCCCGAGTAGTCGCCGCCGTCGAAGCCGGAGTAGTCACCGCCGCCGAAGTCCGAGGCGTACGCGGGGGTCGCCATCATCGAGCCGAGCACCGTGCCCACCAGCAGCGCCGGCAGCAGCCCGCCGCCGAAGTAGCCGCCGGCCCACGGGCCGTACGCCGGTCCCGCGTCGTAGTACGGACGGGGCCCCTGATCGGTCGCCACCGTACGGACCGCCGGGTCCTCGCCGTCCGCCAGCCGGGCCGCGTCGGCCGCGCACACCGGTACGGTCCGCCGCACCCCGCCGGACGGGGACCACTCCGCGTCGCCCGTCGAGGGCCCGTGGCGCGGGTCGAAGAAGCACGGCGAACGGCGCTCCGGAAGCGGGGCGCCCTTTCTGCGCGCCTCCAGCACCGCCAGCGAGAACCGGCCGTCCTCCAGCGCCTCGGTCACCGGGCTCACCTCGGCGGGCCGGGTGGCCGAGGCCATCAGGGACTTCGCCTTCTCGTAGGCGTCGAGGGCGTGCTCGTACTCACCGCGCATCGCGTCGTCCGCGCCGGGCTCGGCGGGGTGGAAGTCGAGGCGGTCCAGTTCCTCGCCGAAGGCGGTGATGTCCTCGTCGACGACGATCCGCAGCTTCTCCAGCGCCTCCCGGTCCCGCTCCTCGCGCCTGCGGCGGTTTCTGCGGACCACCGCGTAGGCGCCCGCGCCGCCCAGGGCGGCGACCGAGCCGAGGGCGATCAACCCGGCCGTCGCACCGCCCGTGCCACTGTCGCCCGAGCCGCTGTCCCAGGACGCCGGGGCGCTGCCGCGCATCTGCGGGAGCGCCTGGTCCACGAAGTTGTTCAGCTCGGTCACGGCGTCGACCGGGCCGCCCGCCTTGACCGCGGCGGAGAGGTTGGCGACGGCCCTGTGCGGCATGACCGTACGGTCGGCGCCCGCGTTGAACCCGTCGCCGAGCCTGATCGCGTACAGCCCGGTCACTCCGGTCCGGGTCCGTACGGTCCGCAGTACGCTCTCCGGCGGGAACTCGGCCGCGTTGGGCAGCACGGCCACGAAGAGGGGCTTGTCCGCGTCCGTGATCTTCTTCGCCAGGGCCTTCGCGTCGGCCGCCGGCAGCTGGGACGCGGCCCGGGGGTCCACATAGACGGGGCCCTTCCTCAGCGCCTCGCCCACGGCCGCCGGACCGGTGGCCGCCTGCGCGTCCGACGCCGCGACGGCGACCCCGGCGGCGGAGGAGAAGGCGAGAAGCAGCCCGGACAGTGTGAAAATCAGCCTCGGCCTCATATCTCGAAGCTACCCGAGGTCGTCATCATCCGGGCGGGCCGGTACGCGGGAAATCCGGCCCGCCCGCGTCACGCACCGACGACTACACGGCCGGTACGACTCCGGCGCGCAGCAGTCCGTACGTGTACGCGTCCTCCAGCGCCTGCCAGGAGGCCGCGATCACGTTCTCCGCGACGCCGACCGTCGACCACTCGCCCGCGCCGTCCCCGGTGGTGATCAGCACCCGGGTGGTGGATTCCGTACCGTGCCTGCCTTCGAGGATGCGGACCTTGTAGTCCACCAGCTCCAGCTTGGCCAGCTGCGGATAGATCCGCTCCAGGCCGACGCGCATGGCCCTGTCCAACGCGTTGACCGGGCCGTTTCCCTCGGCGGTGGCGACGATGCGCTCGCCCTTGGCCCAGAGTTTCACGGTGGCCTCGTTGGCGTGCGTACCGTCGGGGCGGTCCTCGACGATCGCGCGCCAGGACTCCGTACGGAAGTAGCTGCGGGGCCTGCCCTCGACCTCCTCGCGGAGCATCAGCTCGAAGGACGCGTCGGCCGCCTCGTACGTGTACCCCTTCAGCTCGCGCTCCTTAACACGGGCGACGACCCGGCCGACCAGCTCGCGGTCGTCGCCGAGGTCGATGCCCAGCTCCTTGCCCTTCAGCTCGACGGAGGCGCGGCCGGCCATGTCGGAGACGAGCATCCGCATGGTGTTGCCGACCTGCTCGGGGTCGATGTGCTGGTAGAGGTCGGGGTCGACCTTGATCGCGGAGGCGTGCAGGCCGCCCTTGTGCGCGAAGGCCGAGACGCCGACGTACGGCTGGTGGGTGGAGGGCGCGAGGTTGACGATCTCGGCGATGGCGTGCGAGATCCGGGTCATCTCGGCGAGCGCGCCCTCGGGCAGGACCCGCTTGTCGTACTTCAGCTCCAGGGCGGCGACGACCGGGAAGAGGTTGGCGTTGCCGACCCGCTCGCCGTAGCCGTTGGCCGTGCACTGGACATGGGTGGCGCCCGCGTCGACGGCGGCGAGGGTGTTGGCGACGGCGCAGCCGGTGTCGTCCTGGGCGTGGATGCCGAGCCGGGCGCCGGTGTCGGCGAGGACGGTGGCGACGACGGCCTGGATCTGCGCGGGCAGCATGCCGCCGTTGGTGTCGCAGAGGATGACGACATCGGCGCCCGCGTCGGTGGCGGCCCGGACGACGGACTTGGCGTACTCGGGGTTGGCGCGGTAGCCGTCGAAGAAGTGCTCGCAGTCGACGAAGACGCGGCGGCCCTGTTCGCGCAGGTACGAGACGGTGTCACGGACCATCGCGACGTTCTCGTCGAGGGTGGTGCGCAGCGCCAGCTCGACATGGCGGTCATGGGACTTGGCGACCAGCGTGACCACCGGGGCGCCGGACTCGACCAGCGCCCTGACCTGCGGGTCCTCCGAGGCTTTGGCCCCGGGCCTGCGGGTGGAGCCGAAGGCCACCAGTTGGGCGTTCTTGAAGTCGATCTCCTGCTGGGCGCGGGCGAAGAACTCCGTGTCCCTCGGGTTGGCGCCGGGCCAGCCCCCCTCGATGAAGCCCACGCCGAAGTCGTCCAGGTACCGGGCGATGGCCAGCTTGTCGGTGACCGTCAGATTGATGCCTTCGCGCTGGGCACCGTCGCGCAGCGTCGTGTCGAAGACATGAAAGCTGTCCTTGTCCGCCGAGGGCCCTGTGGACTCTGTGGTCATGGTGGTTCTGCTCCTGTCGAGTGGAAGGTCTGGCTCCACTTGCCCCATCATCGCGTGCGGCTCGTTCTCCGGCGGGGTGGGGCCGGAAAACGAAAAAACCCCTCGCGGGTGCGAGAGGTCTGCGCGCGGGTCCGAGGCACGGTGGCCGCGCCGTACGGGTGGTACGGGGCGGTCACTGCGGACCGGCGCGCCTGCTGCCGATAATCATGGCGAACGAGAGCACGAGCCGAGTTTTGCACGTATCGCCCACCCCGCAGAAACCGTCTCACCATGCGGTCGGGAGGGAGCGGACACGCGGCCGGGAGCGATGGGGCACGGGGTACGGGGTACGGGGCACGGGGTACGGGGCACGGGGTCCGCGTCGCGATCCGGACGCGGGCCCCGTACCACCCCGGGTCCGTGTCGCGTCCGGGACACGGACCCCCGTACCACCACGGCGTCAGACCAGGTCGTGCATCCAGCCGTGCGGGTCGGCCGCGGCGCCCGTCTGGATGCCCAGCAGCGCCTCGCGCAGCTTCAGCGTGACCTCGCCGGGCTCGCCGCCCGACTGGGTCCACTCGCCGCCCTCCGACTTGACCACGCCGACCGGGGTGATCACCGCGGCCGTACCGCAGGCGAAGACCTCGGTGAGGGTGCCGTCCTCGGCGTCGCGGCGCCACTGCTCCTTGGAGATCCGGCCCTCCTCGGAGGTGTAGCCGAGGTCGCGCGCGAGCTTCAGCAGCGTGTCACGGGTGACGCCCGGCAGCAGGGAGCCGGTGAGTTCCGGGGTGACGATGCGGTCGCCGTACACGAAGTACAGGTTCATCCCGCCCAGTTCCTCCACCCAGCGGTGCTCGACCGCGTCCAGATAGGCCACCTGCGCGCAGCCCTTCTCCGCCGCCTCGGCCTGGGCGAGCAGGGAGGCCGCGTAGTTGCCGCCGGTCTTGGCGTCCCCGATGCCGCCGGGGACGGCGCGGACGTAGTTCTCCGAGAGCCAGACGGAGACCGGCTCGACGCCACCGGGGAAGTAGGCGCCGGCGGGCGAGGCGATGACCAGGAACAGGTACTCGTTGGCCGGCCGGACGCCGAGCCCGACCTCGGTCGCGATCATGAACGGGCGCAGGTAGAGGGACTCCTCGCCGCCGTGCGCCGGGACCCACGCCTGGTCCTGCCGGACCAGCGCGTCGCACGCGGCGATGAAGGTCTCCACGGGCAGCTCCGGCATGGCCATCCGGTGGGCGGAGCGCTGGAAGCGGGCCGCGTTGGCCTCGGGGCGGAAGGTGGCGACCGTACCGTCGGGGCGGCGGTACGCCTTGAGGCCCTCGAAGATCTCCTGCGCGTAGTGCAGCGTCATGTTGGCCGGGTCGAGCGAGAGCGGTCCGTACGGAACGAGTTCCGCGTCGTGCCAGCCGCGTCCCTCGGTCCACCGGATCGTCACCATGTGGTCGGTGAAGTGGCGGCCGAAGCCCGGGTTGGCCAGGATCGCCTCGCGCTCCGCATCGGACAGCGGGCTGGAGGAGGGCTTGAGCTCGATCGTGGGCGTGGTCATGAATACTCGTCCTTCACCGGTTGTATGTGACGGACCGCGTTCACGCCGCTACTAGGACGTCCGAGCATTCCCGCGTGCGCTGCCCAGGCCGATTATCTCTCCGGCGGGCGCGATGGCGGAAACTGGGGGTGAATGCGGTCCGGGGCTGATGGTGTCACCCGGTGGCCGCGGAGCACAGCACAGCCGCCGGGTTCGTGGCGACCCGGCGGCTGTGGGAAGTCGACGGGTCAGCCCGCTACGCGTACGGCGAGCGCGTCGCCGATCTCGTCGGTCGTCCGCGCGGTGGCCGCGTCGCGTCCGGTGAGGTCCGCCGCGACGGCCTCCTCGATCCGGACGGCCTCGGCGTCGAAGCCGAGGTGCCGCAGCAGCAGGGCGACGGAGAGAATGGTGGCCGTGGGGTCGGCCTTCCCCTGGCCCGCGATGTCCGGGGCCGATCCGTGGACCGGCTCGAACATGGACGGGAACGTACGGTCCGGATTGATGTTCGCGGACGCGGCCAGGCCGATACCGCCGGTCACGGCGGCGGCGAGGTCGGTGAGGATGTCACCGAAGAGGTTGTCGGTGACGATCACGTCGAAGCGCTCGGGCTGGGTGACGAAGAAGATCGTCGCGGCGTCGACATGCAGATAGTCGGTGGTGACCTCGGGATACTCCTGGCCGACCCGGTCGAAGATGTTCTTCCACAGGTGGCCCGCGTAGACGAGGACGTTGTTCTTGTGGACCAGCGTCAGCTTCTTGCGCGGACGGGAGTTGGCCCGCTCGTACGCGTCGCGGACGAGGCGCTCCACGCCGTACGCCGTATTGATGCTCACCTCGGTGGCCACCTCGGCGGGCGTGCCCGTGCGCAGCGAGCCTCCGTTGCCGGTGTACGGGCCCTCGGTGCCCTCGCGCACGACGATGAAGTCGATCTCGGGGCGGCCGGCCAGCGGGGTGGCCGTGTTGGGGAGAAGCTTCGACGGACGCAGGTTGACGTAGTGGTCGAAGGCGAAGCGCAGCTTGAGCAGCAGCCCGCGCTCCAGCACCCCGGACGGCACGGACGGGTCACCGATCGCGCCGAGCAGGATCGCGTCGTGCCCCTTGAGGGCCTCCAGCTCCGCGTCCGGGAGGGTCTCCCCGGTGCGGTGCCAGCGGCCGGCGCCGAGGTCGTACTCCTTGGTCTCCAGCTTCACGTCCTGCGGAAGCACGGCGCTCAGCACCTTGAGGCCCTGGGCCACGACTTCCCGGCCGATGCCGTCACCGGGGATCACTGCGAGATTGAGGCTGCGAGACATGCGGGAAACCCTACCGCTCGTCCCATCCCATGACACCAGGCGTCCACTCCGTGGACAGCCCGAGCGGCTCGGGGCGGGCCGGGGGCGGCTCGGGCGGCCTGGCTGGTCAGTGGCCGGTCGAGCCGCCGTTGTCCCTGCGGTCGAGGGCGCGCTGGAGCGCGGCGGCGGCGTTCTTGCGGTCGGCTTCGCCGGTACGAGGGGTGTGACGGACGCGGCGAACGGTCGTCTCGGCCATGATGATCGACTCCTTGAGGCAGCGAGGGCGCGCGGCGAAGGGCCGTGCGAGGCATCTGCGAGGCGCCGGAAGAGGCGGGGGCGGGCGCGAACAGGGGTTGCCTGCGTGGGGCGCTTGCCCGGGACCGCCATTCGCTGATGGAGCGAGACGTTCGGCTCATTCCAAGCTAAGGGAGGGCGGGCCATCTGTCTCCACGACTACTCGGACTTCCTACTATCTGAGACGGACACCCCTGTCGCATCGCCCGCTAGATTCCGCCGCCTGCTAGATCCCGCTGCCCGCTAGATCCCGCTGCCCGCTAGATTTTTCCGCCAGCTAGCTTTCTCAGCCAGCTAGGTTGCGTTCCTATCTATCTGATGGTGGGATACGGCCATGGCCACAGACCGCAGATCCAGCTGGCTCAAGGGCGTCCTCGACCTCCTCGTCCTCTCCTGTCTCGTCGACGGCGAGAGCTACGGCTACGAGATCTCGAAGGCGCTCGCGGAAGCGGGCCTCGGCGAGATCAAGGGGGGCACGCTGTACCCCGTGCTCAACCGGCTGGAGGAGGCCGGGCTCGCCGTCGGGGAGTTCCGCGCCACCGAGCGCGGCCCCGGGCGGCGCTACTACCGGCTGACCGACTCCGGGGTCCGCCATCTCGCCGCGCAGGGCGACGCCTGGCTGGAGTTCCACACGACCGTGACGACCATGCTGCACCGAGGGGGAGCGTCATGACCGACCACCGCTACTTCGAGGAACTCGCCGCCGCGCTGCGCGCCGCCGGGGTCCCGGCCGGGCGGGTCACCGCGACCGTCGCGGAACTGACCGGCTATCTCGCCGAGACCGGCACCCCGGCGACGGAGGAGTTCGGCCCGGTCGCGGAGTTCGCCGCGCGGCTGGCGGGCCCCGGGGCGCCCGACGGACCCGCCGACGACGCGGAGGTCTGGCGGTGGACCGCCGACATCTACGCCGACCGGCGACTGCTGAACGAGTACGGCGCGCAGGGCTGGGAGGTCGAGCGCGTCGACCGCATGGGCCTGTTCGTCAGCCGGCGCGTCCCGGGCGCGGCGATGCGCTGGGAGTACCGGCGCGAGGCGACCAGGAACGGCGGGGAGCGTACGCGGGTCACCGCGGAACTGGCCGCCGACGGCTGGGAGCCCTGCGGGCAGTGGCTGGCCTCGACGTACTTCAAGCGCCCCGCCGCCGCGACCGTGGGCCCCGCCGCCGCGCTGGCCTCGGCGCCCGGCCGCCCGCGGCGGCGGCTCTTCCTCAGCCGCCGGGTCCGGGTCGGCCTGGGCGTCTGGCTGCTGGTGGTGGCGGGGCTCGTGGCCGTGCCGGCGACGGGCGGCATCGACACCACGCGGTCGCCGTTCCTGGCCGGGCTCCTCGTGGGCGCGGTGGCGGCCGGGGCGGGCGGGGTGTGGGGGGTGCGGCACCAGATCATCAAGGGCGTCGAGGGCTGAGCCGAGAGCCAGGACCCGTACGTACGCCTACAGCACGTCCCCGTCCCGCCAGTCGAAGACCAGCGCGCCGTCCGGGGCGACCGGCAGGGGGCGGCCCGCCGCCGGGCGGAGGTAGGTGCAGCCCTCCTCCTCCGGCAGACGTACGACACCGGCCGGGCCCAGGGTCTCGACACGGGCGGCCCAGGGCTGCCGGCCACGGGCCCGGTAGAGCCGGGCGCCGTCGTCGGAGGCGGCCAACGCCCCGGCCGCGTACGCGCCGTCGATGACCTGTTCGAGGGCGGCCATGACCCGGCCGCCCAGCCCCTGGCGGCGGCGGTCGGCCCGTACGGCCACCGCTTCCACGTATCCGATGCGGTACGAACAGCCGCCCACCAGGACCCGGCGCTGGATCACACTGCCGTGGGCGACGAGGGCGCCGTCCGGGTCCCGCACGAAGGCGTGGACACCGCCGAGGCCGTGGTCCCAGTCCTCGTCCCCGAGGTCGCCTTCGAAGGCGTCCTCCAACTGGGCCCGGATCTCGGTGAGTTCGTCCGGGGTCAACTCGTAGGTGTGGGCGGTACGCAGCGGTGGCGTCATGCGCCCACTCTGGCAGGCCCGCCGCCGTACGGAAGGATGTTCCGGTGCCCGTACGGAAGCAACAGGCCGGCGCCCGGCAGGAGTTCGGACACACCGGCCGGTGGCCGCGGGACCCGCGGGCACCGGATCGGAGTGTCGGAGCGGGCGGGGGTCAGCCCATGTGCGGGTAGCGGTAGTCGGTCGGCGGGACCAGCGTCTCCTTGATGGCGCGGGTCAGTGTCCAGCGCATCAGGTTCTGCGGGGCGCCCGCCTTGTCGTTGGTGCCGGACGCGCGCCCGCCGCCGAAGGGCTGCTGGCCGACGACGGCGCCGGTCGACTTGTCGTTGATGTAGAAGTTGCCCGCCGCGTAGCGCAGCTTCGCCAACGCGGCCGCCGCCGCCGCGCGGTCGCCCGCGATGACCGAGCCGGTCAGGGCGTACGCCGAGACCGATTCCATCTGGGCCAGCATCGTCTCGTACTCCGCGTCCTCATAGACGTGCACGGCGAGGATCGGGCCGAAGTATTCGGTCCGGAAGACCTCGTTGGCCGGGTCGGTGCAGACGATCACGGTCGGGCGGACGAAGTAGCCGACCGAGTCGTCGTACGTACCGCCCGCGACGATCGTGCAGGTCGGGTCGGCGGCGGCGCGGTCGATCGCGGCCCTGTTCTTGGCGAAGGCGCGCTCGTCGATGACGGCGCCGATGAAGTTCGACAGGTCGGTGACATCGCCCATGGTGATCCCGTCGACCTCGGCGGCGAACTCCTGCGCGAAGCCGTCGTTCCAGATCGACGCGGGGATGTACGCCCGTGAGGACGCCGAGCACTTCTGGCCCTGATACTCGAAGGAACCCCTGGTCAGCGCGGTCTTGAGGATCGCGCGGTCGGCGCTCGGATGGGCGACGACGAAGTCCTTGCCGCCGGTCTCGCCGACGATCCTCGGGTAGGAGCGGTACGTCTCGATGTTCTCGCCGACCGTCTTCCACAGGTGCTGGAAGGTCCTGGTCGAGCCGGTGAAGTGGATACCCGCCAGCTCGCGGTGGGTGAGGGCGACCTCGGAGACGGCGAGCCCGTCGCCCGTCACCAGGTTGATGACGCCCTTGGGCAGCCCGGCCTCCTCCAGCAGTTCCATCAGCAGGACGGCGGCGAGAGTCTGCGTCGGGGAGGGCTTCCACACCACGACATTGCCCATGAGCGCGGGCGCGGTGGGCAGATTGCCCGCGATGGCCGTGAAGTTGAAGGGGGTGATCGCGTAGACGAAGCCTTCGAGCGGGCGGTGGTCCAACCGGTTCCACACGCCGGGCGAGTGGGCCGGCGGCTGCTCGGCGAGCAGATCACGCGCGTACTTCACGTTGAAGCGCCAGAAGTCGACCAGCTCGCAGGGGCAGTCGATCTCGGCCTGCTGCGCGGTCTTCGACTGGCCGAGCATGGTGGCCGCCGCCAGCGTCTCGCGCCACGGGCCCGCGAGCAGCTCCGCCGCGCGCAGGATGATCGCGGCGCGGTCGTCGAAGGCCATCGCGCGCCACCCCGGCGCGGCGGCCAGCGCGGCGTCGACCGCGTCCCGGGCGTCCTGCCGGGTGGCTCCGGCGAACGTACCCAGCACCGCCCGGTGGTTGTGCGGCTGGACGACGTCGACCCGTTCGCCGCCGCCCATCCGCTTCTCACCGCCGATGGTCATCGGCAGGTCGACGGGGTTCCCGGCCAGCTCCTTGAGCCTGGCGTCGAGACGGGTCCGCTCGGCGGAGCCCGGCGCGTAGCCGTGCACCGGCTCGTTGACCGGCGCGGGCACCTGGGTCACAGCGTCCATGGTGGCGAATCTCCTCGATCTGTTTGGATCCGGTTTCGGTAAAAGGGAGTTCAGCCTCGGCTGACCAGCGAGCGCAGGAAGAACGCGAGGTTGGCGGGGCGCTCGGCGAGCCGGCGCATGAAGTAGCCGTACCAGTCCGTGCCGTACGCGAGGTAGACCCGCATCCGGTGCCCCTCGGCGGCCAGCCGGAACTGCTCGTCCGCGCGGATGCCGTACAGCATCTGGAACTCGTACTCGTCCGGCTTCCGCCCGGCGCGGTGCGCGAGATCCTGGGCGATGGCGACGATGCGCGGGTCGTGGGAGCCGACCATCGGGTAGCCGTCGCCCTCCATCAGGATCCGCAGACAGCGGATGTACGCGCGGTCGACCTCGCCCTTGTCGGGGTACGCGACGGAGTCGGGCTCCTTGTACGCGCCCTTGACCAGCCGCACCCGCGAGCCCGCCGCCGCGAGCGCGCGGCAGTCCTCCTCGGTGCGGTAGAGGTACGACTGGACGACGGCGCCGGTCTCCGGGAAGCGCCCGCGCAGCTCGGCGTGGATGGCGAGCGTCGAGTCGACGGTGGTGTGGTCCTCCATGTCGAGGGTGACCGTGGTGCCGATCGCGGCGGCGGCCTCGACGACGGCGGTGACGTTCCGCAGCGCCAGTTCGTGGCCGCCGGGCAGCGCCTGGCCGAAGGAGGACAGCTTCACCGACATCTCGGCGCGCGTCCCCAGCTCCAGCGGGGCGAGCGCCTCGATCAGCCGCAGATACGCGTCCCGGGCGCCCAGCGCCTCGGCCGGATCGGTGATGTCCTCGCCGAGGACGTCGAGGGTGACCTCCAGCCCCCGGTCCGTCAGGGAACGGACGACGGGGACCGTCTCCTCGATGGACTCACCGGCGATGAACCGGTCGACCACGGGCTTGGTGACGGGGGCCGCCGCGAGCGTACGGCGCAGGGTGTCGCTGCGCGACGCGGCAAGGATCACGGGACCCAGCACAGGGCACCTCCACGGTGAGAACGAGCGGGGGCGGCGCCGGACGGAAGACGGTCCGGAGCGGCACGGCGAACCACTGTGAAACCTAGGGATCGCTCCGATCCTCTGCCATCGACAGCTGTCACGCATCCGTGGCCGGGATCTCAGACAGATGTCTGAACCGGCGGGGAAGCCGATGACAGAATGTCCGGATGAAGGACGATTACCAGGAACTGGTCGACGAGATCTGCGCGCTGCTCGGCGTCCCCGCCACCCTGGAGAACCGCGACTTCGGACTGATCGCCTTCGGCGCGCACGACAGCGAGGACGACACGGCGACGGACCCGGTCAGGACGCGCTCGATCCTGACCCGCAAGTCCACCCCCGCCGTCCGCGCCTGGTTCGAGGGCTTCGGCATCACCCTGGCCACCGAGCCGGTCCGGATCCCGGCGGCGCCGGACGCGGGTGTCTTCCGGGGGCGGATCTGTCTGCCCGTACGGCACCGGGGCAGGGTCCTCGGCTACGTCTGGCTGCTCGACGACTCCGACCCGGGCCCGAGCCCCTCCCGGCTGGCGGCGGCCATGGAGGTGACGTCCAGGATCGGCGAGCTGCTCGCCGACGAGCTGCGCACCGGCGTCGACCTCGCCCGCGAACTGCGCACCGTCCTCACCGCGGGCCCCGGCCGCCCCCGCGACACGGCCCTGTCCGCGCTGCGCACGGCGCTCGGCCCGAGCGCGGAGGGCCTGCACGCGATCGTCTGCGTGGCCCCCTGGCGCGGCGAGGAACCCCGCCTCCGCGCGGTCCCGGGAACCGCCGCGCTGTGCACGCTCCCGTACGGGACCGAGGAGCCGGTTCCGTACGGGAGCGGCGGGCCTTTCCCCCACGGGCCGGAGGAGCCCTCCCCGTACGGGAGCGGCGCACCGCAGTCGTACGGGAGCGGCGCACCGCAGTCGTACGGGAGCGGCGCACCGCAGTCGTACGGGACCGAGGCGCCCTCCCCGTACGGGCCCGGCGCGCCCGGTGACGGTCCGCCCGCCCTGGAGGCGCTGGCCCTGCTCGTACGGCTGCGGTCGGCG
Source organism: Streptomyces sp. NPDC088554 (assembly GCF_044752945.1). Classification (NCBI taxonomy): domain Bacteria; kingdom Bacillati; phylum Actinomycetota; class Actinomycetes; order Kitasatosporales; family Streptomycetaceae; genus Streptomyces; species Streptomyces sp. NPDC088554. The sequence goes on along the minus strand of NZ_JBIVMF010000001.1, from coordinate 282,356 downwards.
GACACGCTCGCCCCGGCGCTCACCGCCGTGGCCCGGCTGCGCGCGGACGCCGGGCCCGACGCCGCGGCCGGGGTCGGCGCCCCGCGCCGGGGGCTGGCCGAACTGCCCGGGGCCTGGCGCGAGGCGGTCGCGGCGGCCCGCGCCTCGGTCGCCCAGCCGCGCTTCGGCCCGGTGGCCCGCTGGACGTCCATCGGACCGTACCGCCTGCTCACCGCGCTCCCCACCGGCCCCGACCCCGCCGTCCGCGCCCTGCTGGCCCCCGCCCACGGCGAACTCGCCCGCACCGCCGAGACCTTCCTCGACCACGCGGGCCAGGCGGGCCGCACCGCCTCGGCCCTCGGCATCCACCGCCAGACCCTCTACTACCGGCTGTCCCGCGTCGAACAGCTGACGGGGCTGGACCTGGCCGAGGGCGAGGACCGGCTGCTGCTGCACATGGCGCTGAAGGCGGCCCGGCTCTGACCGGTGCCCCGCCGGCCGGAGGACCGGCCCCTCCCGGGGCTTCTGCACAGGCCTGTCCGGGTACTAGGCGATTCACCAAAAACGTTCCGCTGTAATTGCCCATGGCCCGGTGTGCCGGTTCGCAGCGCCCCCGCGCGCTCCCGGAGCACGGCCGGCAGTCTCCCGTACGGAACCCAAGGAACCCCCTCATGAACAGAGCCTCGCCGCCCTCGAAACCGCTGGGCTTCGGTGTGCTCGGCTGCGCCGACATCGCCTGGCGCCGCACGGTGCCGACGCTCCTCGCCCACCCCGGCGTACGGCTCGTCGCCAGCGCCAGCCGTACGCCGGACAAGGCACGGCGGTTCGCGGACCGCTTCGGCGGCGAGGCACTGACGGGGTACGGACAGCTCCTCGCCCGCCCCGATGTGGACGCCGTCTACCTCCCTCTGCCCGCGATGCTCCAGGCCCACTGGATCGGGCTGGCGCTCGACGCGGGCAAGCACGTGTTCGCCGAGAAACCCCTGTCGGCCGACCGGGCCGACACCGAGCGGCTGTTCCGTACCGCGCGCGAGCGGGGGCTGGTGCTCCGGGAGAACACGATGTTCCTGCACCACTCCCAGCACGCCGCCGTCACCCGGCTGGTCGAGGACGGCGCCATCGGCGAACTGCGCGGCTTCTCCAGTACGTTCACGATCCCGCCGAGGCCCCCGGAGGACATCCGCAACCGGGCGGACCTCGGCGGTGGCGCGCTCCTCGACATCGCGTTCTACCCGGTCCGTGCCGCACTGCGCTTCCTCGGCCACGAGCTGAGGGTCGCGGGCGCCACGCTCCGTACGGAGAAGGAGGGCGTCGTACGGTCGGGCAGCGCCCTTCTGGTCACCCCGGACGGCGTACCCGCGCAGCTGGCGTTCGGTATGGAGCACTCCTACCGGTCCGAGTACGCGATCTTCGGCAGCGGCGGTTCGCTCTCCCTGGACCGGGCGTTCACCCCGGCCGCGGACTGGCGGCCCTCGCTCCACCTGTGCCGGGGGAACGCGCGCGAGGTCATCGCCCTGCCTTCCGACGACCAGTTCGCGAACATCGTCGACGCGTTCGTCACCTCGGTCGCCGCGCTCGCCCCGGGTGCGCCCGGGGCGAGCGCGGACCATATCGCGGCCGAGGCCAATTCGATACAGACCGCCGGACTGATCGACGAAGTGGCCGCCGTCGCCGTCCGTACCGACGTGTGAGGGAGAGAGAAATGAGCTTCGCCGAGCAGGGAAAAGTAATCGAGCTGGGAATTCCCGGTGCGTACCGTATCGAGCCGGGTCCGATCGCGGACCGCAGAGGCCGTTTCTACGAGGCTTTCCGGGTCGATGTGCTGAGCCGGCTCATCGGCCGCCCGTTCCGGGTCGGCCAGGTGAATTATTCGGTGTCCCGCCGGGGAACGCTGCGCGGTATCCACACGACCAGCCTGCCGCCGGGCCAGGAGAAGCTGGTGACCTGTGTCCGGGGCGCCGCTCTCGATGTCTCGGTGGATCTGCGGGTGGGTTCACCGACATTCGGCGAATTCGAGATGACCCGGCTGGACGAGACCTCGGGGATTTCCGTACTGATCTCCGAGGGAATCGGTCACGCGTTTCTCGCGCTGAGCGACGAAGTCTGTATGAATTACGTCTGCTCGACCGAGTACGTCCACGGCACGATGATCGATGTGAACGCCCTCGATCCCCGGATCGGGATTCCCTGGGGGCTGACCTCCGAGCCGGTCATGTCCGACAAGGACAGGGCCGCTCCGAACGCCGAGGAAGCGGCGGCCTCCGGTCTGCTGCCCACCTATGCGGCGTGCATGGCGCACTACAAGAAATTATCCACGGCCTGAATCGCGCGCGGCCGGCGGCGATCCCGCCGGCCCCTTGGAGGATCTGTGCGTGTTCTGATCATCCCCAGCCCTTCCGCCACCCATTTCATGCCCATGGTGCCGCTGGCCTGGGCGTTACGCGCCGCCGGACACGAGGTGCTGGTCGCCGGACAGCCGGATGTGCTCGGCGCGGTCGCGGACTCCGGGCTGAACGCCGTGTCCGTCGGCGACCGCAGCGGCATCAACGACTCACTGCTCGACCTGGTACGTCCCGGACAGCGGCCGCTCGCCTGGATGGGCCGCTGGACCTCCGCGATGATGAGCGTCTTCCCGCCGGTGTGGCTGCGGCACAGCGAGAACGTACTGCCGCTCTATCTGGAGCTGGCCGGGGAGTACCGCCCCGATCTGATCCTCTCGGATGTCCTGGAGTTCAACGCCCTGATCGTCGGGCAGCTGCTGCGCATCCCGGTGGCGCACCACCGGTACGGCATCGACCCGGTGTCCGAGCCGCTCGCCGCCGGGGCCCGCGAGGCGCTGCGTCCGCTGTACACGGGGCTCGGGCTGCCCGCTCTGCCGGGGCCCTCGGTGATCATCGATCCCTGTCCGCCCGTACTCCAGCTGCCGGGCCTCGCCCCGGGGCTGCTGATGCGGTACGTCCCGTACAACGGCAATGGCGTGCTGCCCGGCTGGCTCCGGGACGAGCGACGCTCCGCGGCGGAGGGGCGGCGGGTCGTGGTCTCGCTGGGATCGCACACGCTGCGGATGAACGGGGTGCCGCTGCTGCGGCGGATCCTGCGGGCGTTCGAGGACCTGGCGGATCTGGAGGTGATCGCGACCGTGGACGCGCGGTACCGGGCGGAGCTGGGCGAGGTGCCGTCCACGGTCCGGCTGGTCGATCCGCTGCCGCTGCATCTGCTGCTGCCGGGGTGCGACGCGATCGTCCACCACGGCGGCCAGGGCACCGCCATGACCGCCGTCGGCCACGGCCTGCCGCAGCTCTCGCTGCCGCAGATCGCGGACGGCTTCGCCTGCGGCGACCGGCTGGCCTCCGTGGGCGCGGGCATCTCCATCGAGGACCCCGGGCTCCAGGACGATCCCCTCCAGGTACGCAAGGCGGTGGAGACCCTGCTGAACGATCCGTCCTTCCGGCAGGCGGCCCGGGGGCTGCGCCGGGCCGCCGCGGAGCTGCCCTCCCCCGCCGCCGTGGTCGGCCGGCTCGAACGGGCCGTCCGTACGCATACCCCCCGCAAGGTGTCCGCATGAAACTCGCCGAACGTACGGACACGCTGACCGCTCCCCGGCTGACCAGATCGGCCCAGGACCGGGCGGGCGCGATGCTGTCCACCGGGGAGGTCGCCGACTGGCTCGCCGAGCGGCGGGCCGCCCATCGCTTCCGGGTCGACCGGATCGCGCTCGACGAGCTGCGGGGCTGGTCCTTCGCGCCGTCCACCGGCAACCTGGTCCATGCCAGCGGACGCTTCTTCTCCGTCGAGGGGCTGCGGGTCCGCTCCGACGAGTGCCAGGTCGACGAGTGGTACCAGCCGATCATCCGCCAGCCCGAGGTCGGCATTCTGGGCATCCTGGTCAAGGAGTTCGACGGGGTGCCGCATCTGCTGATGCAGGCCAAAATGGAGCCGGGCAACCCCGGACTCCTCCAGCTCTCGCCCACCGTGCAGGCGACGCGGAGCAATTACACCGGCGCCCACCGGGGCGCGGACGTCAAGTACATCGACTACTTCCGTCATCCGGCACGCGGCACGGTGCTCGCGGATGTGATCCAGTCCGAACACGGCTCGTGGTTCTTCCACAAGGGGAACCGCAACATGATCGTCGAGGCCCACGGGGAGGTCCCGTACGACCCCGGCTTCCGCTGGCTGACGCTGGGCCAGCTCGGTGAGCTGATGCGCCAGGACAATCTGGTCAACATGGACTCCCGTACGGTGCTGGCCTGCGCGCCCTTCTTCGACGAGGCCGAGCCCCGAGCGCTCCACTCCGACGCCGAGGTCATCTCCTGGCTCACCGCGCAGCGCGCCACCCGGCAGCTGCGGGTCGACCGTGTCCCGCTGAACGAGGTCCGTGGCTGGACCAGGGACGGGGCGTCCATCCGCCATGACGCGGACCGTTACTTCCGGGTGGTGGGCGTCTCCGTACAGGCGGGCAGCCGTGAGGTCAGCAGCTGGACACAGCCGCTCTTCGAGCCGGTGGGGCTCGGGGTGACGGCCTTTCTGACGCGCCGGATCGCCGGGGTGACCCATCTGCTGGCGCACGCCAAGGCGGAGGGCGGGGTCCTCCAGTCGGTCGAGCTGGGACCGACGGTCCAGTGTGTGCCCGCCAATTACGATCATCTGCCGCCGCCCGCCCGGCCGCGCTTCCTCGATCTCGTACGGGAGGCCGACCCGTCCCGGATCCGCTACGAGGCCATCCACTCCGAGGAGGGCGGCCGCTTCCTCAACGCCGAGAGCCGCTACATGATCATCGAGGCCACCGAGGAGGAGGCTCCCCTGAACGCCCCACCGGGCTACCGCTGGGTCACCCCCGCCCAGCTCTCCGCCCTGACCCAGCACGGCAACTACGTGAACGTACAGGGCCGTACGCTGCTGGCCTGCCAGCGCTTCGCGCTCTGAACGTCCCGGCGGGAGAACGGCCGAGGGGTCCGGTGGCGCCACCGGACCCCTCGGCCGTACGGGATGGGAACTCCGCGTCAGTCGGTGAGGTTCACCGAGCGGGCCGAGGCCGCGCCGATCTCCTCGGCGATCTCGGTGAGCACCGCGCTCGGGACGGTGTCGTCGACGGTGAGGACGACCAGCGCCTCGCCGCCCTCCTCCGCGCGCGCGACCTGCATCCCCGCGATGTTGAGCCCGGCCTCGCCGAGGATCCGGCCGACCGTGCCGACCACGCCGGGACGGTCCTCGTACCGCAGGACGACCATGTGGTCGGCCAGCGCCAGCTCGACGTCGTACGCGCCGATCGCGACGATCTTCAGCAGGTGCTTGGGCCCGGCCAGCGTGCCGGAGACCGAGACCTCCTCGCCGCTGGAGAGCGTGCCGCGCACCGTGACCACATTGCGGTGGTTCGGGGACTCGCTGGAGGTGGTGAGCCGGACCTCGACGCCACGCTCCTGCGCGAACAGCGGGGCGTTGACGTACGACACCGTCTCGGCGACGACGTCCTCGAACACGCCCTTGAGCGCGGAGAGTTCGAGCACCTTCACATCGTGCTGGGTGATCTCGCCGTACACCTCGACATCGAGGCGGGCCGCGACCTCGCCCGCGAGCGCGGTGAAGATCCGGCCGAGCTTCTCGGCGAGCGGCAGCCCCGGGCGTACGTCCTCGGCGATGACCCCGCCCTGGACGTTGACCGCGTCGGGGACCAGCTCACCGGCGAGCGCCAGCCGGACGGACCGGGCGACCGCGATGCCCGCCTTCTCCTGCGCCTCGTCGGTGGAGGCGCCGAGGTGCGGGGTGCAGACGACCTGGTCGAACTGGAACAGCGGGGAGTCCGTGCAGGGCTCCTTCGTGTACACGTCCAGCCCGGCGCCCGCGACGCGGCCCTCCTTGAGGGCGGAGGCGAGCGCCTCCTCGTCGACGATCCCGCCACGCGCGGCGTTGACGATCCGCACGGACGGCTTGACCTTGTGGAGCGCCTCGTCGCCGATCAGACCGAGCGTCTCGGGGGTCTTGGGGAGGTGCACGGTGATGAAGTCGGAGACTTCGAGCAGCTCGTCCAGCGTCAGCAGCTTGACGCCCATCTGGGCGGCGCGGGCCGGCTGCACATAGGGGTCGTACGCGACGATCTTCATGCCGAAGGCGGACATGCGCTGGGCGACCAGCACCCCGATCCGGCCGAGTCCGACGACGCCCAGCGTCTTCTCGCTCAGCTCGACGCCCGTGTACTTCGAGCGCTTCCACTCGCCGTTCTTCAGGGCGGTGTTGGCCTGCGGGATATTGCGCGCGGTGGCGACCAGCAGACCGCAGGCCAGCTCGGCGGCGGTGACGATGTTGGAGGTCGGCGCGTTGACGACCATCACGCCGGCCTTGGTGGCGGCGGAGACGTCGACGTTGTCGAGGCCGACCCCGGCGCGGGCGACGACCCGCAGCTTCTTCGCCGCGGCGATGGCCTCGGCGTCCACCTTGGTCGCGGAGCGGACGAGGATCGCGTCCACATCGGCGATGGCGGGCAGCAGCTCCGCGCGGTCGGCGCCGTTGCAGTGCCGGATCTCGAAATCCGGACCGAGCGCGTCCACGGTGGCGGGCGAAAGCTCTTCAGCGATGAGTACGACAGGTTTCGAGCTCACGTGAGTCCTCACAAGTCCCATTGCGGACGGCCGTCCCGACGGCCGCATGCGGTGGAGGGGTCCTAGGGCGTGGCGCGCCCTAACCGCGTGAAAGACGCACGACGCTGTGGGCCTGACGCGTATGTGTTGAGCAGTGTAGTGCCGCCACCGGGGTCATCATCCGCCCGTGCGACAGGATCACTCGTACGTGCGGCAGGCCCGCGCAGGCGTCCGGCACGGGTGGTTCCCGGTCCTCCCTGGACCGGGAACCACCCGTACGAGGTACCAAAACCATCCGCGATTGACGGACGGCCGCTGTACCGGACCGTGTTACGCGTCGTCGTTGTCGACCCAGCTCATGAGCTTGCGCAGCTCGGCGCCGGTGGTGGCCAGCAGGCTGTCGCTGTCGGCCTTCTTGTACTCGTTGTACTTCTTCAGACCGCCGTGGTACTCGTCCATCCAGTTCTTGGCGAACGTACCGTCCTGGATCTCGGCCAGGACCTTCTTCATCTCGACCTTGGTCTGGTCGTTGATGATGCGCGGGCCGGTGACGTAGTCGCCCCACTCGGCGGTCTCGGAGACCGACCAGCGCATCTTCTCCAGGCCGCCCTCGTACATCAGGTCGACGATGAGCTTCAGCTCGTGGAGGCACTCGAAGTACGCGATCTCCGGCTGGTAGCCGGCCTCGGTCAGCGTCTCGAAGCCCGCCTTGACCAGCGCGGCGGTACCGCCGCAGAGCACGGCCTGCTCACCGAACAGGTCGGTCTCGGTCTCTTCCTTGAAGGTCGTCTTGATGACGCCGGCGCGGGTGCCGCCGATGCCCTTCGCGTACGAGAGCGCCAGCGCGAACGCCGCACCGGAGAAGTCCTGCTCGACGGCGGCGATACACGGAACGCCGCGGCCCTCCTCGTACTGGCGGCGGACCAGGTGACCCGGGCCCTTCGGCGCGACCATCGCGACGTCGACGTTGGCCGGCGGCTTGATGAACTCGTACCGGATGTTCAGGCCGTGGCCGAAGAACAGCGCGTCGCCGTCCTTCAGGTTGTCCTTGATGGACTCCTCGTAGACCTGGGCCTGGATCGGGTCCGGCACCAGGATCATGATGACGTCGGCCTCGGCGGCGGCCTCGGCGGGCGTCACCACACGCAGGCCCTGCTCCTCGGCCTTCGCCTTGGACTTCGAGCCCTCGTGCAGACCGACCCGGACGTCGACACCCGAGTCACGGAGCGACAGCGCGTGGGCGTGGCCCTGGCTGCCGTAACCGATGACCGCGACCTTGCGGTTCTGGATGATGGACAGGTCGGCATCGTCGTCGTAGAACAGCTCGGCCACTGGGTCTTCTCCTTGGTGTGCACTTCTTTGAAACAGCTTGCTTCCCACCGTACGGTGGCGCGGCTGCGGGTGGTTTTCCGGTCTCGGTATTCGAGCCGAGGGACGGGCTACGCGCTGCGGTCGAGTGCCCGCAGGCTGCGGTCCGTGATGGACCGCGCGCCACGCCCTATGGCGATCGTCCCGGACTGCACCAGCTCCTTGATGCCGAACTGCTCCAGCATCTTGAGCATGGCCTCGAGTTTGTCACTCGATCCGGTGGCCTCGATCGTGACGGCCTCGGGTGAGACGTCCACGGTCTTGGCGCGGAACAGCTGGACGATCTCGACGATCTGGGAACGGGTCTCGTTGTCGGCGCGGACCTTCACCAGGACGAGCTCGCGCTGGATCGCGGCGCCGGGCTCGAGTTCGACGATCTTCAGGACGTTCACCAGCTTGTTGAGCTGCTTCGTCACCTGTTCCAGGGGTAGTTCCTCGACACTGACCACGATGGTGATGCGGGAGATGTCGGGGTGTTCGGTCACCCCGACCGCGAGGGAGTCGATGTTGAAGCCGCGGCGGGAGAACAGCGCGGCGATCCTGGCGAGGATACCGGGGGTGTTCTCCACCAGAACGGAGAGCGTGTGCCTGGTCATGTGTCGGTCTCTTCTCTCGTTCTCGCGGCTCAGTCGTCGGCGCTGTCGCCGAAGTCGGGACGCAACCCGCGGGCGGCCATGACCTCGTCGTTCGAGGTGCCGGCGGCGACCATCGGCCACACCTGGGCGTCCTCGTGGACGATGAAGTCGATCACGACGGGGCGGTCGTTGATGGCGTTGGCCTCGGTGATCACCGCGTCCAGCTCGTCCGGGGACTCGCAGCGCATCGCGACACAGCCCATGGCCTCGGCGAGCTTGACGAAGTCGGGGACGCGGGTGCCGCCGCTCGGGCCGTCGCCGTTGTCGTCACCGGCGTGCAGGACGGTGTTCGAGTAGCGCTGGTTGTAGAAGAGGGTCTGCCACTGGCGGACCATCCCGAGCGCGCCGTTGTTGATGATCGCGACCTTGATCGGGATGTTGTTGAGCGCGCAGGTGGTCAGTTCCTGGTTGGTCATCTGGAAGCAGCCGTCGCCGTCGATCGCCCAGACGGTACGGTCCGGCCGGCCGGCCTTGGCGCCCATGGCGGCCGGCACGGCGTAGCCCATCGTCCCGGCGCCGCCGGAGTTCAGCCAGGTGGCGGGCTTCTCGTAATCGATGAAGTGCGCGGCCCACATCTGGTGCTGGCCGACGCCCGCGGCGAAGATCGTGCCCTCGGGGGCGAGCCGGCCGATCCGCTGGATGACCTGCTGGGGGGCGAGGGTGCCGTCCTCGGGCTGGTCGTAGCCGAGGGGGTAGGTCTCGCGCCAGCGGTTGAGGTCCTTCCACCAGGCCGCATATCCCGTCCGGGCGGCCTCACCCACATGGCCCTCGGTGTGCTCGGCCTGGACGGCCTGGACCAGGTCGGCCAGCACCTCGCGGGCGTCCCCGACGATCGGCACGTCCGCGACCCGGTTCTTGCCGATCTCGGCGGGATCGATATCGGCGTGGACGATCTTGGCGTGCGGGGCGAAGCTTTCCAGCTTGCCGGTGACACGGTCGTCGAAACGGGCTCCGAGGGCGACGATCAGGTCGGCCTTCTGCAACGCGGTGACGGCGGCGACCGTACCGTGCATGCCCGGCATTCCCACGTGCAGCGGGTGGCTGTCGGGGAACGCGCCCAGCGCCATCAGGGTGGTGGTGACGGGGGCCCCGGTCAGCTCGGCGAGGACCTTCAGCTCGGCGGTGGCACCGGCCTTGATGACCCCGCCGCCGACGTACAGCACCGGGCGGGCGGCCTGGGTGATCAGCTTGGCGGCCTCGCGGATCTGCTTGGCGTGCGGCTTGGTCACCGGGCGGTAGCCGGGCAGGTCGTGGGTGGGCGGCCAGCTGAAGGTCGTACGCGCCTGGAGGGCGTCCTTGGCGATGTCGACCAGGACCGGTCCCGGGCGGCCGGTGGAGGCGATGTGGAACGCCTCGGCGATGGTCCGCGGGATGTCCTCGGCCTTGGTGACCAGGAAGTTGTGCTTGGTGATCGGCATGGTGATGCCGCAGATGTCCGCCTCCTGGAAGGCGTCCGTCCCGATGGCCTTGCTGGACACCTGACCGGTGATCGCGACCATCGGCACGGAGTCCATGTGCGCGTCGGCGATCGGGGTGACCAGGTTGGTGGCACCGGGGCCCGAGGTCGCCATGCAGACGCCGACCCTGCCGGTCGCCTGGGCGTAGCCCTCGGCCGCGTGACCGGCGCCCTGCTCGTGGCGGACGAGGATGTGCCGGACCCGGGTGGAATCCATCATCGGGTCGTACGCGGGAAGGATGGCGCCGCCGGGGATACCGAATACCGTGTCGGCCCCCACTTCCTCAAGAGAACGGATGAGGGACTGCGCACCCGTCACGTGCTCGATGGAGGAGGCGGGGGACGGTCCGCCGTTACGGGCCCGCGGCTGCGGATGGTGGGCCCCGGTGGCCTGGTCGGTCATCGGCATTCTCTTCTCAGGGCTGAGGTTTTTGTGAGGGTTTTTATGAGGGTTTGCGATGTGCCGGTGCAACAAAAAACCCCCCGTGCCGTGAGGCAAGCGAGGGGAGCGCGTCGGTGTGGTCCACAGAGCGTGATGAGGAGCTCTGCTTCAGCCGACGCGCTTTCCAAGTACGAGAATTCGGGTGCGCATGGCATTGACCCTCCCTCCGCCGCGCCATGACTGTCAAGTGGGTGGGACGGGCGTCTCATTATTTGAGCGGATCGCCGGACGCGGGATCCGGTCGGAGACCGGCTGCCGGGGCCGCCGGGCGGGCAGCAGACCCCCGCTGAGGACGGGCAGGGCGGTGGAGCCGCCGGGCATCGGGTACGAGCCCGCCACCAGGGCGCGCTGGAGCCGGTACTCGTCGAGCGGCCCGGAGAAGGCCATGCCCTGGCCATGGGTGCACCCCATGGCGCGCAGGGCGATCACCTGCTCGGGGAGGTCCACCCCGTCGGCGACGGACTGCATGCCCAGATCGCAGGCGATCCTGAGCAACCCGGCGGTGATCTTGTAGAGCCGGGCTGACTCCACGACCCCCTCCACCAGCCCCCGGTCCAGTTTCAGTACGTCGACGGGGAGCCTGCGCAGGGCGCTCATCGTCGCGTGACCGCCGCCGAAGCCGTCGAGCGCGATCCGTACGCCGAGCCGGCGCAGCGCGACGAGACGGCGCTCCAGCTCGTCCATGGAGGTGCGCGGGTCGCTGTCGGACAGCTCCAGCATCAGGGCCCCGGAGGGCAGCCCGTGGCGGGCGAGCAGCGCCTCGATGGAGCCCAGCGGCAGCGACTTGTCGAGCAGCCTGCGGGCCGGGAGCCGGACCACCACGGGTACGGGATGGCCGGGCCCGGACCGCTCGGCGGCCTGTTCGACGGCCTCTTCGAGGAGCCAGCGCCCCAGCTCGGCGCTGCGGTCGCTGTCCTCGGTGACGCGCAGGAACTCGGCGGGCGTGAACAGGATGCCCTGGGCCGAGCGCCAGCGGGCCCGCGCGGCGACGGCGGAGATCCGGCCGGAGGTGAGATGCACCACCGGCTGGTGGAGCAGCGCGAACTCGCCGTCGTGCAGGGCGGTGCGCAGCCGGGTGGCCAGCTCAGCCTTGCGGACCACGTCGGCCTGCATCTGGGGCGCGTACAGCTCCACGCGGTTCTTGCCGGCGGCCTTGGCGCGGTACATGGCGAGGTCGGCGTTGCGCATGATCTCGGTGGGGGTTATGCCCGACTCGGCGAAGGCGACGCCGATGGAGGCGGCGACCCGGACGTCGTTCCCGTCGATGCGGTACGGCTGGGAGAGCGTGAGGCGCAGCCGGTCGGCGATCTCCAGGACCTGGTACTCCCGGGCGGTCGGGTCGGCGCCGCCGTCGCCGAGGACGAGGGCGGCGAACTCGTCGCCGCCGAGCCTGGCGGCGGTGTCGCCGGCCCGGACGGAGTCCTGGAGCCGGTGGGCGGCCTGGATGAGCAGCTCGTCGCCGACCTGATGCCCCAGGCGGTCGTTCACGCCCTTGAAACCGTCGAGGTCGATAAAGAGCACGGCGGTGCCGGGATCGGTCGTACGGCGGCCGGAGAGGGCCTTGCGGACCCGTTCCGTGAAGAGGGCCCGGTTGGGCAGATCGGTGAGCGGGTCGTGTTCGGCGTTGTGCTGGAGCTGTGCCTGGAGGCGGACGCGTTCGGTGACGTCCCTGCTGTTGAAGATCAGCCCGCCCTGGTGACGGTTGACGGTGGACTCCACGTTGAGCCAGCCGCCGCTGCCGGACCGGAAGCGGCATTCGATCCGGGTCGTGGGCTCCTCCGAGGGAGGGGTGGCGAGGAAGCGCCGTACTTCGCGGACGACCCTGCCGAGGTCGTCCGGGTGGATGATCGAGGAGAGCTCGGAGCCGACCAGGTCCTCGGCCTCGCGGCCGTAGACGCCCGCGGCCGCGGGGCTGACGTAGCGCAGTATCCCGGAGGGCGCGGCGATCATGATGACATCGCTGGACCCCTGCACCAGGGAGCGGAAGTGGTTCTCCTTCTGGGCCAGTTCATGGGTGAGGGCGATGTTGTCGACGAGCATGATGCCCTGCCGGACGACGAGGGCGAGCACGACCGCGCAGCCGGTGAGGACGACCACCCGGTCGACCCGGCGGCCCTCGATGACGTTGTAGAGAATGCCCAGCGTGCAGACGGCAGCGGCCAGGTACGGCGTGAGCGCGGCCAGCGAGCTGGCGATCGGGGTGGCGTGGCGGCCCTGGTGGAGCGGGAGGGGGTGGTGGTGCGGGGCCGGGGCCGCCTCGGCCATCCGGCGGGCCCCCCAGGGCGCGTACGCCAGGAGCAGTGAGCCCGCGAACCAGCCGGCGTCCAGCAGCTGTCCCGAGCGGTAGGTGTCCCGCATCAGCGGGGAGGTGAACAGGGCGTCGCACAGGACCGTGAGGGCGAGCGCCGCGATGGCGGTGTTGACGGCGGAGCGGTTCCCCGTGGCCCGCCGGAAGTGCAGTGCGAGGACCATGCTGACCAGCACGATGTCGAGCAGCGGGTACGCCAGGGCCAGCGCGGCCTGGGTGACGCTCTCGTTCGGGATCGTCGCGGTGCGGGCGAGGGCGAGGCTCCAGGACAGGGTGAGCAGCGAGCCGCCGATCAGCCAGGAGTCCAGTGCGAGACAGACCCAGCCCGCCCTGCTGACCGGCCGTTTGGCGAGGACGAGCAGGCCCACGATGGCGGGCGGCGCGAAGCAGAGGAAGAAGAGATCCGCGAAGGACAGGGTGGGTACGGGCTGGTCGAGGACGACCTCGTACCACCCCCAGACCGCGTTCCCCGCGGAGGCCATGGCGGAGGAGAAGGAGAACAGCAGCCAGGCGGGCCGGAAGCGGTTGTCCTGGGTGCGCGCGTAGAGGAAGCAGGAGACGGCGGCGATCAGGGCGGCGAGACTCAGCCCGAAGTCGCCCATGAACAGGGCCAGTCCTTCCGAGCCCCAGCCCAGCGCGGCTCCTGCCGCGTACCCCCCGCAGACGAACGCGAGCAGGAGCTGCGGGATCAGTCCCGGACCGCCGCCGGAGACCGGCCGACCGCCGAGGACCCCTCCTTCGGCGCTCATCGGAGCGCCCCGGGATGTGTCGCTGTCACCGCCGACGGGACCGGTGTGCGCACCGGGGTGTCCGGAGGTCGCCGCCGGCGTCCCTGCCGCGTCGGATCGTTCGTCCATTGGCCGTGCATCGCCCGTCGCCCCCCTCGTTCCTGATCGTTCGCCGCGCCGTCCCGGGCGCGGTACAGCCCCCAGATCGGGACGATACACCAGTCTCGTCACTCAGGGACATAGTTCTTCTACTCTCCGTGACGACCTGGGGTGTTGTCGTCCGCGGGGGCCCGGCGAGGGGGTCCGGACGGGTGCGGAGCGCGGCCGGAGCACGCCCTCCGCGAGGCCGGTCCGGTTCATCCCTCCGTCGTGAGGACGGTGTTCCGCAGCTCCTCCCCGGCGGCGAACCGGGTGAGCTGCCCGGCCAGCAGGCGCCGGGCGCGCGGCAGGAAGGCGGAGGTGGGTCCGCCGACATGGGGACTGACGAGGACACCCGGAGCATGCCAGAGAGGGTGGTTCTCGGGCAGCGGTTCCGGATCGGTCACATCGAGGGCGGCCTGGATCCGGCCGTTCTCCAGCTCGACAAGAAGGGCCTTGGTGTCCACGACGGCGCCGCGCGCGACGTTCACCAGCAGCGCGCCGTCCTTCATGGCGGCCAGGAACTCGGCCCCCACCAGGCCCTTCGTCGTTTCGGTGAGCGGCGTCGAGAGGATCACCACATCGGCGTCGGGGAGCAGCACGGGGAGTTCGGAGAACGCGTGAACCCGACCATGCTCGGCGGTGCGCGCCGAGCGCGCGACGCGCACCACCCGCGCGCACTCGAAGGGCGCGAGCCGGTCCTCGATGGCGGCGCCGATCGCTCCGTACCCGACGATCAGTACGGACTTGTCGGCGAGCGCCGGGTGGAAGCCGGGCCGCCACTGCCCCCGGTCCTGGTGGCGGACGAAGCCGGGGATCCCGCGCAGGGAGGCGAGGGTCAGGGTGAGGGCGAATTCGGCGGTGCTCGCCTCGTGCACACCCTTGGCGTTGCACAGCCGCACCCCCGCGTGCACCCCGGCGAGCGCGGGGAGCAGCTGGTCGATGCCCGCGGTCAGGGCCTGCATGACACGCAGGGAGGTCATCGAGGGTATCGGCCGCGTCACGGTCGCCGGTTGCTTCATATACGGGACGGCGTAGAAGACGCAGTCGGCCGGATCGGCGGGGAAGTCCTCGGAGCCGTCCCAGAAGTGGTAGTCGAGGCCCTCGGGGAGCCCGTCGATCTCATCGGCGGGAAGGGGGAGCCACACGTCTGAAGTCATGGTCAGGAGGCTATGCGAAGCCCGGCGCGCCATGAGGTTAGGTTGAGGGCGGCACAAGGAGGGGTACGGCAGTTGGAGCGCAGGACAATCGGGGCGGCAGCGCTCGAAGTGGGTGCTATCGGACTCGGCTGTATGCCGATGCACTGGGCCTATACCGGTTCCCAGCGGCGCGGGGACCGGTCGCTCCGTACGGTGCACGCGGCGCTCGACGCCGGTACGAGCCTCCTGGACACCGCCGACATGTACGGCCCCTTCACCAATGAGCTGCTGCTCGGCCGGGTGATCGGGCAGCGCCGCCGGGATGTGTTCGTCTCGACCAAGTGCGGGCTGCTCGTCGGCGATCAGCACATCGTCGCCGACGGCCGGCCCAGCTATGTGCGGCGGGCCTGCGACGCCTCGCTGCGGCGGCTCCAGACCGATGTGATCGACCTCTATCAGCTGCACCGGGCCGACCCCGACATACCGGTCGAGGAGACCTGGGGAGCGATGGCGGAGCTCGTGGGCGCGGGCAAGGTGCGCGCCCTGGGGCTGTGCGCGGTGGGTGCGCGGGCGCATCGTCGCAGGTCGGGGGCGCATCTGCACGAGGCGACGATCCGGCAGCTGGAGCGGGTGCAGCAGGTGTTCCCGGTCAGCGCGGTGGAGGCCGAGCTGTCGGTGTGGTCGCCGGAGGCGCTGGAGCGGCTGCTGCCGTGGTGCGAGGCGCGGGGGATCGGTTTCCTGGCGGCGATGCCCCTGGGCAACGGCTTCCTGACCGGCACGCTCACCCCCGGGCAGGGCTTCGAGCCGGACGACGTACGGGCGCGGCACCCCCGGTTCACGGCGGAGATCATGGCCTCGAACCAGCCGCTGGTGGTGGGGCTGCGCCGGATAGCGCGACGGTACGGCGCGACCCCGGCGCAGGTGGCGCTGGCGTGGGTGCTCGGCCAGGGGCGCCATGTGGTGCCGCTGCCGGGGACGAAGCGCGAGGAGTGGGCGGTGGAGAACGCGCGGGCGGCGGAGCTGCGGCTGACGCCCCGGGACCTGGCCGAGATAGCGGCGCTGCCTCCCGTACGGGAGTCGTGGGACTGAGCGGGGGATGTCGTACGACCGGGCAGGGCGCCGGAAGTTGGTGCCCGGCTTCGGGAACCCCGGGCGGGGCGGCGGTGTATGAACAGAGGAAGCCCCAGCCGTCTTCGAAGGGACCCGCAACCGTGCACCGTTCAGCAGTGACGGCCCTCTGGGCCGCTGCCGCGCTTCTCGTGGCGACCGGATGCGGCTCCGGCGGCGGGTCCGCCCCCGAGACCGGCCGGAGCGCGGCGTCGTCCCCCGGCGCCGCCCCGACCGCCGGGGAGAGCGCCCCCGGCCCGTCCGCCGCGCCCGCGAAGGGCTCGGTGGAGGTGGTGTCCACCCTGACCGAGGGGCTCGCGTCGCCCTGGGGGCTGGCCGCCCTGCCCGACGGTGATCTGCTGGTCTCCTCGCGCGACGAGGGTACGGTCATCCGGGTCGACGCGGAGACCGGGAAGAAGACCACGATCGGCTCGGTGCCCGGGGTCTCCCCGGCGGGCGAGGGCGGTCTGCTGGGCCTCGCGCTCTCCCCCTCGTACGCCTCGGACCATCTCGTCTACGTCTACTTCACCACCGCGTCGGACAATCGCATCGCCCGGATGTTCTACGACGAGGGCAAGCCGGCCGGACAGCGGCTGGGAGCCCCGGACACGGTGCTGCGGGGGATTCCGAAGGGCAGCATCCACAACGGCGGGCGGATCGCCTTCGGGCCGGACAGGATGCTGTACGCGGGTACGGGAGAGACGGGTGAGACCGGGCTCGCCCAGGACCGGACCTCGCTGGCCGGCAAGATCCTGCGGATGACCCCGGACGGGGAGCCCGTGCACGGGAATCCGGAGGCGGACTCGGTGGTCTACTCCCTGGGCCACCGCAATGTGCAGGGCCTGGCCTGGGATGCCGAGAAGCGGCTCTGGGCCTCGGAGTTCGGGCAGAACACCTGGGACGAGCTGAATCTGATCGAGCCGGGCGGGAACTACGGCTGGCCGGTCGTCGAGGGCAGGGCCGGCCGGGCGGGCTATGTCGATCCGGTCGCGCAGTGGCGGACCGACCAGGCGTCGCCGAGCGGGCTCGCCTGGTCGGAGGGGTCCCTGTGGATGGCGGGCCTGCGCGGCCGGCGGCTCTGGCGGATTCCGCTGGCGGGCCGGGAATCCGCGGCCGACCCGCAGGCGTTCCTGGAGGGGAAGTACGGCCGTCTGCGGACGGTCCTCGCGACGGGCGGCGACACGGTGTGGCTGCTGACCAGCGAGACGGACGGCCGGGGCACCCCCGAGCGGGGGGACGACAGGATCCTCCGGCTGAAGGTGTCGTAGTCGTAGTCGTAGAGGTGCCGCAGGAACCGTGGAGCCGGAGGGCTCTCAGGAGGAAGGTGAGCAGTTTTGTTCAATCTGATCGAGCAGCTCTTCGCGCCCGGCCGTAAGCACACGCACGACGAGCAGAAGCGGCTGGAGCTGAGCAAGACCGACGTCAATGACAACGACCCGGGCCGGGGCCCGATAGACCTCTCCTCGGGGAAGGTCACGATACGGATCCCGGAAGAGGAGCCGCCGGTCCGCTCCGACCCGTAGCCGTCCGCGGTGATCCGCTCGAACTCGGCCCTGGCGGTGACCGGGCTCGCCCCGCGCGGCCGCGACGGACATCGCGAGCCCGGCCGGGGTCATGATGTGCTGCGGCTGGAGGTCGTGGGTGCCGAAGAACGCGCGGTTCAGCTCGATCTGGCGCTGTGCCTCGTCGAGATCGCCCCGGACCAGCGCCAGCTCCGCGCGGCGACGGCGAGCAGCCCGCGCGCCTTGTGGGACTGGGCGAGATCCTCGACGGCGGCCGGGGTCGCGTCCGCCTCGGACCACCGGCCGAGCGAGAACAGCGAATCCGCCTGATTGCTGCGGACCCATACCTCCGTGTCGGCGGGACCGCGCTGACGGCTGAAGGCGACGCCCTCCTCCGCGACGGCCACCGCCTCCTCCGAGCGGCCGCTGCTCTCCAGCGTGGACGGCAGATTGATGCTGGCCCGCCCGAGGATGCCGACCGCGCCCGGCTCGACGGCCCGTACGAGGCGCTGGTTGTCGGCCTCGCGGATCATCTCGGCCGCGTGCAGCTTGTGAAGTTCGTACTCGAACATCGGGTTCTCCCTGGCGAAGGTGGTGAGGCGTTCTCCGATGCCTCAACCTTCGACTCCCAGGGGGTACGGCCGCATGGGGAGAGTGCCGCATCTTGGCGGGCCCCGGTGCCTTGGAAAACCCGGCGCGGGCCCGTCCGGACCCGCGCAAACCCTAAGGCACCCCTCAGCTGCCGGCGGTGGGGGCGGTGGGCAGCGCCGCGAACAGGTCGAAGTACATACCGGCGGAGACCAGCAGCCCCAGGAATCCGAGGACGGCTCCGGCCAGGGCGACCGGACGCACCCAGGTGGCGCGCTCCGGCAGCGTCAGTACGATCGCCCCGACGAGCAGCGCCACCAGGGCGACGACGCCGTTGACCGTGGCGGTGAGGTGCCAGGCGTCGCCGTAGATCGCGGCGATCTGCTGCTCGGCGGTGCCGGACTGGCCGGTCTTGAGCTGGCCCACCAGGCCCTGGCGCTCGGCGAGGACGCGGCTGCTCCAGGTGCCGGTGAGGGCGACGATCCCCAGGCAGACAGCGACGATGGCCGCGGCGGCCGCGCCGAGCCCGGAGGAGGCGGCGACGGGGACATCGTCCGCGTCGAGATCCTCGTCGAGGCCGTCGTCGGAGAGACCGTCGTCGGCGAGGTCGTCCTTGGCCTGCTCGGGCTCGGCGGAGGCTTCGCCCGACGTGCCGGCCTGCTTCTCGTCCGGCTTCTCGGCCTGCTTGTCCAGTGCGACGACGGCCGGAGCGCTGTCCTCGGAGGAAGCCTCCGCCTTGCCCTCGGCCTTCAGGTCTGCGGTCTTCGAGTCCTCGGTCTCCGCGTCCTCAACCTTCGGGTCCACGCTCTTCGGTTCCTCGGCCGTCTCCGGCTCGGGGGTCTGGGTCTTGGGGGTGGGGTTCATACGGCGCACGCTAGGGGCACCGTATGAGAGCTTCCTGAGAACGTCCGGCCATCGCCCGCCACGCCCCCGTCAGCGAGCGGCGCGCCGCGCACGCCATTCGGGCGCCAGCACCGACCAGATCTCGGTGTCGTGCCGCTCGCCCCGGTACAGGTACTCCTGCCGCAGCACCCCGTCCCGGGTCATCCCGAGCCGCTGGGCGACCCTGATGCTGGGTCCGTTGGCGCTGGAGACATGCCACTCCACCCGGTGTATCCCGCGCCGCTCGACCGCCCAGTCGATCAGCACCTCCGCGGCGCGCGTGACCAGTCCGCGCCCGGTGGCTGCCGGTTCGAGCCAGCAGCCGACCTCACAGTTCCCGGCGGTCGCGTCGAAGATCCGGAAGAGGACACCGCCCACGAGCGTGGAGTCCAGCCAGATCCCGTAGAGCCGCCCGCCGTCGGCGGCCTGCTTCTGCGCGTACGAGACGAGCATCGCCAGCGCGGACGCCGGGTCGGTGACCGCTCGGGCGAACTGGATGTGCTCGTCCACCAGTTCGCGGGCGCGGTCCATGTGCGTGAGGAACTCCTCGGCCTGCCACGGCTCCAGGGGGCGCAGTTCGGCCCCGTCCCCCAGGGGTACAGCGAACATCGTGCTCCTTCGGCACGTACGCCTGCACGTACGTTCGTACGATCCTCCCGTGCGCGTTCGCACGCTCCGGGGGATCTTCGCATGCCGCCGGCCGCCCGGGACCGTACCCCCGTGCATACCCCGTACGGACCGGCTACCCGGCGTCGAGGGGGTCCGGCCAGACCAGCAGCACCGGGCACGGCGCGTGGTCGACCACGAACCGGGTCGCCCGGCCGAGGCTGTGCGGCCCCGGGTGGCCGCGTTCGCCGTCGCGCGCGCAGATCAGCAGGTCCGCGCCGGCCGCCGCCCGGACGACCTCGTGCTCCACCCGGCCGTGGTGTTCGAGCAGTTCGCAGGGTCTGCCCAGCCGGTGCGCGGCGGCCTCCAGCAGATCGGCGCCCGCCATGTCGGAGAGGGCCTCGACCCGGGCGCCGGGGTCGCGGTCCGGGCGGTGGCCCCGGCCGAGGAGCCCGGTATAGGCGCGGTGCGCGGCGACGACGACCTCGTCGTCGCCGACGTAGAGGAGCGCGGTCTCGTCGTGCGGGGCCCGGTCACGGGCCGCGTCGACACAGGCGGGCCAGGTGGACTCCGTAATCCAGACCAGAGTGGTCGTCACAACGGTCAGCCTCCGATCAGTCGCAGAGTGCCCCACAGCGCCACCGTAGACACCGCGAGCGTGGCGGGCACGGTGATCAGGCCGAGCCGTGTGAAGTGGCCGAGATCGGCCTCGGTGTCGTGCTCGCGGAGGATCCGCCGCCACAGCAGGGTGGCCAGCGAGCCGACGTACGTCAGATTCGGCCCCAGGTTGACGCCGATCAGCGCGGCGAGCACCGGTCCGGGACCGGCCGGGGCGACGACGGGCAGCAGCGCGAGAATCGCCGGAAGGTTGTTGATCAGGTTGGCGAGTACGGCGGCGATGCCCGCGATGGCCAGCAGCGAGAGCAGCGACGAGCCGTCCGGCAGCAGCCGGCCGATCCCCCGGTCCAGGCCGTTGTCCACGACCGCCTTGACGACCACGCCCAGCGCGAGGACGAACAGGCAGAAGAGCGGGGACGCCGCCCTGAACAGCCCCGTCACCGTCGTACGCCGCTGCCTCAGCGCCCGTACGGCGAGGACCGCCGCTCCGGCGACCGCCGCCCACAGCGGTTCGATCCCGGCGAACGAGGTCACCGCGAACCCGGCCAGCGTCAGCCCCAGCACCACCAGGGTGAACACCGGCACCGCAGGCCGCTCGTCCGTCTTCGGGGCGTGCGCCCCGGCGGCCAGATCGGCGGCGAAGAACCGGCGGAAGACGACGTACTCGACGACGATCGCCGCCAGCCACGGCAGCGCCATCAGGGCGGCGAACCGGGTGAAGGAGAGCCCGCTCGCGGTGAACGCCAGCAGATTGGTGAGGTTGGAGACCGGCAGCAGCAGGGACGCGGAGTTCGCCAGATGCGTACAGGCGTAGACATGCGGACGCGGCCGGGCGCCGACCCGCGCGGCGGTCGCGAAGACCACCGGGGTGAGCAGCACGACCGTGGCGTCCAGGCTGAGTACGGCGGTGATGACAGCTGCCACCGCGAACACCCCGCCGAGCAGCCGGCGCGGCCGCCCGCCGCAGACCCGCGCCACCAGATCACCGGCCGCCGCGAACAGCCCCTCCTCGTCGCAGAGCTGCGCCAGGACGAGGACCGCCGCCAGGAACACGACCACCGGCAGCAGCGTGTGCGTCTGCTCCCACGCCTCCCCGGGCGATACGGCGCCGAGCGCGATCAGCAGCAGCGCGGCGGGCACGGCGGCGACCGCCTCGGGCAGCCCGCGCGGCCGGACGACGGCGAACACCAGCACGCCGAGCAGCAGCGCGACGGAGACGATCTCGGCGGCGACGGTGTTCACGGGGAGAACCAGCCTCTGTAGGGGACGAGGACGTACGTCATGGGGCGGCGCACCGGGAAGGTGCACCGCCCCATGACGTACAAACTACGGCCCCGCCGGTACGAACCGGCCGGACGGACGGGCCGACGGACCGGCCCGGAGCAACCGTTCCGGGCCTCCGCCCCGCTCGCCCTACCCGGCCACCCGGCTACTCGCTGGGCGCGAGCTTCTCCAGGATCAGTTCGCGCACCCGGGCCGCGTCCGCCTGGCCGCGGGTGGCCTTCATGACCGCGCCGACCAGCGCGCCCGCCGCGGCGACCTTGCCCGCGCGGATCTTGTCGGCGATGGCCGCGTTGCCCGCGATGGCCTCGTCCACGGCCGTACCGAGCGCGCCCTCGTCGGAGACGACCTTGAGGCCGCGCTTCTCCACGACGGCGTCGGGGTCGCCCTCGCCCGCGAGGACGCCCTCGATGACCTGCCGGGCCAGCTTGTCGTTGAGATCGCCGGACGCGACGAGCGCGGCGACCCGGGCGACCTGCTCCGGGGTGATCGGCAGCTCGTCCAGCGCGCGGCCCGACTCGTTGGCGTTACGCGCCAGCTCGCCCATCCACCACTTGCGGGCCTGGTCGGCCGGGGCGCCCGCCTCGATCGTGGCGACGATCGACTCGATGGCGCCCGCGTTGAGGATCGACTGCATGTCGTGCTCGTTGACGCCCCACTCCTCGCGGAGCCGGTTGCGCCGTACACGCGGCAGCTCGGGCAGCGCGGCGCGCAGCTCCTCGACCCACGCCTTCGCCGGGGCGACCGGCACGAGGTCGGGCTCCGGGAAGTAACGGTAGTCCTCGGCGTTGTCCTTGATACGGCCGGAGGTGGTGGAGCCGTCCTCCTCGTGGAAGTGACGGGTCTCCTGGAGGATCGTGCCACCACCGTCGAGGACCGCCGCGTGGCGCTGGATCTCGTAGCGGGCGGCGCGCTCGACGCTGCGCAGCGAGTTGACGTTCTTCGTCTCGGAGCGCGTACCGAACTCCTCCCGGCCGTGCGGACGCAGCGACAGGTTGACGTCGCAGCGCATCTGTCCCATCTCCATCCGCGCCTCGGAGACGCCCAGCGCCTTGATCAGCTCGCGCAGTTCGGCGACGTACGCCTTGGCGACCTCGGGCGCGCGCTCACCCGCGCCCTCGATCGGCTTGGTGACGATCTCGATCAGCGGGATACCGGCGCGGTTGTAGTCGAGCAGCGAGTGGGACGCCCCGTGGATACGCCCGGTCGCGCCGCCGACGTGCAGCGACTTACCGGTGTCCTCCTCCATGTGCGCGCGCTCGATCTGTACGCGGAAGGTCTCGCCGTCCTCCAGCTGGACGTCCAGATAGCCGTTGAAGGCGATCGGCTCGTCGTACTGGGAGGTCTGGAAGTTCTTCGGCATGTCCGGATAGAAGTAGTTCTTCCGGGCGAAGCGGCACCATTCGGCGATCTCGCAGTTCAGCGCGAGGCCGATCTTGATCGCGGACTCGACGCCGATGGCGTTGACGACCGGGAGCGACCCCGGCATGCCCAGACAGGTCGGACAGGTCTGCGAGTTGGGCTCGGCACCCAGCTCGGTCGAGCAGCCGCAGAACATCTTGGTCCTGGTGCCCAGCTCGACATGGACTTCCAGGCCCATGACGGGGTCGTAGGCCGCGAGAGCCTCCGAGTAGGGCACCAGGGTGGTCGTGGCGGTCACAGAAAACGCAACTCCTTCAAGGCAGCTGTCAGTTCGGCGCACCACAGCTGGTACGCGGGAAGGGTATGGAGGCGGTCCAGGTCGATACGCTCGCCGAGGAAATCGGCCAGTTCCCGGTTGTCACCGCCCGGCAGGACACGGGAGAGCAGGGCTTTGGGGTCGGCCGTGCGCTCGATCCCCCGCCCGTCCGGGGGAATGAGTTCGGGCACCGCTCCCGGCAGTGAGGCGAGCAGCGGGCCATCGGCGAGGAGCCACGCTCCCGTCTCCCGTACGGGAACCACACCGACGATGCGGCAGTGCGGCGGAAGCGTCACGTCCTGGCGAATCTTCTCGATCTTGTTTCGCTCCCGGTGGTCATTGTGGATCAGCAACAGGTCGCAGTCACCGGCCAGGTCGGTCACTTCCGCACAGATTCGTTCATGCGGGGTGCGAGCCGTGCTGCATGTACTGCGCAGCGGGACATCGCCCACGTCGAAGGGCTCCGGATGACGGGCAGTCAGCGCCTTGAGCTGTCGCACGGCGACGATGCCCAGGAAGATCTCGTCCTCCGGACCTTCGGTGAGCAGCCCGATCGTCAGGTACCGGCTCAACGGGTGCCTGCCTGAGCGGTCTCCAGATACTGGCGCGCCTCCCGGGCGGGCACATAGGTGCCCCGCTCCCCCGATTCGGCCAAGGAGCGGATCCGGCTGTGCCGTGAGGGAGCCTCGCCACCACCGACCCGGGTGACCGTGTCCACGAACAGCACATCGCCGGGGTGGTCGGGGTAGACGGCCGCGAGCACGACCGGGGAGTGCGTGGTGACGATGATCTGCTGGAGCGCGGCGGCGCCGGTGCAGCGGCGGAGCCGCCGTACCAGTTCCTTGACCTGCCCGGGGTGCAGACCGTTGTCCACGTCCTCGATCATCAGCGTGGAGCAGTCGTTGAGGAACTTTCCGGGCCCGACGGCCGACCTTGGGCCGGTGCCGTCATGAGCCGCCGCGAGCACGGCCAGGACGTGCAGAGTCCCGTCGGAGGCCAGCCGGGCCGGGGTCGGCGCGGCGTCCCGGTAGACGAGGTCCAGCTCCCAGACCCCTCGGTCCACGTCGGGTGCCGACCGCAGATCGGTGAGTCCCGGCAGTACGGCGACGGCGTCGGCCTTCAGCAGCAGCGCGTCCCGGGTGCCGGTGCGCCCGCCGCCCACCAAGCGGCCGAGCACGGCGGAGAGATTGCGCGCGTCCCGGTCCATCGGCTGGCCGTCGTGGAGATCCGCGTCCTGCCGGGCGGCCCCGGCGTCCGGAACCAGGCGGTCCCAGTGGACCTCGCAGAGGGGCAGGGAAGCGGTTTCGAGGTGGGCGTTCCGCCGGATTTCCGCCCGCCGCTCCTCGGCCAGCTCCCAGGAATCCGGAGCGTCCGGCAGCAGCGTGACCGTCCCGTCCACGCCGGGACGCCCCGTCTCTCCCTCACGGGTGATGTCCACAGCGAGCTTCACATGGCGCATGCCACGGTCGGGATCCGAATCGAGGAAGCACACGACGATACGGATCCGGTCACTGGCCGCACCGTCACCGCGCCGGTGGAAAAGATCAACGATCCGGCCCCGCCGATCGCCGCCCGGACGCAGGTCGGCATCCCAGCGCAGCGTCTCGCCCACGGACCACCAGTCGTAGGAGGCGCTTTCGCCCACCAACTGCGCGGCAAGATCGACCGCTTCCAGCAGGTTGGTCTTGCCCGAGCCGTTCTGGCCGACGAGCACCGTGAACGGGGACAGGTCGACAGCGCAGTCGCAGAAGGATCGGAACCCCTCCAGCTCGATACGGGTGATCATTTCGTGTCACTCCCTTCACGGTGCGGTACAGGAGACAGGGATACGTATCCGGTCGTACGGGACAGGGGCCGGGGGCCGGTCGTACGAGCGGCCCCCGGTGTCCCATCGGCTCAGCCCAGCAGGACGTCGTCGTCGCCCAGGCGCTTCAGTTCGCGCAGCAGCAGCGCCACGCCCGTGAGGATCGCGACGCCCGAGACGACGGCGTCGACGAGGCGGAGCGTGTCGTGTTCGCCGCGGGCCGTTCGGGCCTGCTTGACGACGCTGATCGCGCCGAACGCGGTCGTCCCGATCGACAGGTACGTACCGGCCCTGGACTTCTTGAACCCCTTGGCCTTGGTCAATGCACTACTCATAGCGATGGTGCCTCCTCCAGCAGCGGGTGCCCCCACTTTTCCACGAAGGCCGCCTCGACGGCGGCACCGACCGTGTACAGCCGGTCGTCCTTCATGGCGGGGGCGATGATCTGCAGTCCGACCGGCAGGCCGTCCTCCGGCGCGAGGCCGCAGGGCAGCGACATGGCGGCGTTGCCCGCCAGGTTGGTCGGAATGGTGCACAGGTCGGCGAGGTACATCGCCATCGGGTCGTCGGCGCGCTCGCCGATCGGGAAGGCGGTGGTCGGGGTCGTCGGGGAGACGATCACGTCGACCTGCTCGAACGCCTTCTCGAAGTCCCGGGTGATGAGCGTACGGACCTTCTGCGCCGAGCCGTAGTACGCGTCGTAGTAGCCGGAGCTGAGCGCGTACGTACCGAGGATGATCCGGCGCTTGACCTCGTCGCCGAAGCCCGCCTCACGGGTGAGGGCGGTGACCTCCTCGGCCGACTTCGTACCGTCGTCGCCCACGCGCAGCCCGTACCGCATGGCGTCGAAGCGGGCGAGGTTGGAGGAGCACTCGGACGGGGCGATCAGGTAGTACGCGGCGAGGCCGAGGTCGAAGGACGGGCAGTCCAGCTCGACGATCTCGGCGCCGAGCTTGGTGAGCAGCTCCACCGACTCGTCGAAGCGCTGGAGCACACCGGCCTGGTACCCCTCGCCCCGGAACTGCTTGACGACGCCGACGCGCATCCCGGCGACCGAACCGTTGCGCGCGGCCTCGACGACCGGCGGGACCGGGGCGTCGATGGACGTCGAGTCGAGCGGGTCGTGGCCCGCGATCGCCTCGTGCAGCAGGGCCGCGTCCAGGACCGTACGGGCGCAGGGGCCGCCCTGGTCGAGGGAGGACGAGAAGGCGACCATGCCGTAGCGGGAGACCCCGCCGTAGGTCGGCTTGACGCCGACCGTGCCGGTGAGGGCCGCGGGCTGGCGGATGGAGCCGCCGGTGTCCGTGCCGATCGCCAGCGGCGCCTGGTACGCGGCGAGGGCCGCGGCGGAACCGCCACCGGAGCCGCCGGGCACCCGGGTCACGTCCCAGGGATTGCCGGTCGGGCCGTACGCGCTGTTCTCGGTGGAGGACCCCATGGCGAACTCGTCCATGTTGGTCTTGCCGAGGATGACGACGTCGGCGGCCCTGAGCTTCTTGGTGAGGGTCGCGTCGTAGGGCGGGATCCAGCCTTCGAGGATCTTGGAACCGACCGTGGTCGGCATCCCCTCGGTGGTGAAGATGTCCTTGAGCGCGAGCGGCACACCCGCCAGCGGGCCGAGCTTCTCGCCCGCCGCGCGCTTGGCGTCCACGGCACGGGCCTGGGCCAGCGCGCCTTCGCGGTCGACGTGCAGGAAGGCGTTGACCTTCTCGTCGACGGCCTCGATACGGGCGAGATGGGCCTCGGTGACCTCGACCGCGGTGAGTTCGCCGGAGGCGATCCTCTCCGCGAGGGCGGCGGCGGTGAGCCTGATGATGTCTGTCTTGACGGTGTCCGTCATGGCTGTTTAGTCCTCCCCCAGGATCTGCGGCACCTTGAAACGCTGCTGTTCCTGGGCCGGGGCGCCGGAAAGCGCCTGCTCGGGGGTGAGCGACGGGCGGACCTCGTCCGCGCGCATGACATTGGTCAGCGGCAGCGGGTGGGAGGTCGGCGGTACGTCTTGGTCGGCTACCTCGGATACGCGGGCGACCGCGCCGATGATGTCGTCGAGCTGTCCGGCGAAGTGGTCGAGTTCTTCGGCCTTGAGCTCCAGACGCGCCAGCCGAGCGAGGTGGGAGACCTCCTCGCGCGTGATGCCAGGCATGCGGCGATCCTCAGGGGTGAGTGCGATGGATTGTGGCCCAATCCTATGGGGCGGGGTGCCTTCCCCACGAAACGGATGACCACCGCACCGGCCGGAGGCCCGTACAGACATTCCGGCGGGCGCCCCGGCGGGCGCCCCGGCAGGTACGGGCACCCCGGCGGCGGGCCGCTCGCACGGCCGTACCCCGTCGCCCCCGCCGTCCTCTCCCCCGTCACCCGCCGAGCCGCGCCCGCCCCCTCTTCCGCGCTCGCCCCTGCCTCCACTCACTGCACGACATGGCCGGACTGCTGGACCACCTGCGCCGCCGACTGCTCGCGGGCCCGTGCCTCGCGGGCGCGCGCCGCCTCCAGCTCCGCCGGGCGCTGCCAGCCGCGCTCGCCCCTGGCCAGCAGCCAGGCCGTCGCCTCGTGGGGCGGCATCGCGGCGGCGACCAGCCAGCCCTGGACCGCGTCGCAGCCCAGGTCGCGCAGCCGCTCCCAGGTCTCGTCGTCCTCGACGCCCTCCGCGACGACCAGCAGCCCGAGCGAGTGCGCCAGGTCGACCGTGCAGCGGACGATCTCCGCGTCCTCGTTGTCGACGGCGAGCCGGGCCACGAACGACCGGTCGATCTTCAGCTCGCTCACCGGCAGCCGGCGCAGATGCACCAGCGAGGAGTAGCCGGTGCCGAAGTCGTCCAGGGACATCTTCACACCGTGCCCGGTCAGCCCCGCGAGGGTGTCGGCGGCCCGCTGGGGATCCTCCAGCAGGACGTGCTCCGTTATCTCCAGCTGGAGGGAGCCCGCCGGAACGCCGTGCCGGGCCAGCCGCGCGGCCACCGCGCCCGCGAAGCCGGGGGTGTGGACATCGCGCGGGGAGACATTGACGGCGACCGGGACCATCAGCCCCTGGGATCGCCAGCGGGCGACCTGAGCAAGAGCCTTCTCCAATACGTACTCAGTGAGGTGAGGCATCAGACCGGAGGACTCCGCGATGGCGATGAAATCGTCAGGAGGGACTCTGCCGCGCTCGGGATGCACCCAGCGCACCAGCGCCTCGAGACCGGCGACCTGACCGTCGAAGCGGACCTTGGGCTGGTAGTGCAGCTCCACCTCGCCGGCGTCCAGCGCGCGCCGCAGATCGCCCAGCAGACCGAGCCGGTCGGGGGTGTTGGAGTCCCGCTTGGACTCGTACACCTCCACGCCCGTACGGTCCCGCTTGGCCTGGTACATCGCGACATCGGCGCGGCGCAGCAGGCCCTCCGCGTCCACCGCGTGCTCGGGGTAGACCGCGACCCCGGCGCTGGCCTCCAGGACGAGCGTGAGGCCGTCCAGGTCCAGCGGCGAGGACAGCTCCGCCACCAGATGCCGGGCGACCCGCTGGGCGCTGGTGGTGGAGTCGCACGTCGGAAGCAGTACGGCGAACTCGTCGCCGCCCAGTCGCGCGGCCTCCGCGCCACGCGGCAGGGCCAGCTTCAGCCGGTCGGCTATCTGCAGCAGCAGCCGGTCACCCGCGAGATGACCGAGTGTGTCGTTGACGGAACGGAACCGGTCGAGGTCGATCAGGACCAGAGCCGATCTGGCCCCCAGGCCCTCCGCCTCCTCCAGCGCCGACCAGGTGCGCTCCAGCAGCCACTGCCGGTTGGGCAGCTTGGTCAGCGGGTCGCGGAGCTGCTCCTCGGCCCGCGCCCTGGCGATCCAGAGCGTGGAGTCCAGGGCGATCAGCGGAACGGCGAAGAGCGGCAGGAGCACCGGCAGGGACATCGCCACCACGCAGATCAGCGGGGCGATCCCGAGCAGCGCGACCGCGACCAGCGCCTGCCGGTAGAGCGCGGTGCGGGCGCCGGCCGGCTCCCCGGCATGGGGCGGGGTCAGTGCGTACCACAGCAACACCCGGGTGACCACGAGGTGCGCGGCGGCGGCGAGCACGATCTCCGGGACGGCGGCGACGGTCCAGTCGAGCGGCCGCCAGGGGCGCTCGACCGTGGGGACCGTGCCGAACAGCGCGAGGACGAGCGCGGCGGCGCCGATGCCCAGCATGTCCGCCGCGCCGTGCAGGACGCCCTGGCGCCAGCGGTGTCTGCGGGCCACCCCGACCAGCACCACCACGGCCAGGCTGACCAGCCCGGCGGGCACCCAGCCGTACAGCAGCAGGACGGCCAGGGTGAGGGCCGCGCCGGAGCCCGTACCACCCCACCAGCGGTCGCGCCCGAGCGCGACCAGATGGCCGACGATGATGCCGGTGAGCACGGCCAGCGCCCAGCCGGCCGTGGAGCCGGGGAAGAGCGAGTGCCCGTCCCGCAGCGTGAGGGTGATCCCGGTCGTCAGGACGGCCACGGCGACCCCCACCACCAGGGCGGGGGTCCTGGCCGCCATCACAGCGGGCGTCCTGGCCGCAATGCCCGCAAATCCCGCGAATCCGCGCGGGGGCGAGACCGGGGCGGCGCTCTCGGTCGGTTTCATTCCCGTCCCTCTCACAGCCGGCGGAGCCGATGCCTCGCGATGGCACGTTGTCATGCCAACACGGCTGGAATCGCACTCCTCAGCCGTGCGTGACAGGCGCACATCCCAACAGTAGGCCGCCGAAGGCCCCAACGGGCAGCGCTCTACAGCTGTTGCCCGAATGCCACCTGCCCATCCGCATCCGTCTGGTATGCGCCGAACGGGTGAGCTTGACGGCCCGAAATCGACGGTGTGGACGCCGATCTTCAGGGAGTTGACCCTCGTTAGCCCTCCGGGGTGATTTCGCTCTCCTTTGCCGGCGCGGCGGCTTCCTCGGGCGCTGCAGGGGCCTCTGCCGGGGCTTCAGGGGCTTCCTCGGGCACCACGGCGGCTTCCCTCGCCGCCCCAGGTCCCTGTTCGAGCAGGATCGTGAAGCCCTGTTCGTCGAGGACGGGGACCTTCAGCTGCACCGCCTTGTCATGCTTGGAACCGGGGTTCTCACCGACCACCACGAAGGCGGTCTTCTTCGAAACCGACCCGGTCACCTTCGCTCCACGCGTTTGAAGCGCCTCTTTCGCGCCATCCCTGGTGTACTGCTCCAGCGTGCCCGTGACGACGACGGTCAGCCCCTCCAGCGGACGCGGGCCCTCGTCCTCCCCGGAGCCCTCCTCCTCCGTCCGCACCCCGGCCGCCCGCCACTTGCGCAGGATCTCCCGGTGCCAGTCGACCGCGAACCACTCCTTGAGCGAGGCCGCGATGATCGTTCCCACGCCCTCGACGGCCGCCAGCTCCAGCTCGGTGGCCTCGTCGATCCGGTCGATCGAACGGAACTCCCTGGCCAGCGCCTCGGACGCGACCGGCCCCACATGACGGATCGACAGCCCGGCGATGATCCGGGCAAGCGGGCGCTCCTTGGCCGCCGCGATGTGCTCCAGCATCGCCAGCGCGTTCTTCCTCGGCTCGCCGTCCTGGTTGGCGAAGACCAGGGCGATCTTCTCCTCGCCGGTCTTCGGGTCCCGCTTGGGCAGCCCGCTGTCGGCGTCGAGGACGTACGCCCTGATGGGCAGCAGCTGCTCGATCGTCAGGTCGAAGAGGTCGCCCTCGTCGACCAGTGGCGCGGTCTCGGGCTCCAGCGGCTTGGTGAGCGCGGCGGCGGCCACCTCGCCGAAGTTCTCGATGTCCAGGCACTTGCGGCCCGCGAGATAGGACAGCCGCTCGCGCAACTGGGCGGGGCACGTCCGGGCGTTGGGGCAGCGGAGGTCGATGTCGCCCTCCTTCATGGCCCGCAGCGGCGTACCGCACTCGGGGCACTCGGCCGGCATCACGAACTCGTACGCGTCCTCGGGGCGCAGGTCGATGACCGGGCCGAGGATCTCCGGGATGACGTCCCCGGCCTTGCGCAGCACGACCGTGTCGCCGATCCACACGCCCTTGGCCTTCACCACGTCCTGGTTGTGCAGCGTGGCGAACTCGACCTCGGACCCGGCGACGGTGACCGGCTCGACCTGCGCGTACGGTGTGACGCGCCCGGTGCGGCCGACGCCCACCCGGATGTTCACCAGCTTCGTGTTGACCTCCTCCGGCGCGTACTTCCAGGCGATGGCCCAGCGCGGCGCGCGCGAGGTGGAGCCCAGCCTGCCCTGGAGCGGGATCTCGTCCAGCTTGACGACCACGCCGTCGATCTCGTGCTCGACCGAGTGGCGGTCCTCCCCGAAACGGGTGATGAACGCGCGGACGTCCGCGAGCGATCCGACCACCTTGTTGTGCCGGGCGGTGGGCAGGCCCCAGCCGCGCAGCAGGTCGTAGGCGTGCGAGAGGCAGTCGATGGCGAAGCCCTCGCGCGCGCCGATGCCGTGCACCACCATGTGCAGCGGGCGGGTCGCGGTGATCTTGGGGTCCTTCTGGCGGAGTGAACCCGCCGCCGCGTTGCGCGGGTTGGCGAACGGCTTGTCACCGGCCTCCACCAGACGGGCGTTCAGCTCCTGGAAGGCGTCCATCGGGAAGTAGACCTCGCCGCGGATCTCGACCAGATCCGGCACGTTCTCGCCGGTCAGCCGGTGCGGGATCTCCGCGATCGTACGGACGTTGGGGGTGATGTCCTCGCCCGTGCGGCCGTCGCCGCGGGTGGCGGCGCGGGTGAGCCTGCCGTGCTCGTAGGTGAGGTTGACGGCGAGTCCGTCGACCTTCAGCTCGCACAGGAAGTGGTAGTCGGAGGTGCCCACGTCCTTGGCGACGCGCTCCGCCCAGGCCGCCAGCTCCTCGGCGTCGAACGCGTTGTCCAGCGAGAGCATCCGCTCGCGGTGCTCGACCGCGGTGAACTCCGTCTCGTACGCCCCCGCGACCTTCTGGGTCGGCGAGTCGGGCGTCCGCAGCTCCGGGTGCGTCTCCTCCAGCGCCGCCAGCTCCCGCAGCAGCCGGTCGAACTCGCCGTCGCTGACGACCGGCTGGTCGTTCACGTAGTACCGGAAGCGGTGCTCCTCGATCCCCTCCGCGAGCAGGGCGTGCCGCTCGCGCGCCTCCTTGGGCACGCCGGGCATCACCGCCCCCGCGGACATCCCGGCCACCTCAGCCGCCTCGGATGCCCCAGCCGCCTCTGCCGTCCCCGATCCCCCTGCCGCCATCGCCCCCGCCGGCACCGCAGACCCCGTACTCCGCTGTTCGTCGCCCGCCACCGTTTCGTCCTCCCGTTTCAGCACCGTCACTCAGGGTTGTCCACGAGGGATCTCGCGGCCCTGACGCAGAACGCCTGCGCGGCGTGCGCGTACGCGGGAGAGGCCCCCGCGAGCCCGCACGACGGAGTGAGCGCCACGGACTCCGCGAGAGTCCCCGGATTCAGCCCCAACCTGCGCCACAGCGTTCTGACACCCATGACGCTACCGGCAGGGTCCGACAACGGGCCGTCGATACCCGGCACGATTCCGGCGAACAGTTTCGTACCGCCCTCAACGGCCTCCCCGATCGTCTCCTCGTCACGCTCGGTGAGCAGTCCGAAGTCGAACGACACCGCCGCCGCGCCCGCCCGCCGCAGCAGTGCGAACGGCACATCGGGCGCGCAGGAGTGCACGACCGCCGCGCCCTCGCCGAGCGCGGTCACCTCCCGCAGCGCGCTCTCCACGAGCTGACGGTCGACCGCGCGATAGGTGCGGTAGCCGCTGGCCGACCTGATGTGTCCCCGCAGTACGGCGGTGAGCGACGGCTCGTCGATCTGGAGTACGGGTACGGCCCCGGGCACCCGGCGCCGTACCTCCGCGAGGTGCGCGGTCACCCCCTCCACCAGCGAGCCGGTCAGGTCGCGGCAGGCGCCCGGGTCGCTCAGCGCCGCCTCGCCGCCCCGCAGCTCCAGCGCGGCGGCCAGCGTCCAGGGGCCGACGATCTGGACCTTGAGCGATCCCTCGTACCCCTGGGTGAACTCCTCCAGCGCGTCGAGGTCCTCCCCCAGCCAGGACCGGGCCCGCTTGGTGTCCCGGCCGGGACGGTCGCTGATCCGCCAGCCGCTGGGCTCCACGCGCGCGTAGACCTCGGCGAGCAGTCCGGCCGTCCGGCCGATCATGTCGGCGCCGGGTCCCCGGGCGGGCAGTTCGGCCAGATAGGGGAAGTCCTCGAAGGTCCCGGTGACGGCCCTGGCCGTCTCCCGCGCGTCGCCGCCGGGCAGGGAGCCGATACCGGTCGCCGTCCCGGCGAGCAGCGGGATCACCGGCCCGGCCGTACGGTCACGTCGTCGATCCGGGCGTCGCGCGGCAGGTCGAGCGCGGCCAGGATCGTCGTCGCCACCGATTCGGGGTCGATCCAGCGGGACGGGTCGTACTCCTTGCCCTCCTGCTGGTGCACCTTGGCCTGCATGGGGCTCGCCGTACGGCCGGGATAGACGGAGGTCACCCGGATACCGTGCGGGTGTTCCTCGTGGCGCAGCGCGTCGGCGAGCGCCTTGAGGCCGTGCTTGGAGGCGGCGTACGCGCTCCACTCGGCGTGCGCGTTGAGCCCGGCGCCCGAGTTGACGAAGACCACCTGCCCGTGGGAGGCGCGCAGTTGGGGCAGGAAGAGCCGGGTCAGCTCGGCGGGGGAGATCAGGTTCACCGTGAGCTGGCTGTGCCAGGCCTTGGGGGTCAGCTCCCCGACCGTGCCGAGTTCGACGACGCCCGCGATGTGCAGGAGCGAGTCGAGCCGGTCGGGAAGGGTCTGCTGGGCGAGCGCCCAGGAGAGCCGGTCGGGGGTGGAGAGGTCTCCGACGAGGGTACGGGCGCCGGGGAACCCGGCGGCGAGTTCCCTGGCGCGGCCGGCGTCTCGGGCGAACAGCAGCAGGTCGTCGCCGCGCTCGTGCAGCCGGCGCGCGACAGCGGCGCCGATGCCGGAGCCCGCACCGGTGATCAGATGGGTTGCCATGCGGTCATCGTCGCATCACCGGGACCCGATCACCGCACCCCGGCGGCCTCCTCCAGGCAGGCGAGCGCGCTGACCCCGTCCTCGGCGAAGAAGACCAGGTCGGCGAGGGGAAGCGGGAGGAAGCCCTCCTCCTCCATCCGCCGGAACTGCTGCTTCAGCCCGTCGTAGAAACCGGCCGTGTTGAGCAGGACGACGGGCTTGGTGTGCAGGCCGTGCTTCTTCAGCTCCAGGATCTCGGTGGCCTCGTCCAGCGTGCCCGTACCGCCGACCATGACGACGACCGCGTCGGACTTGGCGAGCAGCAGCGCCTTCCGCTCCGCGAGGTCCTTGGCGATCACCATCTCGTCGGCGCCCGGCCTGGCCACGGCGTGCAGGAAGTCCACCGAGACCCCGACCAGCCGTCCCCCGGCCTCCTGCACCCCGTCCGCGACGACCTTCATCAGCCCGCTGTCGGAGCCGCCCCAGACGAGCGTGTGGCCGCCCTTGCCGAGCAGTTCGGCGAATTCGCGGGCGGGGCGGGTGTAGCGCTCGTCCAGATCGGCGGCCGAGAGGAAGACACAGATATTCATGCCGAGCACGGTACGGGTCCGGGGCGACCCCTGTCACAGCACTTTCCCGGCACCGCGCCCGAAGCCGAGTTCCCGCAGGTCAAAGGCGACTTGGCCGCCTCCTCCACCGATGTCACCGAACCCGGCGGAAAAACTTTCCGGCCGAGCGATGAGTTGCGCACTGCCCGCCGGTCTCCCCCTGCATGAACAAGGTGCGCAAGGTGAAATCGGGAGACGGTACGACGATCGCGTATCGGCGGTCGGGCGAGGGACCACCGGTCATCGTGGTGGGTGGCGCGTTCAGTACGGCGGCGTCGGAGGCCCCGCTCGCGGAGCTGCTCGCGCCCTCCCTGAGCGTGATCACCTACGACCGGCGCGGGCGTGGCGCCAGCGGGGACACCGGTCCGTACGCGGTGGAGCGGGAGACCGAGGATCTCGCCGCCCTCCTTGAGGAGGCGGGCGGCAGCGCCTCTTTATTCGGCGTCGGCTCGGGGGCCGCGCTGGTGCTGGAGGCCGCCGCCGCCGGCCTGCCGGTCACCCAGCTCGCGGTGTACGAACCGCCGTATGCCACCGATCCGGCGGAGCTGCCCCACCGCGCCGCCTACACCGAGCGGCTGACCGGCCTGCTGGCGCGGGGGCGGCGGGACAAGGCGGTCGAGCTGTCCCTGGCGGCCATGGGCCTGGCCCCCGTGATGACCACCGCGCTGGCCCGGTCCCCGAGGTGGCGGCAGCTGACCGCGCTGGCCCACACGCTCGCGTACGACAACGCCCTGCTGGGCCGGGGCCTGATCCCCGTGGAGCGGCTGTCGACGGTGGGCACGCGCGCGATGGTGGTGGACGGCGGCGCCAGTCCCCCGCCCCCGAGGAACGCGGCCCGCGCCGTCGCCGGAGCCCTGCGCCGAGGCCGCCACCGCACCCTGACGGGCCAGACCCACGAGGTGGCCCCGCACGTACTGGCGCCGGTGCTGGAGGAGTTCTTCACCGCGTGAGGCTCCTTCCGGGCCCCGCAGGCGCTCCCCGCGGACGAACCGCCCCACGCCACAGGTGGGGCGGTTCGTCCGCGAACCAGCGCTCCAGCGCGTCCGCGTCCGGCAGCGTGAGCCGTACCTCTCTCCGGAACGCGGCGCCGTGCCCGGCCGCCCGAAGATGACACAGCTCATGGACAAGGACCAGATCGACCAGAGCGGGGCGACCAGCGCCTGATCCAGCCCCTGGCCCACCTTGTCGGTGAGATACCCCGTACCCGGAACCGTCTCGGTCTCACCGTCCGGTACCGCAGGATCGATTACCTGCGGGCCCTTCCACCAACGGGCCCGTGGTGGAACGTAGAAGACCCGGGTGTAGCGCTCGGCGTTGTCAGCCCGCTTGAGCGCCTTCACGGTGTCGCCGGTGGCCTCCTTCGCCGCCTCGTACTCCCGCTTCCACTCCGGCTCGAACTCGTCCGAGGCCCGCTTGAGGAGTTGAGGTAGTCCACCTCGGTGGACTCGCCCTCGCAGCCCACGTACACCACCCGTACCGCCTGGGAATCGTCCGGCGGCGGAGTCGGAGGCGGGATCAGCGGCTGCTCGTCGCCTTTACTTCCCCTGCGCTTGTTCCGCTTCGGTGCGCCGACCTCCGGCGAGTCCTCGGCCCGCCCGTGCCCCGATTGCCCCTGCTGCCCGCCACCCCGCGTACTCACGCTGTCGCCTTCGCCTCCTGCCAGGACACCTCACGGGCGATCTCGCCCGCGCTGACGCGCGGGACGCCGCCGTACCGGCCCCGCAGATAGCCTCGTTCCAGGCTCTCGCCATCCGCCGGACGGGCGGCAGTGAGCGGATACAACTCGGTCGCTCCCGTGCGGTCCTTCGCGGTGATCCAGACCTGATCCCTGCCGAGCGGCCGGTCCAGGACCTCGCTGCCGAGCAAGGTGGCGTCGTGTGTCGTGAAGATCAGTTGGGCGTCGCGGGGATTCGCCTTGGGGTCCTGGAAGATCCGTACGACCTCGGCGGCCAGCGTGGGGTGCAGGCTGGAGTCCAGTTCGTCGACCAGAAGCACCGCCCCCTTGTCGAGGACGGTGAGCATCGGCCCGAGGAAGCGAACCAGGCGTGTGTACCGAAGGACTCTTCTGTGAGGAAGTCCAGTGAGACGTCCTCGCCCTCCATAGCCCGGTGCCGCAGCCGGATCTCATTGGTCTCACGATCGATGTCGATACCGGTGACACCAAGGTCGGCGACCGAGAGCAGTTGCAGAATGCGCTCGCCGTACCCGCCCTTGCGGCCGGATTCGCCAAGGAGTTCCTGAGTCCACTTCGTCCGGTGCACGACATCCTCGCCCGGAGTCATCAGCCACAAGTTGTCGAGGAACCATCGGTACAGCGCCGAGAGTTGGTGATCGTTCGCGGTAGCCGCCGTGGACAGGAACAGGGCATCGGGCCGGGTGAAGCCGACCAGGGCATCCCGCTGCCCGGTGAAACTGTCGCTCTCGAAGACGAACTCGCCGCCTTCCGCCTCGGGCCGGCCGGCCTCACGGTCGAACCAGATCTCCCGCTCACCCTGCGGATAGGCGTGCAGCCACTCGGCCTCCATCCGATCGTCCGAGAGCTCGAAACCGTAGGTGAAGCGGACCGGCTTACGACCGAGAGTCAGATCCACTTCGTAGAGGCTGGTCTCCTCGACGCTCTCGCGGTCAAGTTTGAAGGGCTTACGGGGCACCCCTGGGGACTTCTGCCAGTCCGCGAACGAGGTCCGCACGGCGGCTCTCATATCGCGCAGCGCGCTCATCAGGTTGGTCTTGCCCGAGCCATTGGCTCCAAAGACGCCGACCACGGGGAGCGCCGTCACCTCGTGGTCGCCGTGGCGCAGGCCGGTGTCGCGGGCGGCGCCTTCATTCAGCGCCGTGCCGATCAGCGACAGCACACGCTCGTCACGAATCGAGCGGTGATTGGCCACCCGAAATCGCAGGAGCACCTGGACCTCCCGACAGGACAGGGAGGCTCCCCCGCCGCGTGCGTCATCGTGCGGACGTTCCGCTCTGGGCGGCCTATGACGGCCGGGCGGGCGGTGCCAGCACTGTTGATCATCCGAGATGGCCGGATCACGCCTCGTCGTACGGCCCTCGGCGGGCGTCAGCCCGCCAGCGCGCCCGTCCGGCGTTCCGTGGTGGCGATCGTCGCCGAGCCGACCACGCGGGTGCCGTCGTACAGGACGATCGCCTGGCCGGGGGCGATGCCGCGGACCGGGGTGGTGAAGGTGACGTGGAGGGTGCCGTCGGTCAGCTCGGCCGTGACCGGGGTCTCGTCGCCGTGGGCGCGGAGCTGGGCGGTGTAGTCGCCGGGGCCGGTGGGGGCGGTGCCGCACCAGCGGGGTTTGAGGGCGGTGAGGGCGGTGACGTCGAGGGAGGCGGCCGGGCCGACCGTGACGGTGTTGTCGACGGGCGAGATGTCCAGGACGTAGCGCGGCTTTCCGTCGGCGGCCGGGTGGCCGATGCGCAGGCCCTTGCGCTGGCCGATCGTGAAGCCGTAGGCGCCGTCGTGGCTGCCCACCTTCGTACCGGACTCGTCGACGATGTCGCCCTCCGCGCGGCCGAGGCGGTTCGCCAGGAAGCCCTGGGTGTCGCCGTCCGCGATGAAGCAGATGTCGTGGCTGTCGGGCTTCTTCGCCACGGCCAGGCCCCGGCGCTCGGCCTCCGCGCGGATCTCGTCCTTGGTGGTGAGGGTGTCGCCGAGCGGGAACATGGCGTGGGCGAGCTGGCGCTCGTCCAGCACTCCGAGGACGTACGACTGGTCCTTGGCCATGTCGCTCGCGCGGTGCAGCTCGCGGGAGCCGTCCTCGGCGGTGACGACCGTCGCGTAGTGGCCGGTGCACACCGCGTCGAAGCCGAGGGCGAGCGCCTTGTCAAGCAGCGCGGCGAACTTGATCTTCTCGTTGCAGCGCAGACACGGGTTGGGCGTACGGCCCGCCTCGTACTCCGCGACGAAGTCCTCGACGACGTCCTCGCGGAAGCGTTCCGCCAGGTCCCAGACGTAGAACGGGATACCGATGACATCGGCGGCCCGGCGCGCGTCGCGGGAGTCCTCGATGGTGCAGCAGCCACGGGCGCCGGTACGGAAGGACTGCGGGTTCGCGGAGAGCGCCAGATGCACTCCCGTGACGTCGTGGCCCGCCTCGGCGGCGCGGGCGGCGGCGACGGCGGAGTCCACGCCGCCCGACATGGCGGCGAGTACGCGGAGGGGGCGGGGGCTCTGGGAATTCTGAGTCATAGCTCAACCAGGGTACGGCCCGGGGGAACCACAGTCGTGCGCGAATGCGTTGACCTCGGTATGGGCGAGAAATTACAGAGCACGTCGGGCGCCGGATCCACCGGGGGCGGCAGACGCCGTGCGCCGTCGGGCGGGCGGCTGGGCCGCAGGGCGCTGCTGGCCGGTGGCGCGGCGGCGGTGGTCGGCGGGGGCGTGCTGGCACGGGACGAGCTGGCCCGCCTCTGGTGGCAGGTCCCCGGGGTCCGCAAGCCGCGCAAGGAAGGTGAGCTGGATCACGTCGGCGCGGAGTGGACGGCCGCCTCGACGGCGAACTGGCGGATGGCCGACCGGCCGGACGACTTCCGGGTCGACCGGGTGGTGATCCATGTCGTCCAGGGCAGCTATCAGGTGGCGCTCAAGGTCTTCAAGGACCCCGGCCACGGCGCGGCCACGCACTACGTCGTGGGCAAGGACGGCCGTATCGCCCAGATGATCCGCGAGCTGGACGTGGCGTACCACGCGGGCAACCGCGACTACAACCAGCGGTCGATCGGTATCGAGCACGAAGGGTTCGTGGACAAGCCCGAGTCCTTCACCGACGCGATGTACCGCTCCTCGGCCCGGCTGACGGCCGACATATGCAAGCGGTACGACCTCCCCGTGGACCGCACGCACATCATCGGCCATGTGGAGATCCCCGGCACGGACCACACGGACCCGGGGCCGCACTGGGACTGGGACCGCTACCTCCCGCTCGTACAGGAGGAGTTGGTACGGGCGAAGGCGGCCGGGGCGACGGCGCGCGGCGCGGCGCGCCCGCGCCCGCGCCTCAGCTGAGGCCCGCGGCCCTGGCCGATGTCTGCGCCGCGGCCTAGCTGAGGCCCGCGTTCCTGGCGCGGTGGACCGCCGGGCCGATCGCCTCCGCGACCGCCTCGACGTCCGCCTCCGTCGAGGTGTGGCCGAGGGAGAAGCGCAGGGTGCCCCGGGCGAGGTCCGGGTCGGCTCCGGTGGCGAGCAGGACATGGCTGGGCTGGGCCACCCCGGCCGTACAGGCCGAGCCGGTCGAGCACTCGATGCCCTGGGCGTCGAGCAGCAGGAGCAGCGAGTCGCCCTCGCAGCCGGGGAAGCTGAAGTGCGCGTTGGCGGGGAGGCGGTGGTCGGGGTCGCCGCCGAGGACCGCGTCGGGGACCGCGTCCCGTACGGCCTTCACCAGCCGGTCCCGCAACGCGCCGACCTCGTGGGCGAAGACCTCGCGGCGCTCGGCGGCGAGGTCGCCCGCGACGGCGAAGGCGGCGACGGCGGGGACGTCGAGGGTCCCCGAGCGCTGGCGCTCCTGGCCGCCGCCGTGCAGCACCGGTACGGGGGTGTGTTCCCGGCCCAGGAGCAGCGCGCCGATGCCGTACGGGCCGCCGATCTTGTGAGCGGAGACGGTCATCGCCGCGAGCCCGGAGGAGCCGAAGTCCAGCTCGGTCTGGCCGAACGCCTGGACGGCGTCGGAGTGCAGCGGGATGCCGAACTCGGCTGAGACGGCGGCGAGTTCGCGGACCGGCAGGATGGTGCCGATCTCGTTGTTGGCCCACATGACGGTGGCGAGGGCGACATCGTCCGGGTTCCGCTCGATCGCCTCGCGCAGCCCGTCGGGCAGGACCCGGCCGTAGCGGTCGACCGGCAGGTACTCGACGGTCGCGCCCTCGTGCTCGCCGAGCCAGTCGACGGCGTCGAGGACGGCGTGGTGCTCGACGGGGCTGGCCAGCACCCTGGTCCTGGCCGGATCGGCGGCGCGGCGGGACCAGTACAGGCCCTTGACCGCGAGGTTGTCGGCCTCGGTGCCGCCGGAGGTGAAGACCACCTCGCTGGGCCGCGCGCCGAGGGCCTCCGCGAGCGTCTCGCGGGCCTCCTCGACGGTACGGCGGGCCCGGCGCCCGGCGGCGTGGAGCGAGGAGGCGTTGCCGGTGAGGGCGAACTGGGCGGTCATCGCCTCGATCGCCTCCGGCAGCATCGGAGTGGTCGCGGCGTGGTCGAGGTATGCCATGGTGGAGACGATTCTACGAGCGCGGTACGGCGGTCACACCGCCGGACCGCCACCGAACGGTTTCCGCGCGCGAAGACGGGCGCGAAGACGCGCGCGAGTCAGGCGCGCGGGACCCGCGCCAGCTGCCGGGACTGGGCCACCAGCCGGTCCGCGCTGTCCCAGATCTCGGCGTCCTCCTCCAGGAAGCCGCCCGCCAGGTTACGGGTGACGATGCCGACCCGCAGCGGCCCCGGGGCCGGACGCGCGCGGACGTGGACGGTCAGTTCGACGGTCGGGGCCCAGCCCAGGAGCCCGAGGTCGAAGCAGGTGGGCGGCAGCGCGTCCACCGCCAGCAGCAGCG
The DNA here is from genome assembly GCF_044752945.1 of Streptomyces sp. NPDC088554. NCBI lineage: Bacteria > Bacillati > Actinomycetota > Actinomycetes > Kitasatosporales > Streptomycetaceae > Streptomyces > Streptomyces sp. NPDC088554. Next base: position 241,446 of record NZ_JBIVMF010000001.1, on the reverse strand, counting down.
CGAGCGGATCGGCGTCGCGGCCGTCCTCCAGCGCGAACCAGGCGCGCGTCTCGCCCCGCCCGGAGGGCGTGCCGAGCGCCCAGCCCACCGTCGCCGGGTCCAGCCGGATCGCGAGGTGGCCGAGCATCGAGAAGTCCCCGGGCGGCAGGGGCAGTTCGGACGCGCCGACGCAGCGCTCGATGGGCGGCAGCTCGGGCGGTTTGGCGGCGGTCCGTACGTCCTCGGGCAGCGCGGCCAGGTCTCCGTACGAGGCGAGGACCCGGATCCGCTCCACCTCGCGGCCGTCCTCGCCGGTCTGGAGGAGCGACGCCTGACCGGTGGAGAGGGTGCGGCCGGTCCGTACCGTCTCGGTACGCACCACGGCGGGGCCGGGGACCGACGGCACGAGGTAGTGGGCGGAGACGGCGAACGGGTCGGGGTGCGGCAGGGTGTCGGCGAGGGCGCGGCCGAGGATCGCCAGCAGATAACCGCCGTTGGAGACGCCCATGATCGTCCAGTCCGGGGCGAGCCGGATGTCGTGGACGCCGGGTTCACGTGGGGAGACGGCGGTCGCGCGGTCGAACGCGCTGTCGCCGATGGAGGCCGGGGTCGGGGTCGGGGTCGGGGTCGGGGAGAACGCCATGGAAACAACGTACAACACGATTTACTAAGCGGTAGCTTAGGCTTCCCTCCGGACCGCGGACCGGACAGCCCTAATCGTTCTCGACGGCGTCCGACCGCCGGTTCCAGGCGCGCGGCGCCCGCCAGTGGTAGCGCATCGCGAGCAGCCGCAGCGCGAACGCGGTCAGGACGGCGAGGGTGCTGGTCGCCCCGTTCAGCGCGTCGAAGCGGATGAAGATCGCCACCATCGAGGCGCCGACCAGGGCGGGGACGGCGTACAGATCACGGTCCCAGCGCAGCAGCGAGGGCACCTCGTTGGCGAGTACGTCCCGCAGCACGCCCCCGCCGACCGCCGTCGCGAGCCCGAGCACGGTCGAGGAGGTCAGCCCGAGGCCGTGTTCGTACGCCTTGGTGGTGCCCGTCACACAGAAGAGGCCGAGCCCGGCGGCGTCGAAGACGTTGACCGCGCCCTGGATGCGCTCGACCTGGGGGTGGAGGAAGAACACCAGCGCGGTCGCCACGAGCGGCATGGAGAAGTACCCGAGATCCGTGAACGCGGCCGGGGGCACCGCCCCGATGACCAGATCCCGGAGCAGCCCGCCGCCCAGCGCGGTGATCTCGGCCAGCACGGCCATGCCGAAGACGTCGAAGTTCTTGCGTACGGCGAGCAGGGCGCCGGAGATCGCGAAGACGAAGATCCCTACGAGGTCGAGCGCGTGCTGGACGGAGGGCGTGAAGAGGTCATGGAACACCGGCACATTGTGCCTGTTCGGCGCGGCACACCCGATCTGTCCTCGATCGCCGGACGGGCTGGAGGGCCCGTCCGGCGATCGAGCACGGACTACTTGTTGTCGGCGTCCGCGGAACCGGCGGCCTCGGAGTCCGCGACCTCGGAGTCCGCGGACACGGCGGAGTCCGCGGCCACGGCGGAGTCCGCGGCCACGGCCGGCTCCGGGCTTTCGGCCGGTGACGCCAGCTCGACCGTCTCGCGCGGCCCCGCCTCCACCGTCACCGTCTCCGGGTGGTGGCAGGCCGTCTGGTGGCCCGGGGCGATCTGGAGGAGCGGCGGGTCGGTCGTCCTGCAGACGTCCGTCGCCTTCCAGCACCGGGTGTGGAACCTGCATCCGCTCGGCGGCGAGATCGGGGACGGCACGTCGCCCTTGAGCAGGATCCGGTCGCTCTTGCCGCCGCGCCTGCTCGGGTCGGGCACCGGTACGGCCGAGAGCAGCGCCTTGGTGTACGGGTGCGCCGGGGTCTCGTACAGCGCCTTCCGGTCGGCCAGCTCGACGATCTTGCCGAGGTACATGACCGCGATCCGGTCCGAGACATGGCGGATGACCGAGAGGTCGTGCGCGATGATCACGTACGTCAGGCCCAGCTCCTGCTGGAGGTCGTCCAGCAGGTTCACCACCTGGGCCTGGATCGAGACGTCCAGCGCCGAGACCGGTTCGTCGGCGACGACCAGCTTCGGGTTGAGCGCCAGGGCGCGCGCGATGCCGATGCGCTGGCGCTGGCCGCCGGAGAACTCGTGCGGGTAGCGGTTGTAGTGCTCGGGGCTGAGGCCCACCAGCTCCAGCAGCCGCTGCACCTCCTTCTTCACACCGCCCTCGGGCACGATGCCCTGGAGCTTGAAGGGCGTGGAGACGATCCCGCCGATGGTGTGGCGCGGGTTCAGGGAGCCGTACGGGTCCTGGAAGATCATCTGGATGTCACGGCGCAGCGGACGCAGCGCCCCGGTGGACAGATGAGTGATGTCCTTGCCCTCGAACTCGACCTTCCCGCCGGTCGGTTCGAGCAGCCGGGTGATCAGCCGGCCCATGGTCGACTTGCCGCAGCCCGACTCGCCGACGACGCCCAGGGTCTCCCCCGCGCGTACGTCGAAGGACAGTCCGTCGACCGCCTGGACCGCGCCGACCTTGCGCTTCAGCACGCCCTTGGTGATCGGGAAGTGCTTGACCAGGTTGGTGACCTTGAGGATCGGCTCGGCTCCGTCCGGGGCCACCGACGCCTGCGCGGGGATCTGCTTCTTCGGGTCAGTCACAGCTTCGGCGCAATCTCTTCGGTCCAGATCTTTTCCCGCTCCGCCTTCGACATGTGGCAGGCGGAGAAGTGTCCGTCGGTGATCTCCAGCAGGTTCGGACGCTCGGTGCGGGTGAGGTTGTCCTTGGGAACGTCCGCGTACGGGCAGCGCGGGTGGAAGGCGCAGCCGGACGGGACGTTGATCAGGCTGGGCGGGGTGCCCTTGACGGGTACCAGCCGGTCGGTCTGCTCCCGGTCGATACGGGGCATCGAGCCCAGCAGGCCCCAGGTGTAGGGGTGCTGCGGCTGGTAGAAGACCTTCTCCGCCGCGCCGCGCTCGATACAGCGTCCCGCGTACATCACCAGCAGGTCGTCCGCGATCTCGGCGACGACGCCCAGGTCGTGGGTGATGATGACGACCGCCGAGTGGAACTCCTTCTGGAGATCGCGGATGAGGTCGAGGATCTGCGCCTGGACGGTCACGTCCAGGGCGGTCGTCGGCTCGTCGGCGATCAGCAGCTCGGGGTTGTTGACCAGGGACATGGCGATCATCGCGCGCTGGCGCATACCGCCGGAGAACTGGTGCGGGTAGTCGTTGTAGCGCCGGGCGGGCTCGGGGATCCCGACCCGGTCCAGCATCTCGATGGCGCGCTTCTTGGCCGTCTTCTTGTCGACGGGGTTGTGGACGCGGTACGCCTCCACGATCTGCGCGCCGATGCTGTAGTACGGGTGCAGCGCCGACAGCGGGTCCTGGAAGATCATCGCCATCTTGTGGCCGCGCAGCCGGCGGACCCGCTCGGGTCCGGCGCCGATCAGTTCCTCGCCGTCCAGCCAGATCTCACCGGAGATCCGGGCCCGCTCGGAGTTGTGCAGCCCCATGATGCCCAGCGAGGTCACGGACTTCCCGGAGCCGGACTCGCCGACGATGCCGAGGGTCTTGCCCGCTTCGAGGTCGAAGCTGACGCCGTCGACGGACTTCACGAGGCCGTCGTCGGTGTCGAAGTGGATGCGCAGGTCCCGTACGGACAGGAACTTCTTGCCCGTGGCCGAACCACCGTCGGTGGAGGCGCCCTCGGCCGCGTCCGCACCGCCGTTCGTAGCCTCTGCCGCGTTCGTGTCCGTCTTGCTCACGTCGCTCATGAGAGCCTCACCCGGGGGTCGATCGCGGCGTACACGAGGTCCACCAGCAGATTGCAGAGAACGATGAAGAAGGCGGCGACCAGCGTCACGCCCATCACGATGGGCAGGTCGCTGCGGGTCACGCCCTGGATGGCGTACTGGCCCAGCCCCTGGAAGGAGAAGACGCCCTCGGTGATGACGGCGCCGCCCAGCAGGAGCCCGAAGTCCATGCCGAAGATGGTGACGAGCGGGGTGAGCGCGGCGCGCAGACCGTGTTTGACGACGACCTTGCGCTCCTTCAGGCCCTTCGCCCGCGCCGTTCTGATGTAGTCCTCGCCCATGGTCTCCAGCATGCCCGCGCGGGTGAGCCGCGCGTACAGCGCCGAGTACAGGAAGGCGAGCGTGCACCAGGGGAGGACCAGGTTCCAGGCCCATTCACCGGGGTTCTCGGTGAACGGTACGAACTGGAGGTCGGGCCAGATCGTCCAGTGGAAGCTGAACAGGGCGAGGGAGACCAGACCGGTGAAGAACATCGGCAGCGAGACGCCGGCCAGGGCGATGCCCATGGCGACGCGGTCGAAGACCGAACCGGGCTTGAGCGCGGAGAGCACGCCGATCGAGACGCCGGAGATGACCCAGATGACCGCCGCGCCGATGGCGAGCGACAGGGTGACCGGGACGCGCTGGACTATCTCGGGCCAGACCTCGACATGCGTCTTGAACGAGTAGCCGAAGCACGGCGCGTTGCAGACCGAGGGGTTGGGGCCGAAGTTGTACTCGGCGCCGACCACGATGGCCTTGATGAAGTGCCAGTACTGGAGATACAGGGGCTGGTCGAGCCCCAGGTTCGCCTTGATGGCGGCGATGGACGCCGGATCGGCGCCCTTGCCGACGTACTGGGCGGCCAGCGAGTCGGTTGTCTGCCCGCCGAGGCGGGGAACCAGGAAGAAGATCGCGAACGTGACTGCGCTGACCACCAGCAGCAGCAACACCGCGGCGAAGACGCGTCGGATGATGTACGCAGCCACAGCCGTGCGGTGCCGGGTCGTACGGGCGGGGTGCGCCCGTACGACCCGGCACCTTCACCTGCCTTTCGGGGGGTGCTGTTTGATGTACAGGTGTTACGAGGTGTCAGGGGTGTTCCAGGTCCCGCGAAGGACCGACAGGCCCTGGGACGGAGGGCCCGCGTTACTTGGACGAGCCCATGAGCGCGTAGTCGTACATGCCCAGGTATGCCTCGGCCACCGTGACGTTGGTCGCGGACACCGGGCGGTACAGCAGGTTCTTGCGGTAGAACAGCGGGACCACGGAGGCGTTCTCCATGACCAGCTTGTCGACCTCGCCCCACTTCTTGCCGCGGGCGGTGGCGTCGACCGTGCCGATGCCGTCCGTCAGCGCCTTGTTGATCTTCGGGTCGTTCAGCTCCATCAGGTTCGTGCCACCGGACGGCTTGATCGCCGCGCCGTTCACGATCTGGTCGAGGAAGCCGAAGCCGGTCGGCCAGTCGGCGCCCCAGGCCATCATCATGAGGCCGGCCTTGTTGTCGTGCACCCACTTCGGCGAACCGGCGAAGTCCGTGAAGTACTTGTCGGCCGGGAAGGTCTTGATCTCGGCGTTGATGCCGACCTTCTTCAGGCTCTCCTGGAGCTGGGTGGCGGCGGTGACCTCGTCAGGACGGTCGGACCGCGCGGTCAGCACGGTGTTGAAGCCCTTCGGCTGCTTGCACGCGGTGAGGGCTTCCTCGGCCTTGGCCGCGTCGCCCTTGTTGCCCGCGGTCGGGTACAGGTCGAACTTCTGGTAACCGGCCACCGACGGCGGGATCACCGTGGTCGCGGGCTCGCCCTTGACCGAACCGCCGATGGAGTCGACCATGCCGGCCTTGTCCACCGCGTACTGCACGGCCTTGCGGCATTCGATGTTGTCGAACGGCTTCACGTTGACGTTGATCGCCAGGTACTGGAGCGCGCCCGCGTACGGGTTGTCCGTCCTGGCCTTCTCGGACGGCTTGACGAGCACCTTGGGCTGGGTCTTGGACTGGAGCCCGGTGCCGCCGATGTCAGCGGTGATCGAGTCGTTGAGCAGGTGCTCGTCGATCGTCGACGCGTTGACGTTGAACTTCAGCTCGATCTTGTCCGGCAGCGCCTTGCGGATCGGGTCCGTCTTCGGGTCCCACTCCGGGTTGCGGACGAGCGTCGCGCCACGGCTCTCGCTGTACGAGGAGAACTGGTACGGGCCCGACGAGACTATCTTCTGGACGTAGTCCGCGCCCGTGTCGGCCTTCTGCGGGACCGGAGCCGTCTGCGAGAACGCCGCGAGGTAGTCCATGTCCGCGAACGGCTTGTTCAGCTTGAACGTGATCGTGTACTTGTCCGGGGTCTCGATGGACTGGAGACCGTCCTTGGACTTGTCCTTGTACGGACCCTTGTACTTCTCGCCGCCCTCCAGGTACGACTTGAAGTAGGTCGGGCCGTTGGACAGGGCCTCGGGCGCGAAGTTGGAGCGCTCGATGGCGTACTTGACGTCCGCCGAGGTGATCTCGGTGCCGTCCTGGAACGTGATGCCCTTACGGAGCGTGTACGTCCAGGTCTTCGCGTCCGGGCTGGCCTTGCCGAGCGAGGTCGCCAGGTCGGGGACGACCTGGAGGCCCTCCTTGCCGGCGGCCGGCTTGAAGGTCACCAGGGAACGCGCGTAGAGCCGCGAGAAATTCTGCACCCAGCCGTAGTACGTGTTGCCCGGGTCCAGGGAGTCGGGGCCACTGGAGTGCTCGTACGTGACCGTCCCCCCCTTCTTCGTGCTCGCGTTGACGATGCTGCTGAGGCCCGCGTCGGCCTTCGCGTTGCCGCCGCCGTTGTCCTTGCCACTGTCGCCGCTGGCGCAAGCGGTCGCGCCCAGCGCCACCGCCAGCGTCACGGCGATCGCCGATGCTGTCTTTCTGCTGTTCACCTGGGAAAGTCCCCTCGAATTGGACCGGGTACCGGTGCGGCGGGGCCGCGATTACTTGCCACGGGGGTCGAGTGCGTCGCGCAGCCCGTCCCCCAGCAGATTGAAGGCCAGCACGGTGATGAAGATCGCCATGCCGGGAATGACCATGAACATGGGGTCGACCTGGTACAGATCGACCGCAGTGGACAGCATGCCTCCCCAGGAGGCCTGCGGCGGAGCGATACCGACACCCAGGAAGCTGAGGGACGCCTCGAAGAGGATGTTGGTGGGGATCAGCAGGGTCGCGTACACGAGGATCGGCGCGATCAGGTTCGGCAGCAGCTCACGGAAAAGGATGAACGGGCCGCGGGCGCCGAGCGATCTCGCGGCCTCCACGAACTCCCGCTCGCGCAGGCTCAGCGTCTGCGCCCGCACGATGCGTCCGATGTACGGCCAGTTGAAGAAGCCGATGACGAAGATCAGTACGGCGATACGGAGCGACAGCCCTTCCAGGCCGAACGCCTTGCCCTGGAGCGAAGCCGAGATCGCGATGGCGAACAGGAGGAGCGGGAACGCCAGGAACGTGTCCATCAGCCGGCTGATGGCACTGTCGACCCAGCCGCCGTAGAAGCCCGCCACGACGCCCATCACGACACCGATGACGACGGAGAGCAGGGTGGAGCCGGCCGCGACGACCAGCGAGACCCAGGAGCCCTCGATGATGCGGGCCAGGATGTCGCGCCCGGTCTGCGGCTCGACACCCAGCAGGTGGTCCCAGCTGATGCCGCCGAAGCCACCCTTGGGGGCCAGCAGAATGGGGTCGACGAGATCCTGGTTGAAGGCGTTGGGGTCGAGCCCGAAGACCGCCTGGATCGGCTTGGACAGTACGGCGACAAGGACCAGCAGGATCACGACGACGCCGCCCGCTATGGCGACCTTGTCCCGTCTGAAACGCGTCCACGCGATCCGGCCGAGCGAACGACCCTCGATCTGCTTGCCCCCGGCGCCCTCCAGGACCGCTTCCGGCGGAGCTTGCGCCGCCGACCCGGTGGTCTCGATAGGTGCCGTCATTGCGCTGGAGACCCCTCTCGGCCGACGGTGGCCGGCCCATGACCGCCGCTGCAGCGGCTCGTTCACTTCGTACATGCATGGTGATCCCCCGGATTCGGGGGAACTGCTTCTTTGAGCGCATCGCACACTAGTGCGTGCCGAGGGCCCGTGCTGCACGGAGTCTTCAACCACCCGCGATCGCCCGCCACCCTTCACGGCCAATGGTTGCCCAACCGTGATGCGAGGAAAGGGGTGCCGTTATACGGACAACGCCCGCGTCTCAGCGGACCTCGACGGCCACCGGGGCACCGGATCCGCCGGGGCGCTCAACCCGCTCTTTTATACCGAAATTTGACCATAGCGATACGGTTCGCGATCCGCCGGGACAGCCCTCCGTACGGGCGCGCCTTTCCGGCCGCCCCGGACTGTACCTTGGTCTGAACCTTTCGCGTTCCCCGGCCGTATACGGCCACGGTCACGGCCCCGGCGGGCGCTGTGTCAGTACGCGCGGGAGGCCGGCGGCGGATAGCCGTATCCGGCGGGCCGGTCGGGGGAGCCGGGCGCCGCGTGCGCCTCGCGGTCGTAGAACGGGCGGGAATGGGCGCGCAGCCACATTGTTACCGGGTCGTATTCGTCGGACATCGCAACGGTGGAGACCGGGAGCCCGTCCGGGACGGCGGCGACCGACTGGCGCATCATCGCCCGTACGGAGTCGACGGAGGCCGGGCTCGTGTCGTACAGGTCGAGGCCGATGGCGAGATACGGGACGCCGAGCGCCGGCTGCACCCAGGCCCGGCGCAGCGCGCGGACGGCCGGGGTGTGGTGCGCGTTCTGCGTCAACAACGCGTAGAACTGGGGCAGTTGGATGGCCGGTTCCGACAGGCGCAGCGGTCCCGCGGGCATCCGGTCGAGGCCGGTGGCGATCCGGCGCAGATCGAGCCAGGGGATGCCGACACCGCCGCCGGGGGCGTGCGGATTGAGCCAGATCCCCCAGCGGTCGGGGTAGAGGGCGCGGGCGATGTCGCGGCCCGTGACCACCTCGTGGGCGCGGGTCCAGCCGCTGGCGGCCAGCTCCTGGGCCGAGGTGACACAGGGGGCGTAGCCGAGGCCGTCCATCTCCATGTTGCCGTACTGGGCGTCGGGCGAGCCCGACCGGCCGTGCCAGAGCAGCATCCAGACGCTCTCCTCGGCCAGGGCCCGCAGGAGCGCCTCGTACGCGTCGTACCGTCCCGGCGTCACCTGGCGCAGCATGTGCTCGACCTGTCCGGCCGCCGCGGTGCCTGACGCGCTCACTCTGGGTCCCGCCCCTCTTCGATCCACCATTCGCCCGGCCCACCCGGGCGCCCTCGGGCACACGGTGCGACGGCCCGGCCATCAAACCAGCTTAGGCGGCCGTACTGACACAGACTTGACGCCAGGTGTGCCCACCGCGCAGACGGGCCGGGGCCGCTCTCCTCAACTCGTACCCGCGCGCGCGGCCCGTACCCCCGCGACACGGCCCCGGCCCCCCACCCCCGTCCTAACCGCGCTGGTAGAACGGTCGCACCTTGGCCGCCAGCCAGTCGGCGACCGGGTCCTGTGCCAGGTCCAGCAGCAGGAGGTTGACCGGCCAGCCGACGGGCACCCGGCCGAGCGCCCGGCCGAGCGCGTCCATCGGGACACCCTGCTGGTCGGCCGTCCAGGCGGAGAGCTGTACGCCGACGAAGAGCACCGGGGGCGCGCCCTCCACGCTGGCGAGCGCGCGGCGGGCGGAGAGCACCACGCCGGACGCCTCGAACTCGGCCGCGGCGGCGGCGAGGAAGTCGACCGGGTCGTCCTGCCAGTCCGGCTCGAAGAGCCGGACCCGGCCGCCGCTCGCGGCGCCGTCGAGCGGGGTGCGGCCCGTCCGGCACAGCTCCGCGACGGCGGGCGGCGGCAGCGGCGCGCCGACCGCCCCGCCGGGGTTGACCGCGATCCCGAGCTGCGGGGGCAGGCCCCGGGCGAACTCCCGGGCCGGGGCGACCGTGAACGCCATGTGCTCCCCGGCGCACTGGCGGAACTGCTGCGCCGAGCTGAACACCGGGACGTACGCGGCGCCGCCGATCTCCACCGTCGGCAGATCGAGGGAGCGGCTGTCGGGTCCGCCGCCATTGGGCAGCGGGATCCAGACCTCGCTGCGGCCGAGCACCTCGATCAGCCGGCCGCCCGCGCCCACGGCGCCGTGCGAGGCGGTGAGCACCTCTTCGAGTTCGTTGCCCGGCCATGCCGTATTCACTGTTGTCACCGCTGCTTCCACTCGCTGTCTTCCGCCGCCCTCGGCCCTGGGGCAGCACCTTAGACCGCCGGCACATGAGGGGGGCAGCGTCGCGGTGCCCCCCTCATGTGCCGGGCGGCCTCAGGGGAAGGTGATCACCCGGAGCGCGTCGGCCGTGTCCCGGTCCAGGAGGGTCACCGAGGCGCAGCCCGCGGGCGCGCGGCCCGCCTCGGCCTCGGCGAGGAGCCGGCCGACCGCGCGGCGGTGGCGGGCGAAGGCGTATCCGGAGACGCCGCGCCCGCGTTCGCGCTGGCCCTGGCGCGCGACCTCGGGCGCGACGTCCAGCAGGACGAGGTGGAGCAGCCGGCCCCGGGCGCGGGCCTCGCGGGCCAGCCAGCTCCGTACCCAGGTCTGCGTCCCGCAGTCGTGCACGACCGTGCTCGCGCCGGAGGCGAGCACGCGGCGGAGCCCGGCGTAGTGCGCGAGCCGGACCAGCGGGCGGTAGACGGCGTACGGCAGCCCCGGCGGCATCCGGCGCGCCCAGCGGTCCCTGGCGTCCTGGGAGTCGATCCCGCCGCCGTTCGCGACGCGCCGGATCAGGGTGGACTTGCCGCTGCCGGGCAGACCGGAGACGACGACGACGTCCCCCGCCGCGAAGACCAGGCCGGCCGGTCCCGCGCCGCCCCGCCCTCTCAGGTCCCGGACGGTGGGCACGGTCGCGCGGGGCGCCGCTCCGCCGGCGGTCGCGTCCTGCTGTGCGCCGTGCGGCACGCCTTGCTGTACGGGCACTCCCGCGGTCGTCGCGTACGCCCCGAAGCCCTGCGTCATCATCGCCGTCCCCCTGTCAGCTCTGTCAGCCCGGCCGGCCTGTTCCACGCCGTTGTCCACGACCCTTGCCCACGAAGTGTAAAGAGAAGGTAATATCCCGCAAGCTCTTCGCCCCTGCGGGCGAGTCGTCCACTGGCCACCCCATGGTGGGGCGATGCGTGCGACAATGTGCGCGTCAACTGCATACCGGCCGTTTGAATCCGCGCGGGAGAGTCCCGGTCACCCAGTGCGCCGGGCGCCGAAGGAGCAAGTTCCTCCCTTGAATCTCTCAGGCCCCGAACCGCGTGGATGAGGCATATCTGAAAAGCGGGCCGCGTTTCGGCGGCTCCACCCAAGGTGCAAGTCATGACCTCAGTACGTGTGGTCGTGATGAACCTCTCAGGTTCCGATGACAGATGGGGAGGACCGTCCTCTCTGTCATGCCCTGGGAGTCACACAATGAGCCATGCCCCCCTCAGCGATAGCCCCGCCGCGCCCGCCCGCCGGACCGCGCTCGACGCCGTACACCGGGCGCTCGGCGCGACCATGACCGACTTCGCGGGTTGGGACATGCCGCTGCGGTACGGCAGCGAGCGGGACGAGCACCGGGCCGTCCGTACCCGCGCGGGGCTCTTCGACCTCTCCCACATGGGCGAGCTCACCGTGTCGGGACCGGCCGCCGCCGATCTCCTGGACCACGCGCTGGTCGGCGATCTCGGCGCCGTGGCCGTGGGCCGGGCCCGCTACACCATGATCTGCCGCGAGGACGGCGGCATCCTGGACGACCTGATCGTCTACCGGCTCGCCCCGGACACCTTCATGGTCGTCGCCAACGCCTCCAACGCGCAGACCGTGCTGGACGCCCTGACCGCGCGCGCCGACGGCTTCGACGCGGAGGTACGGGACGACCGCGACGCGTACGCGCTGCTCGCCGTCCAGGGCCCCGAGTCCCCCGGCATCCTCAAGTCCCTCACCGACGCGGACCTCGACGGGCTGAAGTACTACGCGGGCCTGCCCGGCACCGTCGCCGGGGTCCCCGCGCTGATCGCGCGCACCGGCTACACCGGCGAGGACGGCTTCGAGCTGTTCGTCGAGCCGCGCCACGCGGAGCCGCTCTGGCAGGCGCTGACCGGGGCGGGCGCGGACGTCGGCCTGATGCCGTGCGGGCTGTCCTGCCGCGACACGCTCCGCCTCGAAGCCGGCATGCCGCTGTACGGGAACGAGCTGTCCACCGCCCTGACCCCGTTCGACGCGGGGCTCGGCCGGGTCGTGAAGTTCGGGAAGACGTCGAACGGCGGCGACTTCGTCGGGCGTACGGCCCTGGCGGTGGCGGCCGAGCGCGCCGCGACCGCCCCGCCGCGCAAGCTGGTCGGCCTGATCGCCGAGGGCCGCCGCGTCCCGCGCGCCGGTTACCGGGTGCTCGCGGACGGCCGGGACGTGGGCGAGATCACCTCGGGCGCCCCCTCGCCGACGCTGGGCAGGCCGATCGCCATGGCGTACGTCGACGCCACGCACGCCGCGCCGGGCACGGCGGGCGTCACCGTGGACATCCGGGGCTCCCAGGAGCCGTACGAGGTCGTGGCGCTGCCGTTCTACCAGCGCCAGAAGTGATCCGGACCGGTCCCACAGCCCAAAACGTCTCGATCCGTAAGACGACAGTTCCGCACCACACCCCCGCGTACAGGAGAATCCAGGTCATGAGCAACCCCCAGCAGCTGCGCTACAGCAAGGAGCACGAGTGGCTGACGGCCGCCGAGGACGGCGTGTCGACGGTCGGCATCACGGAGTACGCGGCCAACGCCCTCGGCGATGTCGTGTTCGCCCAGCTTCCCGGGGTGGGTGACACGGTGACCGCGGGCGAGACCTGCGGAGAGCTGGAGTCCACCAAGTCCGTCAGCGATCTGTACGCCCCGGTGACCGGCGAGGTCACCGAGACGAACCAGGACGTCGTGGACGACCCCTCGCTGGTGAACTCCGCTCCGTACACGGGCGGCTGGCTGTTCAAGGTACGGGTCGCGGAGGAGCCGGACGGGCTGCTCTCCGCGGACGAGTACAAAGAGTTCTCCGGCAGCTGACGTGCTCCGGCAACTGACACCCCAGGGACTGTGATGTCTTCGAATCCGCTTCTGAACGCCTCGCTCCACGAGCTCGACCCGGACGTCGCCGCCGCTGTCGACGCGGAGCTCCACCGTCAGCAGTCCACCCTCGAAATGATCGCCTCGGAGAACTTCGCTCCGGTCGCGGTCATGGAGGCCCAGGGCTCCGTGCTGACCAACAAGTACGCCGAGGGCTACCCCGGCCGCCGCTACTACGGCGGCTGCGAGCACGTCGATGTGATCGAGCAGATCGCCATCGACCGGGTGAAGGCGCTCTTCGGCGCCGAGCACGCCAACGTCCAGCCGCACTCGGGCGCCCAGGCGAACGCGGCCGCGATGTTCGCGCTGCTCTCCCCCGGCGACACGATCATGGGTCTGAACCTCGCCCACGGCGGGCACCTGACCCACGGCATGAAGATCAACTTCTCCGGCAAGCTCTACAACGTGGTCGCGTACCACGTGGACGACGCCACCGGCCAGGTCGACATGGCCGAGGTCGAGCGGCTGGCCAAGGAGTCCCGTCCGAAGCTGATCGTGGCCGGCTGGTCGGCCTACCCCCGCCAGCTCGACTTCGCGGCCTTCCGCCGGATCGCGGACGAGGTCGGCGCGTACCTGATGGTCGACATGGCGCACTTCGCCGGTCTGGTCGCCGCGGGGCTGCACCCCAACCCCGTACCGCACGCGCATGTCGTGACCACGACCACGCACAAGACCCTCGGCGGTCCGCGCGGCGGGGTGATCCTCTCCACCAAGGAACTGGCGAAGAAGATCAACTCCGCGGTCTTCCCCGGCCAGCAGGGCGGCCCGCTGGAGCACGTCATCGCGGGCAAGGCGGTCGCCTTCAAGGTCGCGGCCACCGACGAGTTCAAGGACCGCCAGAAGCGCACCCTGGAAGGCGCCCGGATCCTCGCCGAGCGCCTGGTCCAGAGCGACGTGACCGAGGCCGGTGTCTCCGTGCTCTCCGGCGGTACGGACGTCCACCTGGTCCTGGTCGACCTGCGCGACTCCGAGCTGGACGGCCAGCAGGCCGAGGACCGCCTCCACGAGGTCGGCATCACGGTCAACCGCAACGCCGTCCCGAACGACCCGCGCCCCCCGATGGTCACCTCGGGCCTGCGGATCGGCACCCCGGCGCTGGCCACCCGCGGCTTCGCGGCCGAGGACTTCGCCGAGGTCGCGGAGGTCATCGCGGCCGCGCTGAAGCCCGAGTTCGACCGCGAGGCGCTGGCGGCCCGGGTCTCCGCGCTCGCCGCGAAGCACCCGCTGTACCCGGCGCTGTAGCCCACCGGCTCACCCCACGGGGGTACGGGGCCACCACGCCCACCGGGCGACACCGGCCCCGTACCCCCCGTACCACCCACCCAGCTTCAAGGAGTCCCCCACCGTGGCCATCTCGGTCTTCGACCTGTTCTCGATCGGCATCGGCCCGTCCAGCTCCCACACGGTCGGCCCCATGCGGGCCGCCCGGATGTTCGCCCGACGCCTCAAGAACGAGGGCCTGCTCGCCCATGTCTCCTCGGTACGGGCCGAGCTGTACGGATCCCTCGGCGCGACCGGCCACGGCCACGGCACCCCCAAGGCGGTCCTGCTCGGCCTGGAGGGCGACTCCCCCCGTACCGTCGACGTGGAGAACGCCGACGCGCGGGTGGAGCGGATCCGCGCCGAGGGCCGGCTGAACGTCCTCGGCGCGCACGAGATCGCCTTCGACCCCGACACCGACCTGGTCCTGCACCGCCGCAAGGCCCTGCCGTACCACGCCAACGGCATGACGGTCCTCGCGTACGACGCGGAGGGCGCCCTCCTGTTGGAGAAGACGTACTACTCGGTGGGCGGCGGCTTCGTCGTCGACGAGGACGCGGTCGGCGAGGACCGCATCAAGCTCGACGACACCATCCTGAAATACCCCTTCCGCACCGGCGACGAACTGCTGAAGCTCTCCGCCGACACCGGACTGTCCATCTCCGCCCTCATGCTGGAGAACGAGAAGACCTGGCGCACCGAGGACGAGATCCGCGCCGGACTCCTCGGCATCTGGCGCGTCATGCAGGCCTGTGTCGCGCGCGGCATGGCCCGCGAGGGCATCCTCCCCGGCGGCCTCAAGGTCCGCCGCCGCGCCGCCCACTCCGCGCGCCAGCTCCGCGCCGAGGGCGACCCGCAGACCCACGCCATGGAGTGGATCACCCTCTACGCCATGGCCGTCAACGAGGAGAACGCCGCGGGCGGCCGCGTCGTGACCGCCCCGACGAACGGCGCGGCGGGCATCATCCCCGCCGTCCTGCACTACTACATGAACTTCGCGGCGGGCGGTGCCACGGAGGCCGAGAAGGACGACAGCGTCGTCCGCTTCCTCCTCGCCGCGGGCGCCATCGGCATGCTCTTCAAGGAGAACGCCTCCATCTCCGGTGCCGAGGTCGGCTGCCAGGGCGAGGTCGGCTCCGCCTGCTCCATGGCGGCGGGCGCCCTCGCCGAAGTCCTCGGCGGCTCCACCGAACAGGTCGAGAACGCCGCCGAGATCGGCATGGAGCACAACCTCGGCCTCACCTGCGACCCGGTCGGCGGTCTGGTCCAGATCCCCTGCATCGAACGCAACGGCATGGCGGCGGTCAAGGCCGTCACCGCCGCCAAGATGGCCCTGCGCGGCGACGGCACGCACAAGGTCTCCCTCGACAAGGTCATCAAGACCATGAAGGAGACCGGCGCCGACATGTCCGTCAAGTACAAGGAGACGGCCCGGGGCGGGCTCGCGGTGAACATCATCGAGTGTTGAGAAACCCTCTCTGATCAGGGGTTTCTCATCTTTCAGCTCTGTCACGGCCTTTCCCGTCCACCCGGCGGATCGTCCCTGAAAGGTCCCTCCGACAGAGCTGGCACCACCCTCGGAAACCGGTTGACGACGATACGTGGCCAACCGGCAGGAGCGCGCCCTGTCGGCGAAAGCGCCGCCGTTCCCCTGCTTCCGGGGGACGGCCCATCCCTACGGTGTCCCGGCCCGAGTCCGGGCCCGCGACGGGCCGTGCGCTCCGGGGCGCCGTCCGTCGGCGACCCGGAGCAGGGAATGCCTCACGAGGGGGCGTGCCGTCGGCTCACATCTTCGGCATCAGGACGGTGTCGATGATGTAGACGGTCGCGTTGGCGGTCGGGACGTTACCGCACACGACCTTGGCGGAGCCGTTGACGGTGTAGGACTCACCCGAACCCTTGGTGGTGAGCGTGCTCTTCTCCAGGGTCGGGAAGGTGCCGTCCTCCAATGCCTTCGGGGCCAGCTTCTCGCCCACGACGTGGTACGTGAGGATCTTCGTCAGCGTGGCTTTGTCGGCCAGCACCTTGTCCAGGTCCGCCTTCGGGATCTTGGCGAACGCCTCGTTGGTGGGCGCGAACACCGTGATGTTCTCCGCGTTGTTGAGTGTGTCCACCAGACCGGCCTTCTTCACCGCGGTCACCAGGGTGGACAAGTCGGGGTTGTTGGACGCGGCGGTCGCGACCGGGTCCTTCGACATGCCGTCGAACGAACCCGCGCCGCTCTTCGGTACCGACGCGCACGCCGTACCGAACGGCTTGTCGCCCGTGCCGGCCGCGCCGTCCGTCGTGCTGGTGTCGGACTGCTCGGTGGCGGTCGCCGAGTCGCCGCTGCCCTTGGTGTCCTTGCTGTTGTCGCTGGAACAGGCGGTGAGGGCCAGCGGCAGGACGACAGCGCCGAGGGCGGCGAGGGCGGCGCGCTGGAAGCGGGTGGCATTCATGTCGTATCTCCTTGGGAAGTCGTGCGCGGAGCGTTCCGCCCACGGACGTTTTAATGGTTTACGCGGTGGTTCATCCGGGATCTCGGGCAAGGCGGTGCCGTGCCGAGGGGTGGGGTGACGTGGTGGTACGAGGGTGGTGACCGCCCATCAGGTCACCGTGACCACCACCGAGTGCCAGCCGGTGGCGCCGTTGGGCACCGTGCCGACGCGTCTGCCGGTCTGGGTGTAGCCGTCCTGGTCGGTGGCGCGGACCTCCAGCGTGTGGTTGCCGCTGGTGGCAGGCCAGTGCCACAGCCACTGGCGCCAGGTGTCCTTCGTATCCTGGGCCCCGAGCTTCGCGGTGTGCCAGGGGCCGCCGTCGACCCGTACCTCGACCCGGGCGATCCCCCGCTGCTGTGCCCAGGCCACCCCGGCGACCGGAACCGTGCCCGCCTGGGGAGAGGCGAACGGACGCGGGGTGTCGATCCGCGACTCGGTCTTGACGGGAGCCTGCTGGGACCAGCTCCGCTTCACCCAGTACGCGTCGTAGTCGGCGAACGTGGTGAGTTCGAGGTCCTGGAGCCACTTGCAGGCGGAGACATAGCCGTAGAGGCCGGGGACCACCATCCGTACCGGGAAGCCGTGGTCGAAGGGGAGCGGTTCCCCGTTCATCCCCATCGCCAGCATGGCGTCCCGGCCGTCCATGACCGTCTCGACCGGTGAGCCGATGGTCATGCCGTCGACGGAGCGGGCCACGATCTGGTCGGCGGGCCCGCCTCGCGAGGGCAGCCGGACGCCCGCCTCGCGCAGCAGGTCGGCCAGCCTGACGCCGATCCAGCGTGCGTTGCCCACATACGGACCGCCGACCTCGTTGGACACACAGGTCAAGGTGATGTCCCGTTCGATCAGCTCCCTGCGGAGCAGATCGTCGAAACTCAGGGTCAGCGGCCGGGAGACACCCTTGCCATGGATCTTCAGCCGCCAGGTGGTGGCATCGATTCTGGGCACGACCAGGGCCGTGTCCACCCGGTAGAAGTCCTTGTTGGACGTGGTGAAGGAAGACAGACCCCGGACCGTGAGATCCGCGCCCGCCGGTACCGGACGGGCCGGTGAGGAAGGCGCGGGGAGCACGACAGCGGCGCGGGAGGCCACGGCGCCGGCCGCCCCCGACGCGTTGAGCCGTTGTCCCAGTACACCCGCTCCGGCCGATGCCGTCACCGCCGTCGTGGCGGCGATGACGAAGCCGCGCCGGTCGAAGCCGCTCCGCGCGGCGGCGGTGCGGGGGGCTGTGGCTCCGTCCGTGCCCGGGGCGGCCCGGGAAGGGCGGAGCGTGAGCCGGGTGACCAGAACGCGGAGCACCGCCCCGGCCGTCAACGCGCCCACCACCGAGGGCATCGCGTCGAGGAGAGCGCCGTCGGGACGGCTCACCGCGGCCACCGCCCCGATCGCGCCGAATACCAGAACCGCCGCGGAACCGATCAACCGGTGGCGCAACGCGACTACTCCGACCGCCATGGCGAAGACGGCGAGGAGGGCCAGGATGCCGAGCTGGAGCACCAGCTTGTCGTGGGTGCCGAAGTTCCGTACGGCGAAGTCCTTCAGGGCCGGCGGGGCCAGGTCGATGGCCGCTCCGCCGACCGCCGTGACGGGACTCGATTCGGGCCGTACCGCCGCCGACACCAGCTCCGCGACCGCCAGCGCGGTGAACCCCGTGATCAGGCCGCTGAGCGCGGCCAGAGCGCCGCGCACCAGACGCGCCGTCGGGCCACGGTGACTCTCCTCGGTTGCCGGCACTTTCGGATCTTCGCTCACACCGGCCATTCGGTGCGGGATGCCAGGCGGATTGGTCGTGAACCCGAACGAAGGAAAAGTACGCCGAGAAGGTCGCGCCGGACATCGATGAAGCCGTCCCTCGCCCGCGGAAACGCTCCGCCCAACATGCGGCGGGCCGGGGCGGGGCAGCCGGTGGGGAAGGCCGGTGCCCTCCCCACCTGTCAGGCGGCCGGGAAGTCCATCAAGGCCAGCGGATCGGAGGTGGGCCGCTTCGAGCCACCGGCCGGCTCGACCGTTATGCCCATGCCGGAGGCACCTTCGAGGGAGCCGTCCATCAGTACCGAGCCGGAGCCCCCGGACAGGTCCAGCAGCCCGGCGGCGCGCATCGTGCCGCCGTCGTTGTACCAGAGTTCATACACCTTGCCGCGGGGTGGCTTCGGCATCCCGGTCGCGATGAACGCGGCCTTGCCCCGGCTCCGTGAGACCACGACCGTGCCGGTCGCGTCGGCCGTCAGCCTTCCGGTGACGGCCTTGGCGTCCGGGGCGGCCAGCACCGTCGCCAGCTCCTCGGACCGCTGCTGTTCCGCCCGCGTGTGACCACGCGCGTCACGCGCCTCCTGGTACTGCCAGCCCGCGACCCCGCCGAAGCCGACTGCGGCGGCCAGGCACGCCGCGAGCGCGAAGCGGGACAGCGCGCGCCCGCGTGCCGCGCCACCGCCGGGACGGGGCGACGGCGCCGCCTTCGGCGGATCCTGTCGCTCGGTCGCGATACGGCGGAGCACCTGCTCCTTGAGGTCCGGCGGTGGGGTCACGGCCACGGCACGGCCGAGTCTGGCGGCCGTGGCGGCCAGCTCCCGCACCTCTTGGACGCATGCCTCGCACACGTCCAGATGGCGTTCGAACTCGGCGCGCTCCCGCGGTGCCAGAGCGTGCAGCGCGTACGCGCCAGTGAGCGTATGCAGATCGGCGACGGTCATGCGTCCACCCCCAAGCAGTCGCGCAGCCGGATCAGTCCGTCGCGCAGGCGTGTTTTGACCGTACCCAGCGGGATCGAAAGCAGTTCGGCCACCTCCCGGTGGGCGAGGCCCTGGTAATAGGCCAGATTCACGGACTGGCGCTGGAGTTCGGTGAGCGTCCGCAGACAGCGGCGCACCTGTTCCCGCTCCAGGCCGGCCTCGACCTGTTCGGTGACCTCGTCATAGGCCGGGGTACGGTCCAGCAGCGCGGCCCGGTGTTCCCGGTCGCTGGACGCCTGGGCCGAGCGGACCCGGTCCACTGCCCGCCGGTGGGCGAGGGTCAGCACCCAGGTCATAGCGCTGCCGCGGCTGGGCTGGAAGCGGGTGGCGGTACGCCATAGCTCCAGCAGCACCTCCTGCGCGACCTCCTCCGACTGTGCCGGGTCGCGCAGGACGGAACGCACCAGCCCGAGGACGGGCCCGCAGACCTGGTCGTACACCCGGGAGAAGGCGTCCTGGTCGCCTCTGGCCACCTGGACCAGCAATTCCTGGAGATCGGGCCCCGCCGAGGCGTGGCCACCGATCTGTACGGCTTCTTTCACGCGGCTTCCTCCACCGTCCGAACATTCCCCCCTGGATTCGGAGCCGGTGCCCCGGTGGATTGGTCGGTGTGTGCGGCGGTCAGCCGGGCGGCCCCGGCCCTGCTGACCGCTTTTCGGCCGGCGGCCGGACAGCCGTCGCGGGCCTGCTGCGGCCCGGAGGGTCGGTCCGATACCGACGAGCGGTACGAGGGCGGAGGTGGCACCGGACCCTACCGGAATGCGCGCTGTGCGCGGGAGGTCGCCGCGCCCGCGCTGCTCGGAACGGACGCAGCGTCACGCGTGAGCGGGCGGGCCCTGCGCGGCCCTCGCCGAGGTGGCGGCGGTCAGCCGGACACGGCCCGGGGTGCGGCGGCGGACGGCAGCCGTCTGCGTAGCTCGCCGAGCAGGCGGAGGCCGACCGCCTCGGGGCCGACGGCCTCCGCCTGGGCCAGTGCCGCCCGGACGCCCGCGCTGTCGTGGTCCGTCCACTCCATGGTGTGCCGGCGCAGCACGTACGTCGTCGGCCCGTCCCCCGGGGTGAACGGCCGCCCGTTCCCGCTGAGGGTGTGCAGAAACGTCTGGAGCAGGCAGCGCAGCGTCTCCACCCGCCACTCGGGGCCCTCCTTGTCGGCGTGTTCGCGGGCGTACACCAGCGACAGGGCGTCCAGGTGATAGCGGTTGTGGTCGTACTCGACCAGCAGGTGCGCGTCCACCAGCGCGTCGAGTACGTCCTCGGCGTTCTCCTCGGAGCAGTCGAGCAGCACCGCGACGGTCTCGCGGCGGATGTACGACACGTTGCCGACGCCGAGTTTCCGGAAGGCCGCCGCGAGGTCGACACCGTGGACGGACCGGTGGTGCAGGGAGGCGTACGCGGCGTCCAGGCCGGTACGTACCGCGAGGTCGCCGACGCGTAGCTCGTCCAGCAGCCGCCGTGGCTCGGCCAGCCGGCCCGCCAGGTCGCCGAGGCGGCGGCGCGGCCGGGCCAGCAGGCGGCAGCCCACGACGCGCAGGGCCAGCGGCAGACCGGCGCAGGCGACGGCGATCCGGTAGGCGGCCTGTGGTTCGGCGGCGATGCGCCGGTGGCCGACGATCCGTTCCAGCAGTTCGAGCGAGGAGCCCTCGTCGAGTACGCCGAGCGGCACGCCGTGCGCGCCTTCGAGGTCGTCGAGCCGGTGGCGGCTGGTGACGATCACCCGGCTCTCGCCGCTGCCGGGCAGGAGCGGGCGGACCTGTGCGGTGTTCTCCGCGTCGTCGAGCACGATGAGCATCCGCCGACGGGCGATCAGTGACCGGAAGAGGGCGATCCGGTTGGCCATGCTCTCCGGTACCTCGCCGTCGGGCACCCCCAGGGCGGCGAGCAGCCGGGTGAGGCTCTCGGCGGGCTCCACGGGGCGTCCGGTGCTGCCTTCCAGCTCCACGAAGAGCTGGCCGTCGTCGAAGTCGCCGCGGACCAGGTGGGCCGTGTGCAGCGCCAGGGCCGTCTTGCCGATCCCGCCGGCGCCGGTGATCACCACCGTCGGCGCGGGACCGGCGGTCGGGGCCTCGCCGCGCAGCAGCCGGCCCACCTCGCCGGCCTCGGAGACGCGGGCGGTGAAGTCGACGGTTCCCCGGGGCAGTTGGGCGGGGGTCGGCCAGCCCGGCCAGGTGGGGCCGGGACCGTCGGACAGCTCCTGGCGTACCCCGGTGGAGCCCTGCGGCCGTGACTCCTCCCCGGCCCGCAGGATGTCCTGCTGGGTCGCCTTGAGCTCCGGGCCCGGTTCGGTGCCGAGCTGGTCGATCAGCGCGGCCCGGGTCCGCTGGAACAGGCCGAGGGCCTCCTGCTGCTGGCCCGAGCGGAACAGCGCCAGCATGAGGCGGCTGACCAGTCCCTCGTGGAACGGATACTCCTTCACCAGCCGCCACAGTTCGGGCAGGATCTCGGCGTGGCGCCCCAGTTCGAGGTTCATGTCCATCCGCCAGGTGCGCGTCTGGAGGTGCAGTCTCTGCAGATGGCCGACCTCCACGTCGTGGAGCGTGCGGGAGTCCACGTCCATCAGCGGCTGGTGCCGCCACAGGTCGAGCGCCTGGCGGAGCTCCTCGGCGGCCTGCGCGGTCCGGCCCGCCCCGGCCAGCGCGGCGGCCGCCCTCCGGTGGGCGGTGAACCTCCCCAGGTCGCTCTCGTTCTCGTCCAGTTCGATCAGATAGCCGGGCGCGCGGGTCATGATCCGCGCCCCGGCGGTCGCGCCCAGGACCTGACGGAGCCTCATGACGTAGGTGCGGACCGTGGCGGCGGCGCTCGGCGGCGGGGTGCCGTCCCAGACCAGGTCGGCGATGGTTTCCAACGGGACCACTCGGTTCGCGTTCAGCAGGAGCGTGGCGAGGACCACCCGCTGCCTGGGGGCGGGCACGGTCAGCTCCTTCCCGTCCGCCCGGATGACCAGGGAGCCCAGCAATAGGAATTCCATAAGCGCCTTACCCTCATGACGGCACGAGCGGTTCGTGCCGGTCCCACGGTTCTCACTGGGCGCGTGCCACGGGCGCCGCGGGACCGGATGAAGAAACAGGGGCGGACTGGTCCGCACGCCCCCGTCACCCCGGGTGGGAGGACGGAGCGGTGCGCACGATGGCGATGAGTGACAGTCCGGCCCGGCCCGGTCAGCCGCCCGGGAGTTCCGCGCGGTCGTCGGGAACGGGCGCCAGGAGCGGGGCGACAGGGTGCCCGCAGCCGGGCACGGCACCGGGCCTCGCGGCTCGGGCAGGGGTCCGGGAGCCGCGGTCGGCGAGGAGGAACAGGCGCATGAGGATGGCCTCCCGTTCTGTCAGAAGTAATCCAACCTTGGAATCTATCCAGGCAGTGATCTGACCTTAGACCTGTCTGGGCAGATGCCCACCCACACTTTCTACCGCCGCCGTCCGCACCGGAGCGGAAGGTCTGGGGGAACCTGCGGAACTCTGGGGGGATGCAGGGGTTCCTTCTATAGGGGCCCCTAGGGGTGGCCGCCACCAGCAGGTTCTGCCTAGCCTCCGGTTACGGTGCCGAACGGGCGGCGCATGACCGACCTTCTACGGAGGCAGGCGGACGATGGATCGACGCGCCGACGAACCGGGGCTGTGGCTCCGGCGTTTCGTGGCCGCCCCCGAGGCCCCGGCCCAACTGGTCTGCTTCCCCCACGCCGGTGGCTCGGCCGGTTCCTACCGCGCCCTGTCGGCCGCCCTGAGGCCGACGGCGGAGGTCCTGGCCGTGCAGTACCCGGGGCGGCAGGACCGATGGGCCGAGGAGTGCGTCGACAGCATCCCGGAGCTGGTCGACCGGCTGCTGCCCGCCCTGACCGCGCGGGCCGACGGCCGGCCGCTGGCCCTGTTCGGCCACAGCATGGGCGCCACCCTGGCGTTCGAGGTCGCGCGCCGGCTGGAGGAACGCGGAGAGACACGGGGCCCGGTCGCCCTGTTCCTCTCCGGACGCCGGGCACCGCACTTCGAGCGCGACGGGAGCATCCACCTCCGCGACGACCCGGGCCTCCTGCGGGAGGTGCGGCTGCTGGACCCGTCCACCGCGGCGGTGCTGGAGGACCCGGAGCTGCGCCGGATGGTCCTGCCGGCCCTGCGCGGCGACTACCGCGCGGTGGAGACGTATGTGTACGTACCGGGGCCGCCGCTGCGCTGCCCGGTCGTGGCGTTGACCGGGGACGCCGATCCCCTGGTGTCCGTCGAGGAGGTCGAGGGGTGGCGCACGTACACCCGGGGGCCGTTCGCCACGCATGTCTTCACCGGCGGCCACTTCTACCTCAACGATCACCCCGAGGCGCTGCACAGCGCCATCCGGGACCGGCTGCGCCCGCTCCCGGTCGCGTGAGAGAGGCCGGGCGCCCACACCTCTCCCGGGACGGCCACCGCTCCCGTACCCGCGTCGGCGGCCGTGCGGAGCGGCCGGGCCCGGCGCGCACCGACCGACCGGAACGCGGAGCCGTCCATGGCTCCGCTCCCCCACGTACCCGCCTGAAGGAGGGAGAACGTCCCGCAGGCGGAAGCCAATCCTCCACCGGCTGAAGCCGGTGGCCCCCCGCTAGGAGGATCCGATGGCCGAACAGATCAGCATGACCCCGGAACTTCAGGAGTACGTCACGGATTCCTCGCTCCGCGAGGACGACATCCTCCGCGAGCTGCGCCACGAGACGGCCGACCTGCCCGGCGGCACCGCCCTGCAGGTACCGGCCCAGGAGGGGCAGTTCCTCGCGCTGCTGATCCGGCTCGTCGGAGCCGCTTCCGTCCTGGAGATCGGGACCTTCACCGGCTACAGCACTCTGTGCATGGCCCGTGCCCTGCCCGCCGGCGGGCGGCTGGTGACCTGTGACATCACCGACCGCTGGCCGTCGATCGGCGCCCCGTACTGGAAGCGGGCCGAGGTGGCCGATCGGATCGATCTGCGGGTGGGTGACGCGGTGGAGACGATGGAGGGCCTGCTCGCCGACGGGGGGCCCGGCACCTTCGACGTCGTGTTCGTCGACGCGGACAAGGCGAACTACCCGCGCTACTACGAGCTGGCCATGGAGCTGGTCCGGCCGGGCGGTCTGATCGTCGTGGACAACACGCTCTTCTTCGGCCGGGTCGTCGACCCCGCGTGCACGGACGCCGACACCGAGGGCGTCCGCGCGCTCAACGCCCGGTTGCGCGAGGACGAGCGGGTGGAGCTGAGCATGCTCCCCGTGGCGGACGGCATCACCCTCGTACGGCGCAAGGACGTCTGATACGCCGGTCCTCACGGGGGTGACGCCCCCGTGAGGACCGGCCGGGTCAGGCCCCGGCCGCCACCGGGGCATCGGCCGGGGAGTCCCCGGCCAGCTCCGGAGCGAGGAGCCGGATCGTCGTGGAGGCGGGCTGCGGGGCAGCGGCCAGGTGCAGCCGCTCGATCGCCTCCTCGTCCCCGGCCTCCCCGCCGACGGCGGGTACGGCGCTGCGGCAGGCGCAGGGCTCGTCGTCGAATCCCGCGAACCGGTAGGCGACCTCCATCATGCGGTTGCGGTCCGTCCTGCGGAAGTCGGCCACCAGATGGACACCGGCCCCGGCCGCCTGGTCCACCAGCCAGCCGAGGATGACCGATCCGGCTCCGAAGGAGACCACCCGGCAGGAGGTGGCGAGCAGCTTGAGGTGCCATACGGTCGGGTGCTTCTCCAGCAGCAGTACGCCGACGGCCCCGTGCGGACCGAACCTGTCGGTGAGGCTGGTGACCAGGACCTCATGGCCGGGGTCGGTCAGCAGGTCGCGGAGCGCCCGGTCCGAGTAGTGCACCCCGGTGGCGTTCATCTGGCTGGTGCGCAGGGTCAGTTCCTCGACCCGGGTGAGTTCCTCCTCGGTGGCCCGCCCGATGTGCATCACCAGGTCGAGGGAGCGCAGGAACTCCTCGTCGGGGCCCTCGAAGGCGGACCGTTCGGCCTCCCGCCGGAACCCGGCCTGGTACATCTGCCGGCGGCGGCGGGAGTCCACCGTGCCGGCGGCGGGGCTGAACTCCGGCAGTCCGGTGAGGGCGAGCGCGTCCTCGGCCGGATAGCAGCGTACGTCCGGGAGGTGGAAGGCGACCTCGGCCCGCTCCGCGGGCTGGTCGTCGATGAACGCGATGGCGCGGTGGGCGAAGTTCAGGCCGTCGGCGATCCGCCCGACCGCCTGGGACTTGGGGCCCCAGCCGATCTCGGGCAGGACGAAGTACTCGGCGACGCCCAGCTCCTCCAGCCGTGCCCAGGCCGGATCGTGGTCGTTCCGGCTGCACACGGACTGGAGGATGCCACGCGAGTCCAGCTCGACGATCGCGGCACGTATCGCCTCGGGCAGCCGCACCTCCTTGTCCTCCAGCAGGGTGCCCTGCCAGAGGGTGTTGTCCAGGTCCCAGACCAGGCACTTCACCAGGGTCGGCGCGTCGGTACCGGTCTCGTCGCTCATGATGGCTCCACAGTCGTCAACACGTGTTCGGCGAGCATCAGTTCGCACATCTCGTTGCTGCCCTCGATGATTTCCATCAGCTTGGCGTCCCGGTAGGCGCGGGCCACCGGATGTCCGTCCTGGGCCCCCGCCGACGCCATGACCTGGACGGCCGTGGCGGCGCCGCGGGCCGCGTGGCCCGCGCTGACGTGCTTGGCCAGGATGGTCGCGACCACCATGTCCGGCGACCCGTCGTCCCAGCAGCGGCTGGCGTGCTCGCACGCGCGGGCGGCCACCTGCTCGCCGATGAACAGGTCGGCCAGATGCCGGGAGACCAGCTGGTGCCGCGCCAGCGGCTGCCCGAACTGCGTCCGGGACGAGGCGTGTGCCGTGGTGGCGGCCAGACAGGCGCGCAGGATCCCGACGCATCCCCAGGCGACCGACATACGCCCGTAGGCGAGGGCCGTGGTCACCAGCAGCGGCAGGGACAGGCCCGCGCCCCCGAGGACGCTGTCGGCCGGGAGCCGCACCGAGTCGAGGCGGACCTCGGCGTGCCCGGCGGCGCGGCAGCCCAGCGGGTCGGCGACCCGACGCACCTCGACGCCGGGCGCGTTGGCGGGCACCACGACGGCGGCGCCGCCGTCCCCCATCCGTCCGAACACGATGAGCAGGTCGGCGTAGTGAGCGGCCGTCATCCAGACCTTGTGGCCGTCGACCACCACGGTGTCGCCGTCGGCGGTGATCCGGGTGCCGATCCCGGACAGGTCGCTGCCCGCCTGGGACTCGCTGAAGCCGACGGCGGCCAGCTCGCCCGAGACCAGGCGCGGCAGCAGCTCCCGGCACTGCGCCCGGGTGCCCAGCCGTTCGATGGTCCAGGCGGCCATGCCCTGGGAGGTCATGACGCTGCGCAGCGAACTGCACAGGCTGCCGACGTGGGCGGTGAACTCTCCCCCGGTACGGCTGTCCCAGCCCAGCCCGCCGTACTCGGCGGGGGCCCCGGTGCAGAGGTACCCGGAAGCGCCGAGTTTTCTGAGCAGTTCGTCGGGGAGCAGCCCCGACCGGTCCCAGCCACCGGCCCGGTCACCGACCAGGCCGGTGACCGAGGCGGTGGCTTCGGCGAGCAGATCACTCACTGCCGTCTCCTGCGGCTTCCCGCAGCCGGCCGACCAGGGCCGCCATGCCGGTGACGGTACGGAAGTTGTCCAGGCGCAGGTCGGCGCCGCGGATCGAGATGCCGTACGCCTTCTCCAGGTGGACCACCAGCTCCATGGCGAACAGCGAGGAGAGCCCACCGGACGCGAAGAGGTCCGTGTCCTGCTGCCACTCGGTCTTGGTGCGGGCCCGGAGGAAGTCGAGGAGTTCCTTCTCGACGGTGCCTTCGAAGGGAATGGTCATGATGTTCACTCTCCGTATACGTAGAAACCGCGGCCGGATTTGCGGCCGTTCTCGCCTGCCCGGACCTTCTCCAGCAGCAGGTCGCAGGGACGACAGCCGTCGTCCCCGGTGCGTTCGTACAGCACGT
The DNA here is from genome assembly GCF_044752945.1 of Streptomyces sp. NPDC088554. NCBI lineage: Bacteria > Bacillati > Actinomycetota > Actinomycetes > Kitasatosporales > Streptomycetaceae > Streptomyces > Streptomyces sp. NPDC088554. Next base: position 214,163 of record NZ_JBIVMF010000001.1, on the reverse strand, counting down.
TCAGCGAGTCGACGAGGTTGTCGATGCCGATCAGGTCGGCGGTGCGCAGCGGGCCGGTGGCGTGCCCCAGGCCGCCCCGCATCAGGGCGTCGACGTCCTCGACGCTCGCCGTGCCCTCCTGCACCACCCGGGCCGCGTCGTTGATCATCGGGTGCAGGATCCGGCTGGTCACGAAGCCGGGGGCGTCCCGCACCACGACGGGCTGTCGGCGCAGGGTGGTGAGCAGGGCCTGTACGGCGTCCACGGTGGCCTCGCCGGTGCGGGCACCGCGGATGACCTCGACCGTGCGGATCAGCGAGGGCGGGTTCATGAAGTGCGTGCCCACGAGATCCGCCGGACGCACGGCCGCCGAGGCCAGTTCGTCAATGGGAATGGACGAGGTATTCGATATCAGGGGGGTGCCGGGCGAGAGGACGGCGGAGACCTCGGCGATCACCTTGGCCTTGAGTTCCGCGTCCTCCGTGATCGCCTCGATGACCGCGGTGGACCCGGCCGCGTCCGACACCGACCGGCTCGTGACGAATTCCGCGTCGGGAACGGATTCCGGCAGCGCGTCCATCATCCGCGCCATGCGCAGCTCATGGGTGACCCGGGCCTCGGCGGTGTCGAGTTTCTCCTGGTCGACGTCTATGAGCGTCACCGCGACACCGTGTCCGGCGGCGAGCGTGGCGATACCGATGCCCATGACCCCGGCGCCCAGGATGGTGATTCTCGGCGCGGTCTCCGCATCACCGGAATTACTTTTCTGCATAGTACTCGCCTTTCACGCGAAGAGAAACTCCCGGATTCACTTCTTTCGATCCTCCGGAACGGATTCTGGAACAACGGAATCGAGCCATCCGGCGATGGATTCGGCAGTCGACCGCACATTTCCTTCCATGATCGACCAGTGGTTCCCGGGAACATCCAGGACGGAATGCGCGGACGGCCACGAGGCACGCCAGTCGACGCCGCTCCCCGGTGCCGGTTCGGCCAGCGGCTCCGAGGCGCGGACCAGCAGGACGGGTGCCTCGACGGAGGGCGGCGTCCAGCCGTCGAGGAGCTGGAGATACCGGCCCATCGCGGTCAGCCGGGTGCCGTCCAGCGGCGCGGCCAGGTCCTCCCGCTCGAACACGCCGCGCATCAGCACGTCGTCGAACTGGGTCATCGCCTCGTCCCCGTACCGATAGGTGTCCAGCAGCACCACGGCGTCCGGGCCGGCCCCGAGCGCTTCGAGCCGGGCGGCCACGGCGTACGCCAGGAGCCCTCCGGACGAGTAGCCGAGCAGCACCTTCGGACGGTTCCCGAGCCGCTCCAGGACGATCCCGGTCTGGAACTCCAGCACCGCGGACAGCTCCGCGGGCAGCGGCTCCTCCGGTGCGAAGCCCGGCGCGTGCAGCGCGCCGACCCCGTACCGGTCCCCGACGGCGGAGGCGAAGCGGGTGTACTGGTGTACGCCTCCCAGGGCCACGATGGAGGGGAAGCAGACCAGCTCCAGCGCGTCGTCGTGGACCTTCAGCCGCAGCAGATCCGGCCGCCACTCGGGCGGCGGCGGCAGGTCGGCGCCGGACCGGTGGGTGGGCCGGAGCCCGGCGGCCTGCTGGAGGATCCGGACGCCGTCGTCGATCCTGCCCGCCTCGCACGCCTGCTGGAACAGGGCGCCGACCGGGTCGCGCGCCGGCTCACCGGCCGACCGCCCGGCCCCCGGGCCGGTGTCACGGGCCAGTTCGGCCCCCAAGTGCTCGGCCAGCCGGACCGGGGTGCCGCAGTCCAGCACGGCGGTGGGGCGCAGCCGCAGATCGAGCGCGGCCGAGAGCCGGTTGCGCAGTTCGATGGCGGTCAGCGAGTCGAAGCCGCCCTCCAGGAAGGCGTCCCCGGCGGGCAGCGCCTCCGGGTCGGTGTGGCCGAGCACCTCGGCCGCCTGTGCCCGGACCAGCCGCAGCAGGATCCCGCCCCGCTCCGCCTCCGACGCCGCCGCCAGCCGGGGCCGCAGCGAGGTGTCCTGGGCCGGACCGGTCCGCCGGGCGGGGGTCCGTACCAGCGAGCGCAGCAGATGCGGCACCGGGCCGCTCCGGGCGGCCGTCAGGTCGAGCCCCATCGGTACGAGAACCGGGTCCTCGCTCGCGAGCGCCGCGTCGAACAGGGCGAGGCCCTCCTCGGTGGGCAGGGCACGCGCCCCGCCGCGCGCCATCCGTCGCAGGTCGGTGTCGGTGAGGTCGGCGGTGAGCGCGGTGCGCTGCTCCCACAGCCCCCAGGCCAGGGACGTACCGGGCAGTCCCGCGCGGCGGCGGGCCGCCGCGAGGCCGTCCAGGAAGGTGCTGGCGGCCGCGTAGGCGGCCTGCCCGGGGCTGCCCAGGACACCGGCGGCGGAGGAGAACAGGACGAACGCGGACAGGTCGTGATCGCGGGTCAGCTCGTGCAGGTTCCAGGCCCCGTCGGCCTTCGGGCGCAGTACGGCCGACAGCCGCTGCGGGGTCAGCGCCTCCAGCAGCCCGTCGTCCAGCACACCGGCCGTGTGCACGACGGCCCGGAGCGGGTGGCTCCCGGGGATCGCCGCGAGGACACCGGCCAGCGCTTCCCGGTCGCCCGCGTCGCACGCGGCGACGGTGACCTCGGCGCCCGCCCCGGTCAGCTCGTCCGCGAGGGCGGCGATGCCCTCGGTGGCGGCGCCCCTGCGGCCGAGCAGCAGCAGGTGCCGTACGCCATGGGCGGCGACCAGGTGCCGGGCCACCAGGGAGCCGAGGGTGCCCCCGCCGCCGGTGACCAGGACGGTGCCCTCCCCGTCGAACGGGGCGGCCGGTGCACGGTCGGCGGCGGGCGGGCGGATCAGCCGGGGGATGTGCACGGTGCCGCCGCGCAGCGCCAGTTGGGGTTCGTCGGCGGCGAGGGCGGCGCCGAGGGCGGCCGCGAGACCGTCGCCGCCGTCGGTGTCCAGCAGCGTGAAGCGGCCGGGGTGTTCGTGCTGCGCCGTGCCCAGCAGTCCCCGGACGGCGGCGGCCACCGGGTCGACCGGGATGTCACCGAGGTCGATCGCGCCCCGGGTGAGGAACACCAGGCGCGTACCGGTGCAGCGGGGCTCCGCCAGCCAGCGCTGGACAAGGTCCAGTGCCGCGTCGGCGGCGGCGCGGACCGCCTCGGGTCCGGTGCCCCGAGCCGGGGGGCAGAGGGCGAGTACGGCGTCGGGCGGTCCGGCGCGGTCCGCGGGGGCTGCGGGGTCCGCCGGGGCCGCCAGATCTGCCGGGGCCGCGTACCGCCTGGCCGGGAAGCCGGCCGGCAGCAGCCCCTCGTCCACGGGGCCGAGCACGCCCCACGTACCGGTGGCGGGGCCACCGGCCGACGGCGACGGCGTCCAGTCGAGGCGGAACAGCGACCGCTGGGACACGGCGGGCGCGGCGGCCGCCCGTACGGTCAGCGCGCCGACCGTCACGACCGGGCGGCCGGTGCGGTCGGTGACCCGCAGGGCGACGGCGCCGTCGCCCTGGGGCGCGGGGCTCAGCACCACCCGCAGGACCGGGTCGGCCACCGGGGCGACCGCCACGTCGTGCCAGGAGAAGGGGAGCCGTACGCCTCCCGTCCGGTCCTCGTCCGCCGCCCCGGGGCGCAGGGCGATCGTCTGCAACGCGGCGTCGAGCAGCGCCGGGTGGACCGCGAAGCCGGTCTCGCGCGCGCCCTGCGCCGCCTCGGGCAGGGCCACTTCGGCGTAGACCTCCTCGCCGAGGCGCCAGGCGGCGCGCAGGCCCTGGAAGAGCGGGCCGTAGTGGACCCCGACCGCCTCGAAGCCGTCGTACACACCGTCGATGGCGAGCGGCTCGGCGCCGTCGCCGGGCGGCCACGGCCCGGGTTCACCGGCGTCCGGCGCGGGGACCTGGGCGAGAACGCCCTCCGCCTGGAGCAGCCACGCCTCGGCGCTGTTGGGGTCGTCGGGGCGGGAGTACAGCGCGATGGTCCGGCGCCCGTCGGGGTCGGGCGGGCCCACGGTCAGCCGCAGCCGCAGCCCGCCGTCGGCGGTCGGCACCAGCGGCGAGACCAGGGTGAGTTCCTCCACCGTCGCGCAGCCGACATGGGCGGCGGCGTGGGCCGCCATCTCCAGGACCGCGGCGCCCGGCAGCAGGACTGTACCGGAGACCGCGTGGTCGGCCAGCCACGGATGGGTGCGCAGCGAGAGCCGCCCGGTGAAGAGCACGCCCCCGCCGTCCGGCAGGTCCACGGCGGCACCCAGCAGCGGGTGGCCGGTGGGTTCCTGGCCGGCCGACTCCGGGTCCCCGGCCGACGCGGGCACGTCCAGCCAGTAGCGCGCGCGCTGGAAGGCGTAGGTCGGCAGGTCGGTACGGCCGGCCCCGGTGCCGTCGAACTCCCGTCGCCAGTCGACGGATACGCCGTGCGCGTGCGCCTCGCCCAGCGCCAGCAGCATCCGGCGCCGGTCGCCCTCGTCGCGCCGCAGGGTGCCCAGGACGACGGTGTCGTCGGCCCCGGCGTCGGCGGCGGCGTCGGTGATGCCGTAGGCGAGCAGCGGGTGCGGGCTCACCTCGACGAAGGTGCGGTGCCCGGCGTCGAGCAGCAGGCGTACGGCGTCGTGGAAGCGGACGGTCTGCCGCAGATTGCGGTACCAGTAGTCGTGGGTGAGGTCGTCGGGGCCGATCCAGTCGGCGTCCACCGTGGACAGCAGGGGTACGGCGGGGGCGCGCGGGGTGAGACCGGCCAGGTCCTCGCGCAGCTGGTCCCGCACGGTGCTCACGTCGTCGGAGTGCGAGGCGTAGTCCACCGGGATGGACCAGGCCATGACGCCCTCGGCGGCGAGTTCGTCGACGAGCGCGCCGACCTCGTCGCCGGTGCCGGTGACGACCTGCACCCGGGGGCCGTTGACGGCGGCGACCGTCACCTTGCCCGAGTGGCGTTCCAGGTACGGGGCGAGTTCGGCCGGGGAGAGCAGCACGGTGGCCATCCCACCGCCACCGGCCAGGCCCGACAGCGCCCGGCTGCGCAGCGCCACCACGCGGGCCGCGTCCTCAAGGGTGAGGGCGCCCGCGACGCAGGCCGCGGCGACCTCGCCCTGGCTGTGGCCGACGACCGCGGCGGGCTCGACCCCGTACGAGCGCCAGAGCGCCGCCAGCGACACCATCACGGAGAACAGGACGGGCTGGATCACGTCCACCCCGTCCAGGGCGGGCGCGCCCGGCTCGCCGCGCAGCACCGCGCTCACCGACCAGCCGGTGTACGGGGCGAGCGCGCGTTCGCACTCGGCCATCCGCCGGGCGAACGCGGGGGATTCGTCGAGCAGTCCGGTGGCCATGCCGGGCCACTGCGTGCCCAGTCCGGGGAAGACGAAGACGGCCTTGCGGACGGTGGCCGCGCGGCCCGTCGCGACCGCCGGGTCGGGCCGTCCCCCGGCCAGCGCGGCCAGACCCGCCAGCAGGGCGGGGCGGTCCTCGCCGACGACGACGGCGCGGTCGCGGAACAGGGACCGCCCGGTGGCCAGCGAGAAGCCGACGTCCAGGGGGCGTACGGAGGGGGCGGCGGACAGATGGGCGTGCAGGGCGGCGGCCTGGCCGCGCAGCGCCGGCTCGTCCCGGCCGGACACCACCCAGGCGACGGGTCCGCGCGCCGTGTCCTCGGCCGGGGCCTCGGGTGCGGCGGGCGGGGCCTCCAGGACGGCGTGGGCGTTGGTGCCGCTGATGCCGAAGGAGGAGACCCCGGCCCGGCGCGGGTGGCCGGTGTCCGGCCAGGGGGTGGCGGCGGTGAGCAGGGCGACGTGTCCCTCGCTCCAGTCCACCTGCGGGGTGGGCCGGTCGACGTGCAGGGTTTTGGGCAGCAGGCCGTGCCGCATCGCGAGCACCATCTTCATGATGCCGCCCACCCCGGCGGCGGCCTGGGTGTGGGTGACGTTCGACTTCATCGAGCCGAGCAGCAACGGCCGGTCGGCGGGCCGGTCCTGGCCGTACGTGGCGAGCAGCGCCTGGGCCTCGATGGGGTCGCCGAGCCGGGTCCCCGTGCCGTGCGCCTCCACCGCGTCGACCTCGTCCGCGCGCAGCCCCGCCGAGGCCAGGGCCTGACGGATGACACGCTGCTGGGAGGGGCCGTTGGGGGCGGTCATGCCGTTGCTGGCGCCGTCCTGGTTGACCGCCGTGCCCCGGACCAGCGCGAGCACCGGATGGCCGTTGCGCCGCGCGTCCGACAGCCGCTCCAGCAGCAGGACGCCGACGCCCTCGCCGAACCCGACACCGTCGGCGGCCGCGGCGAAGGACTTGCTCCGGCCGTTGGCCGCCAGACCGCGCTGGCGGCTCATTCCGACGTACGGGTTCAGGGTGGACATCACCGTGACACCGCCCGCCAGGGCGAGGCCGATCTCGCCGGACCGCAGCGCCTGGCAGGCCAGGTGGACGGCGACCAGCGACGAGGAGCACGCGGTGTCGACCGTGACGGCCGGCCCCTCCAGCCCCAGGGTGTAGGCGACGCGTCCGGTCAGAACGCTGGGCACCGTGCCGCCCATGAACGCCTCGACGTCCTCGGGCAGCCGGGTGAACCGCGCGAGGTACTCGTTGTACATGATCCCCGCGTAGACGCCCGTGGTGCTGCCGTGCAGCGACTTCGGGTCGATCCCGGCGCCTTCGATCGCCTCCCAGCAGGTCTCCAGCAGCAGCCGGTGCTGGGGGTCCATGGCCTGTGCCTCACGGGGCGAGATCCCGAAGAACGCCGCGTCGAAGTCGGCCGCGCCCTCCAGGAAGCCGCCCTCCGTGACGTACGAGGTGCCCCGGACGTCGGGGTCGGGGTCGTACACCCCGGTGATGTCCCAGCCCCGGTCGGTGGGGAACCCGGTGACGGCGTCGCGCTCCTCGGCCAGGAGCCGCCACAGCTCCTCGGGGGTACGGACCCCGCCGGGGAACCGGCAGCTCATCGCGGTGATGGCGATCGGTTCCCGGGAGACGTCCAGCAACCGCCGGTTCTCGTCGCGCAGCCGCTCGTTCTCCAGCAGGGAGGCGCGCAGCGCCTCGACCACCTTGTCCTGGGACATCCCACTCCTCACAGATCGTTCCGGGGCCGGTTCGGTGTCAGGCACTCTCGTCCCCCAGCGCCAGCCGTACGAGGGCGTCCGCGTCCATCTCCTGGATGCGGCCCGTGGGTTCGGCGGACTCCGGGGCGCCGTCGGCGCCGTCCCCCGCTCCGTCCGGCTCCGCCAGCTTCAGCAGGGCCTGGAGCAGGCCGGAGGCGCGGAGCCGGTCCGCCGGGATACCGGCCAGGGTCCGGCTGATCTCGTCGTCGGCCACGGCGGGTGCCGGGGCCGCGGCGGTGGCCGTGACGAGCCGCTGCGCGCAGTACGCGGCGACGGCGGCCGGGCGCGGGTAGTCGAACACCAGGGTGGCGGGGAGCCGCAGCCCGGTCGCCGTGTTGAGCCGGTTGCGCAGCTCCACCGCGGTCAGCGAGTCGAACCCGAGCTGGCTGAAGGCGCGTTCGGGGTCGACGGCCGACGCCCCGGCGTGGCCGAGCACATCGGCGGCGTGCGCGCACACCAGGTCGGCCAGGACCGTACGGGCCTCCTCGTCGGACAGGCCCGCCAGCCGTTGGCGCAGCCCGTCCGCGCCGTCGGCGCCGACGCCGGTGGCCGCCGTACGGCGCTCCGCGCCACGTACCAGCCCCCGGAAGAGGGCCGGTACGCCGACGGTGCCGGCCCTGGCCCGCAGCCGGGCCAGGTCGAACCGGACCGGCACCAGCACCGCGTCGGTCCTGGCGAGCGCGGCGTCGAACAGGGCCAGCCCCTCGTCGGCGCCGAAGGCCCCGACCCCGCTGCGGGAGACCCGCCGCAGGTCGACCTCGTCGAGGGTGCCGGTCAGGGTGGAGCGGTCGGCCCACATGCCCCAGGCGAGCGAGTGGGCGGGCAGACCGGTGGCGCGGCGGTGCTCGGCCAGCGCGTCCAGGAAGGTGTTGGCGGCGGCGTAGTTGCCCTGGCCCGAGCTGCCCAGGGTGCCGGAGGCGGACGAGAAGAGCACGAAGGCGGAGAGCGGCAGCTCCCGGGTCAGCTCGTGCAGGTGGACGGCGGCGTCCGCCTTGGGGCGCAGGACGTGGTCCAGGCTCTCCGGGGTGAGCGAGCCGATCACCCCGTCGGCCAGGACACCGGCCGCGTGGACCACGGCGGTCAGCGGGTGCGGCTCGGGGACGGCCGCGAGCAGCGCGGCCAGGGCGTCCCGGTCGGCGGTGTCGCAGGCGGCGGCCGTCACCTCGGCGCCCAGGGCGGTGAGTTCGTCCACCAGGGCGAGCGCCTCGGGGGTGTCGGCGCCGCGCCGCCCGGTCAGCAGCAGATGGCGCACCCCGTGGGTGGCGACCAGATGGCGGGCCACCAGGGAGCCGAGGAGGCCGAAGGCTCCGGTGACCAGCACCGTCCCTTCGGAGTTCCAGGGCGCGGCGACGGCGTCGTCGGGCGCGGGTGTCCGCGCCAGCCGGGCCACCAGCGTCCGCCCGTCCCGTACCGCGATCTGGGGTTCCGCGGCGGCGAGGGCGGCGGGCAGGGCCGCGAGGGCCTCGGCCGGGTCCTCGGCGTCCGCGAGGACGAACCGGTCGGGGTGTTCGGACTGTGCCGAGCGCACCAGTCCCCATACGGCGGCGGCGGCCAGGTCGCCGATGTCCTCGCCGGGCGCGGTGGCGACGGCGCCCCGGGTGATCAGGGCCAGCCGGGTGTCGGCCCAGCGGTCGTCGGCCAGCCACGCCTGGAGCAGCCGCAGCGTCTCGGCCAGGACGGTACGGGCGGCGTCGGCGCTGTTCCCGCCGGACGGGCAGACCGCGACGACCACGTCGGGCAGGGCCGCGTCCGCGTTGTTGACGGACTTGGTGAGCGCGTCGAGGTCCGGGTGGGTGTCGGGCAGCAGCGCTCGCGCGCCGAGCGCGGCCCACCGGCCGACGGGCGGTCCCGCGAGGGCGGGCAGCGCGGTCCAGTCCAGCCGGAACAGCGCGTCGCGCCCGGTCCCGACGGCGCCGCGCAGGGCGTCCTCGGTGGTCGACCGGGTGACCAGCGCCGCCACGTCGACGACCGGCAGGCCGGCCGGGTCGGTGGCGCTGACCGCCACGGACCCGCTGTCGTCGGGGCTGAGGCGGACGCGCAGCTCGGTGGCGCCGGAGGCGTGCAGGCGTACGCCTTCCCAGGAGAAGGGCAGCCTGGCGCCGCCGGACTGCTCCCCGTCGGCCGCGAAGACCGGCCACAGGCCGTGCAGGGCCGCGTCCAGCAGCGCCGGGTGTACGCCGAACCCGGCGGCCTGGGACCGCTGGTCCTCCGGCAGCCGTACTTCCGCGTAGATGTCCCGGCCCAGGCGCCAGGCGGCGCGCAGACCGTGGAAGGCGGGGCCGTAGCCGTAACCGCCCTCGGCGAACCGCTCGTAGAGGTCGGCGACGGGCAGCGGCTGCGCCCCGGCGGGCGGCCACGCCCTGCCGTACGGGTGCCCGGCCGGACCGTCCGCCTCCGTCGCGGGGGCGAGGGCTCCGGTGGCGTGCCCGGTCCACGGCGTACCGATGCCGTCCGCCCCTCGGGAGAACACGCCGAGGGTGCGCCGTCCGGCGCTGTCGGGCGCGCCGACCCGTACCTGGATCTGGACGGCCGCGTCCCGGTCGAAGACCAGGGGGGCTTGCAGGGTCAGTTCCTCGACCCGGGGGCAGCCCGCCTCGTCCCCGGCCCGTACCGCCATCTCCACGAAGCCCGTGCCGGGCAGCAGCACCACGCCGAAGACGGCGTGGTCCGCGAGCCAGGGGTGGGTACGCGTGGACAGGCTTCCGGTGAGCAGGAGCTCCCCGGTGTCGGCGACCTCGATGGCGGCGGAGAGCAGCGGGTGACCGGTGGCGCCGGGGCCCTGGTCGTGGTGGGTGGCGGGCGGCAGGATCCAGTAGTGGCGGCGCTGGAAGGCGTAGGTCGGCAGTTGCGTCCGGCCCGCCGCGGGGATGCCCGCGGCCCAGTCCACCGTGCCACCGCGGACCCACAGTTCGGCCGCGGACAGCAGGACGCGGCGCGGTCCGCCCTCGTCACGGCGCAGGGTGCCGAGCACCAGGGCCTGGCGTCCGGCGTCCTCGACGGTCTCCTCGATCGCCATGGTCAGCACGGGGTGCGGGCTGACCTCGACGAAGGTGGTGAACCCCTCGGCGGCCAGGGCGCGCACGGCCGGGCCGAACCGGACGGTCCGGCGCAGGTTGCGGTACCAGTACCCGTCGTCGAGGCCGGCCGTCTCCAGCCAGCCGCCGTCGACGGTGGAGTACATCGGTACCTTCGCCCCGACCGGGGTCAGTCCGGCCACGGCGTCCATGACCTCGTCGTGGATCTCCTCGATGTGGGCGGTGTGCGAGGCGTAGGCCACGTTGATCCGCCGGGCCCGTACGCCCTTCGCCGCACAGTCCGCGAGCAGCGCGGTCAGGGAGTCGGGATCGCCCCCGACCACGGTGGTGGCGGGGCCGTTCAGCGCGGCCACCGACAGGGCGTCGGCCCAGGGCGCGAGAGCGGCCCGCGCCGCGTCCTCGGGGAGCGCCAGCGACACCATGCCGCCGCGTCCGGACAGCGCGCCCAGGGCCTGGACACGCCGTGCCACCAGCCGCGCGCCGTCCGCCAGGGAGAGGGCTCCCGCCACCACGGCGGCGGCGATCTCGCCCTGGCTGTGGCCGACCACCGCGTCGGGTTCGACGCCGTACGACCGCCAGAGCGCGGCCAGCGACACCATCACGGCCCACAGGGCGGGCTGGACCACGTCGTCCCGCTCCAGCGAGGGGGCGCCGGGCTCCCCGCGCAGGACGGCGGTCAGCGACCAGTCCACGTACGGGGCGAGGGCGGCCTCGCACGCGGCCAGCCGCTCCGCGAAGACCGGGGCGTCGTCCAGCAGCCCGACGGCCATGCCGACCCACTGGGACCCCTGGCCGGGGAAGACGAACACGACGGGGCCCGAGGTGTCGGCGACGCCGTGGACGAGCCCGGACGCCGTCGCGTCGCCGTCGGCGAGCGCGGCCAGCGCGGCGGGGTGCCCGGGGCCGTCACCGACCAGGACGGCGCGGTGCTCGAACGCGGTACGGGCGGCCAGGGCCCGGCAGATGTCGGTGGCCGGGAGGTCCGGCGCGCCGTCCAGATGCGCCGTCAGCCGCTGCGCCTGGCCGCGCAGGGCGTCCGGGGACTTCGCCGACAGCGGCCAGGCGACGACGGGCGGCGCGGCGCCGGTCCCGGGCTCCACCGGGCCGGAGGCCGGCTCCGGGGCCTCCTCCGGGGCCTGTTCCAGGATCACGTGGACGTTGGTGCCGCTGATGCCGAACGCGGAGACACCGGCGCGGCGGGGGCGGCCGGTCTCCGGCCACGGGCTCGGGGCGGTGGCCACCTCGACGGCGCCCGCCGTCCAGTCGATCCGGGTCGAGAGCCGGTCGGCGTGGAGGCTGGACGGCACCTGCGCGTGCTGGAGCGCCAGGACGGTCTTGATCACGCCCGCCACACCGGCGGCGGCCTGGCTGTGGCCGATGTTGGACTTCAGGGAACCGATCAGCAGCGGCCGGTCCCCGGTGCGCTCCTGCCCGTACGTGGCGATCAGCGCCTGGGCCTCGATGGGGTCGCCGAGCCGGGTGCCGGTGCCGTGCGTCTCGACGACGTCGACATCGGCCGGGGAGAGCCGGGCGTTGGCCAGGGCGGCCCGGATGACCCGCTGCTGGGAGGGGCCGTTGGGCGCGGTCAGGCCGTTGCTGGCGCCGTCCTGGTTGATGGCGCTGCCGCGCAGGACGGCCAGCACGGGGTGACCACGACGGCGCGCCTCGGAGAGCCGCTCCAGCAGCACCACGCCGACGCCTTCGGCCATGCCCATGCCGTCGGCGTCGTCGGAGAACGCCTTGCAGCGGCCGTCGGCGGCCAGGACGCGCTGGCGGGAGAAGCCGACGAAGACGCCCGGGTTGGCCATCACCGCGACGCCGCCGGCCAGCGCGAGCGAGCAGTCGCCGACGCGCAGGGACTGGACGGCGAGGTGCAGTGCGACCAGGGAGGCGGAGCAGGCCGTGTCGACGGTGACCGCCGGGCCCTCCAGGCCGAGGGTGTAGGAGATCCGGCCGGAGAGCACGCTGGCCGCGCTGCCGGTGAGCAGGTAGCCGTCGTTCTCCGGGGACTCGGCCGCCCAGATGCCGTAGTCGTGGTAGTTGGCCCCGGCGAAGACCCCGGTGGCGCTGCCGCGCAGCTCTTCCGGGTCGATGCCGGCCCGTTCCAGGGCCTCCCAGGTGGTCTCCAGCAGCAGTCGCTGCTGCGGGTCCATCGTGACCGCCTCGCGCGGCGAGATACCGAAGAAGTCGGCGTCGAACTCACCGGCGTCGTGGAGGAATCCGCCGTGCCGCACATAGGAGGCGCCGGGCTGGTCCGGGTCGGGGTCGTACATCTTCTCCAGCGGCCAGCCCCGGTTGTCCGGGAACTCCGAGATGACGTCGTCACCGTCCGACAGCAGCTGCCACAGCTGTTCTGGGGTCTGCACCCCGCCGGGGAAGCGGCAGCTCATGGAGACGATCGCGATGGGCTCGTCCTCCTGTGCCGCGGTGCTGGTGGACGCGGGCGGTACGGCGGCGGGGGCCTCGCGTACGCCCAGTACCTCGGCGCGCAGATGCTCGGCGAGGACGGCCGCGGAGGGGTAGTCGAAGACCAGGGTGGCCGGCAGCGCCAGGCCGGTGGCGGTCCGGAGCCGGTTGCGCAGTTCGACGGCGGTGAGCGAGTCGAAACCCAGCTCCCGGAACGCCTTGCGGGCGCTCAGGTCCTCCGGGGACGCGTGGCCGAGGACGGCGGCGGCGTGGGTGCGTATCAGCTCCAGGGCCGCGCGGCGCTGCTCGGCCTCGGCCAGCCCCGCCAGCCGCTGCCGGAACGCGGAGACGGCCGGGGCCCCGGCGTCCGTGCCGGTGGCGGCCTCCTCCAGCTGACGCCTGGCCTCCGGTACGCCGGTGAGCAGACGGCTGGGGCGTACGGAACCGAAGACCGCCGCGAACTGCTCCCAGTCGATGTCGGCGAGGCCGATGACGGTCTCGTCGTCGTCCAGGACCTGCTGGAGTCCGGCGAGCGCGGGCCCGGACTCCAGGAGCCGCAGCCCCTGCTTCCGCACCCGGTGGACGGTCTCGGCGGCGGTGCCGTCGGCCCGGTTGGCCGCCGCCCAGATGCCCCAGTCGACGCTGGTGGCGGTCAGCCCCCGGGACCTGCGGTGTGCGGCGAGGGCGTCGAGGCAGGCGTTGCCCGCGGTGTAGGCGGCGTGGTCGCTGCTGCCCCACACACCGGCGATGGAGGAGAACAGGACGAAGGCGTCCAGTTCGCGGTCGAGCAGTTCGTCCAGGTGGCGGGCGCCGTCCGCCTTGGCGGCGACGGCCTCGGCGAAGTCGGCGAGCGAGGTGCCGTCCAGGGTGCCGAGCCGGATGTGGGCGGCGGCGTGGAAGACGGCGGTGACCGGGGTGCCCCGCTCGTCCAGCGTGGCGAGCAGCCGGGCCAGCTGGTCGCGGTCGGAGACGTCGCAGACGGGCAGGGACACCTGGGTGCCCAGCTCGGCGAGTTCGGCCCGCAGCGCGTCCGCTCCCGGTACGTCGGCGCCGCGCCGGCCGGGCAGCACGAGGTGTTCGGCGCCGCCCCGGGCGAGCCAGCGCGCGATGTGCGGCCCGAGGCTGCCCGTACCGCCGGTGAGCAGGACGGTGCCGCGCGGCTTCCAGGCGGGCCGGGTGCCGGTCGGGCGGGCGGCCCGGACCAGGCGGCGGCCGAGCAGCCCGGACGGGCGGAGGGCGAGCTGGTCCTCGCCGGTGGCCCCGGCGAGGACGGCGCGGAGCCGGTCGCGGGAGGGGGCGTCCAGGGCCTGCTCCAGGTCGATCAGGCCACCCCAGCGGGCGGGGTGTTCCAGCCCGGCGACCATTCCGGCGCCCCAGATCAGCGCCTGGTGGGGGGCGGTGAGCGGGTCGGTCCCGCCGGTGGACACGGCGCCGCTGGTGGCGCACCACAGCGGGGCCTCGATCCCGAGGTCGCCGAGCGCCTGGACGAGGACGAGGGTGAGGGCCGTGCCCGTGGGGATGGCGGGGTGGTCGGTGTGCGGCTGTCCGGCGATGGCCAGCAGGGACAGGACGCCCTGCGGGGTGTGGCCGTCCAGGGCGGCGGTGAGCAGCTCCGCCAGGGCGGCGCGGTCGGCGTCGCCGTCCGTGAGCCGTACGGTCACGGGCGCGGCCCCGGCCTCGGTGACGGCCAGGGCGGCGTCCCGGACGAGCGGATCGTCGTCGTGCCCGGCGGGCAGGACGAGCAGCCAGGTGCCGGACAGCGTGGCGGCGGACGGGTCGGGGACCGGCTTCCAGTCGACGCGGTAGCGCCAGGTGTCGACGGTCGCGTTCTCCCGCTGCCTGCGGCGCCAGGCGCTCAGGCCCGGCAGCACCGTACCGAGCGCTTCGGCATCCACCTCCAGGTCGCCGGCGGCCCCGGCGGCGTCGCCGCCCTCGACGAGCTGCCAGAACGCGGTGTCCACCGCGTCCGTGGCGCCGGTACCGGCGGCCGGTTCGGGGGCCTTCGGCCAGTAGCGCCGGTGGTCGAACGGGTAGGTGGGCAGCTCCGTACGGCGGGCGTCCGTGCCCTCGAAGAGGACCGGCCAGCGCACCGGGACACCGCGCACCCACAGTTCGGCCGCCGAGGTGAGCGCGCGGGCGAGACCGCCCTCGTCCCGTCGCAGCGTGCCGGTCACCACGGCCTGCGGGGCGTCGGCGTCCTCCAGGGTCTCCTGGAGGGCCATGCCGAGGACCGGGTGGGGCGAGACCTCGACGAAGACCTCGTGCCGCTGGGCGGCCAGGGCGCGTACGGCCCCGTCGAACTCCACGGTCTCGCGCAGGTTCTGGTACCAGTACCCGGCGTCCATCTCCGTGGTGTCGAGCCAGTCCCCGGTGAGGGTGGAGAAGAGCGGCACCCGCCCGGCGACGGGCCGGATGCCGTCCAGCGCCGTCAGCAGTTCCGCGCGGATCCGCTCGACGTGTACGGAGTGGGAGGCGTAGTCCACCGCGACGGTACGGGCCCGTACGCCGTCCTGCTCGCAGACGGCGAGCAGCTCGCGCAGCGCCTCCGGGTCACCGGAGACGACGACCGCGGACGGTCCGTTGACGGCGGCGACGGAGAGCCGTCCCGGCCACCGCTCGACGAGGGCGGCGGCCCGCTCGCGCGGGACCGCCAGCGACATCATGCCGCCGTGCCCGGCGAGGGCGAGCAGCGCGCGACTGCGCAACGCCACGACCTTGGCGCCGTCCTCCGGACAGAGCGCTCCGGCGACCACGGCGGCGGCGATCTCGCCCTGGCTGTGGCCCAGTACGGCGTCGGGCTCGACGCCCCAGGAGCGCCACAGGGCGGCCAGCGAGACCATCACGGCCCACAGGGCGGGCTGGACGACGTCGACCCGTTCGAAGGGGGGCGTGCCCGGTTCGCCGCGCAGGACGGCGCCGAGCGACCAGTCGACATGCGGCCGCAGGGCCTGCTCGCACGCGTCCATGGACGCGGCGAACACCGGTGAGGTGTCCAGCAGTTCCACCGCCATGCCGGCCCACTGGGCGCCCTGTCCGGGGAAGACGAACACCCGGCGGCCGTCGGTGTCGGCCTCGCCGCGGATCAGCCCGGGGGCGGTGTCGTCGCCGTCGGCCAGCCCGTCCAGGGCGGCCGTCGGGGCCGTACCCCCGGCGCCGATCAGCACCGCGCGGTGTTCGAAGGGGGCGCGGCCGGTCGCCAGCGAGTAGCCCGTGTCCAGCGGCTCGGGGGCGCCGTCCCGGCCGAGGTGGTCGCGCAGCCGCTGGGCCTGGCGAGCCAGGGCGCGCGGGGTCTTGGCCGAGAGCGGCCAGGGGACGACGGGCGCCGCGCCGGGCGCGGGCCGCCGCGGCGCGGGCTCGGCGGGGGCGGGCGGGGCCTGTTCGAGGATGACGTGCGCGTTGGTGCCGCTGATCCCGAACGACGAGACGCCCGCCCGGCGTACGCGGTCGGCGTCGGGCCACTCCCGGGCCTCGGTCAGCAGCCGTACCGCGCCCTCGGTCCAGTCGACCTCGGGCGTCGGCTCGGTGACGTGCAGGGTCTTCGGCAGCACCCCGTGCTCCAGCGCCAGCACCATCTTGATGATGCCCGCGACCCCGGCGGCGGCCTGGGTGTGCCCGATGTTGGACTTCAGCGAACCGAGCCACAGCGGCCGGTCCTCGGGCCGGTCCTGGCCGTACGCCGCCAGCAGGGCCTGCGCCTCGATCGGGTCGCCGAGCCGGGTGCCCGTGCCGTGCGCCTCCACCGCGTCGATGTCGGTGGTGGTCAGCCCGGCGTTGGCCAGGGCCTGGCGGATGACGCGCTCCTGCGACGGGCCGTTCGGCGCCGTGAGCCCGTTGGACGCGCCGTCCTGGTTGATCGCGGAGCCGCGTACCACGGCGAGGATCCGGTGGCCGTTGCGCTCGGCGTCGGACTGCCGCTCGACGAGGAGCATGCCGACGCCCTCGCCCCAGCCCGCGCCGTCGGCGGTGGCGGAGAAGGACTTGCAGCGGCCGTCGGCGGACATGCCGCCCTGCTCGGAGAACTCGACGAAGAGGCCGGGCGTCGACATGACCGTGATACCGCCGACGAGCGCCATGTCGCACTCGCCGGCCCGCAGTTCCCGTGCCGCGAGGTGCAGCGCGACCATGGAGGAGGAGCAGGCCGTGTCGACGGTGACCGCCGGGCCCTCGAAGCCGAAGGTGTACGACAGCCGGCCGGACATCACGCTGAGGGCCGTGCCGGTCAGCGCGTGGCCCTCGGCGTTGTCGGACGCCTCGTGCAGCCGGGTCCGGTACTCCTGGTCGAAGCTGCCCACGAACACGCCGGTCATGCTGCCCTTGAGGCCGGTCGGGTCGATGCCGGCGCGTTCGAAGGTCTCCCAGGCGGTTTCGAGGACGAGCCGCTGCTGCGGGTCCATCGCGAGCGCCTCGCGCGGGGAGATGCCGAAGAAGCCCGCGTCGAAGCCCGCGGCGTCGGCGAGGAAGCCGCCCCGGTCGGTCACGCTGGCGCCGGGGGCGAGCACCCAGCCCCGGTCGTCGGGCAGTCCGGTGGTCGCGTCCGTGCCCGAGGCGACCAGCTCCCACAGCTGTTCCGGGGTGGCGATCCCACCGGGGAAGCGGCAGGCCATGCCCACGATCACGATCGGGTCGTCGGCGGTGTCCGCCCTGGCCGGTACGCGGGCGGCCGGGGCCCCCGCGACGGCGCCGCCGAGCCGCTCCAGCAGATGGTCGGCGAGTACGCCCGGGTTGGGCCGGTCGAAGACGAGGGTGGCGGGCAGCCGCAGTCCGGTCGCCTCGTTGAGCCGGTTGCGGAACTCCACGGAGATCAGCGAGTCGAAGCCCAGCTCCTTGAACGGCCGGTCCGCCGAGAGCGCGTCGGTGCCCGCGTGGCCCAGCACCGCGGCCGCGTGCCGCGCCACCAGCTCGACGAGTACGCCCCGGCGGTCCGCCTCGGGCAGCGCCGCCAGCCGCTCGCGCAGCCCGCCGCCGAAGCCTTCGGCGTCCAGGACCGCGCGGCGCCTCGGCGCCCGTACCAGCTTCCGCAGCAAGGACGGCACCCGGCCGCCCGACAGGGCCCGCTCCCGCAGCACCCGGAGGTCCCAGTGGACCGGGACCAGCAGGGCTTCGCCGCTGCGCCAGGCCGCGTCGAGGAGGCCCATGCCCTCGTCCTCGGTGAGCCCGATCACGCCGATCCCGTCCAGGCGGCGCAGGTCGGTGTCGCTCAGGTTGGCGGTCAGCGCGCTGGCCGTCGCCCAGAAGCCCCACGGCAGCGACAGCGCGGCCAGGCCCTGGGCGCGCCGCTGCTGGGCGAGCGCGTCGAGGAACACGTTGGCCGCCGCGTACCCGGCCTGGCCCGCCGAGCCCATCACTCCGGACAGGGACGAGAACAGGACGAACGCCGCCAGGTCCAGCTCCGCGGTCAGCTCGTGCAGATGGAGCGCGCCGTCCACCTTGGGGGCCAGCACCCGGGCCAGCCGGGTGGCGTCGAGGCCGGTGACGATGCCGTCGTCCAGGACGCCCGCCGTGTGGAAGACACCGGTCAGCGGGTGCTCCGGCGGGACGGCGGCCAGGAGTTCGGCCACCGCCGCGCGGTCGGCCACATCACAGGCGGCGGTCCACACCTGGGCGCCGAGGTCCGCCAGCTCCTGTACGAGGGTGCCGGCGCCGTCCGCCCGCTCTCCCGAACGGGAGGTCAGCAGCAGGTTCCGTACGCCGTGTTCGGTGACCAGGTGCCGGGCGAGCAGCCCGCCCAGCAGGCCGGTGCCACCGGTGATCAGGACCGTGCCGTCGGGGTCCAGGGCGCGCGGCACCGTCGGTACGGCCTCGCCGGTGTGCCGGACGAGCCGGGGGAGGTACGCCTGCCCGCCCCGGAGGGCGAGCTGCGGTTCCTCGTCGTCGGTGAGGGCTGCCAGGGCCTGCCAGGACGCGGCGGAGCCGTCGGTGTCGACGAGCAGGAACCGGCCGGGGTTCTCGGACTGGGCCGACTTCACCAGCCCCCAGACGGCGGCGCCGGCCAGGTCGGTGAGGAGTTCGCCGGGGTGCGTGGCGACCGCGCCCCGGGTGACGACGATCAGGCGCGAGCCCTCGAAGCGGTCGTCGGCGAGCCAGTCCCGCACCCGGCCGAGCGCCCGCTCGACCGTGCCGTGCACCTGGGCGGCGATGCCGTCCGCCGGGGTGGCGCCGACGACGGCGACGACCGTCGGCAGTACGGCATCGGGGGCGGTGCCCTCGACCAGCGTCACCGCGTCCGGGTGGACCGGGGCGTCCGGCCTGGGAGCGTCACCGAGCACCGCGGGGAGGGTGCCGGGGTCGGCGAGGAAGGCGTACGCGGGGACGTCGGGGGCGGGGTCGCCCACGAGTTCGGGGGCGTGTTCCCAGGCGACCCGGAACAGGCTGTCCTGGGTGGTGTCGGTGTCGCTCTCGCCGGAGGTGAGGTCGCGCAGGGCGAGGCTGTCGACGACGGCGACCAGGTCACCGGCGCGGTCGGCGACGGTGGCCGACATGCCGTCCGTACCGGACCGGGTCAGCCGGACCCGCAGGGCCGAGGCGCCGGACGCGTGGACGCCCACACCGGACCAGGCGAACGGCACCCGCAGCCGGCCCTCGCCCTCCTGCGGGAGGACGAACAGCGAGGCGTGCAGGGCGGCGTCGAGGAGGGCCGGGTGGAGGGCGTAGGAGGCCGCCTCGTCCCGTACCGCGTCGGGGAGCCGGACCTCGGCGTAGACCGCGTTGCCCTGCCGCCAGGCGGCCGTCAGCCCCTGGAAGGCGGGGCCGTAGCCGTACCCGGCCTCGGCCAGGTCATCGTAGAAACCGTCCACGGGCAGGGCCTCGGCGGCCACCGGCGGCCAGGTGCGGGCCCAGTCGGTGTCCACGGGGGCGGCCGCGTCCTCGGTCAGCAGGCCCTGGGCGTGCCGGGTCCACGGGGCGCCCTGGTCGGCGTCCTGCGGCCGGGAGTACACGGCCACCGGCCGGCGGCCCTCGGCGTCCGGGGCGCCCACCGTGACCTGGACGGCGACGCCGCCCTGGAGCGGGAGGACCAGGGGCCGGGTCAGCGACAGCTCCTCCAGGCCCGCGCAGCCGGCCTCGTCACCGGCCCGGACCGCCATCTCCACCAGCGCCGTGCCCGGGACGAGGATCGTGCCCCCGGCGGCGTGGTCCGCCAGCCACGGCTGTGTCCGGAGCGACAGCACACCGGTGAGGAGGAACCCGTCGACATCGGCCAGCGCCACGGTGGCGCCGAGCAGCGGGTGGCCGGAGGCCGACAGACCCACCCCGCGGACGTCCCCGCGGCCGGTGCCCGGACGCGGCCAGTAACGGGTGTTCTGGAAGGCGTACGTCGGCAGCGCGGCCGTCGGGCCCGCACCGAGCACGGCGGACCAGTCGACGGGGACGCCGTGGGCGTACAACTGGCCCAGGGAGGAGAGGAGTTCGCGCTCGTCCTCCCGTTCCCGGTGGAGGGTGCCGACGACCACGTGCGCGGACCCGGTGTCCGCCAGGCTCTCCTGGAGCCAGACGGTCAGCACCGGGTGCGGGCTGGACTCGACGAACGTGTCGTGGCCCGAGGCGATCAGCGCGCCGACGGCCTCGTGGAACTCCACCGGCTCCCGCAGATTGCGGTACCAGTACGCGGCGTCCAGACCCGTGGTGTCCAGGACCCCACCGGTCACGGTCGAGTAGAAGGGAACGTCCGAGCGGCGCGGGGTCACCCCCGCGAGCACGTCCAGCAGCTCCTGGCGCAACGCGTCGACCTGGGGCGAGTGCCCGGCGAACGTCACCCCCGGGATCATCATCCGCTGCACACCGTCCTGGGACAGCTGCTCGCCGAACTCCTCCAACGCCTCCGGATCGCCCGAGACCGTCACCGAGGCGACCCCGTTGACCGCCGCGACACCCAGCCGGTCGCCCCAGGGCGCCAGCCGCTCCCGTACCTCGGCCGCCGACCTGACGACGAACAGCATCGCCCCCCGGTCCGCCAGCGCGAGCAGCGCCCGGCTCCGCAGCGCGACGACCTTCGCACCGTCCTCCAGGGACAGCGCACCCGCCACCACGGCGGCCGCGATCTCCCCCTGCGAGTGCC
The DNA here is from genome assembly GCF_044752945.1 of Streptomyces sp. NPDC088554. Taxonomy (NCBI): domain Bacteria; kingdom Bacillati; phylum Actinomycetota; class Actinomycetes; order Kitasatosporales; family Streptomycetaceae; genus Streptomyces; species Streptomyces sp. NPDC088554. The sequence goes on along the minus strand of NZ_JBIVMF010000001.1, from coordinate 193,642 downwards.
CGATGACGGCCGCCGGCTCGACACCGTACGACCGCCACACCTCCGCCAGCGACACCATCACGGCCCACAACGCGGGCTGCACCACATCGATCCGCTCCAGCGAGGGGGCGCCGGGCTCGCCGCGCAGAACGGCGACGACCGACCAGTCCACATACGGGGCGAGAGCACGTTCACACGCGGCCAGCCGCTCCGCGAACACCGGCGAGGAGTCCAGCAGCCCGGCCGCCATCCCCTCCCAGTGCGACCCCTGCCCCGGGAAGACGAAGACCGCGCCCGTGCCGAAGTCCCCCGCGTTACCGGCGTTCTCCCCGGCGGCCACGGCGGCGAGCCCGTCCAGCAGCTCCTGCCGGTCCCGGCCGACGACCACCGCGCGCTGCTCCAGCGCCGCGCGCGTGGCGACCAGCGAACGGGCCACGGTCGCCGGGGTCAGCTCCGGCCGCTCCTCGACGTACGACCTGAGCCGCTCGGCCTGTCCCCGCAGACCCGCCGCGCCCCGGCCCGACACCACCCACGGCACGAGACCGGTCCCCGCCGCCACGCCCGGGGCGGGGTCGGCGGACGCGGACTCCTCGGCCTCGGGGGCCTGTTCGACGATGACGTGCGCGTTGGTGCCGCTCATGCCGAAGGAGGAGATGCCCGCCCGGCGCGGCCTGCCGGTCTCCGGCCAGGGGCGCTGCTCGGTCAGCAGCCGTACGCGGCCGGAGTCCCAGTCCACGTGCGGGGTCGGCGCGTCCACGTGCAGGGTCCGGGGCAGCACCCCGTGCCGCATCGCCATGATCATCTTGATGACGCCGGCCACGCCCGCGGCGGCCTGGGTGTGCCCGATGTTCGACTTCAGCGAACCGAGCCACAGCGGCAGTTCCTCGGCGCGGTCCTGGCCGTACGCCGCCAGCAGCGCGTCGGCCTCGATCGGGTCGCCGATCCGGGTACCGGTGCCGTGCGCCTCGACGGCGTCCACCTCGGCGGGCGACAGCCCGGCGTCGGCGAGCGCGGCCCGGATGACCCGCTGCTGGGAGGGGCCGTTGGGCGCGGACAGGCCGTTGCTGGCGCCGTCCTGGTTGACGGCGCTGCCGCGCAGGACGGCGAGCACGGGGTGGCCGTTGGCGCGGGCGTCGGACAGCCGCTCCACCAGGAGCACGCCGATGCCCTCGCCCCAGCCGGTGCCGTCGGCCGCGGCGGCGAACGCCTTGCAGCGGCCGTCGGCCGCGAGGTTCTTCTGCCGGGCGGTCTCGACGAAGACCGTGGGGGTGGCCATCACGGCCACGCCACCGACGAGCGCGAGTGAGCACTCGTCGTTGCGGAGGGACTGCGCCGCCAGGTGCAGCGCGACCAGCGAGGCGGAGCAGGCGGTGTCGACGGTGAGCGAGGGCCCTTCCAGACCCATGACATAGGAGATACGCCCGGACGCGACACTGACCGCGTTGCCGGTCAGTACGAAGCCCTTGACCTCCTCGGGCGCCCCGTCGGTCAGCGACATATAGCCGTAGTCGATGGTGGAGGCGAACACTCCGGTACGGCTGCCGCGCAGCGAGAGCGGGTCGATCCCGGCCCGTTCGACCGTCTCCCAGCAGGTCTGGAGCATCAGCCGCTGCTGCGGGTCCATGGCCAGCGCCTCGCGCGGCGAGATCCTGAAGAAGTCCGCGTCGAAGTCGGTCGCGTCGTCCAGGAAAGCCCCGTGGAGAGGTGCTCCCGAGCCGGCCAGCGCCTCGATGTCCCAGCCGCGGTCGGCGGGCATGCCCCCGTAGACGTCCCGGCCGGACTCGACCAGCTCCCACAGATCCTCGGGGTTGCGCACACCCCCGGGGAAACGGCAGTTCATCGCGACCACGGCGATGGGCTCGTGGCTGCGCTCCTCGACGTCCTGCAACCGCCGCCGGGTCTGCTGGAGATCGATCGTCACGCGGTTGAGGTAGTCGCGGAGCTTCTGTTCGACCTGCTCACTCATGGGGCATCTCGCCTTCTCCGGCAAACGGCGTACATAGATCGTGGGGGTGGGCCGTGGGTGTCACGAGATGCCCAGTTGGTTGTCGATGAGGTCGAAGATCTCGTCGTTGGTGGCGCATTCGATGCGGTCCGCGCTGACCGCGCCGTCCGCCGCTCCGCCCGCCTCCAGGCGGGCCAGTACCTCCCGCAGCCGCTGGGACAGCCGGTCGCGGTCGGGGGCGTCCGGCGCCAGGCCGGCGACCAGTTCGGCGAAGCGGTCCAGCTCCGCGAGCGGGGCGGGGGCCTCGGCCGGGCGGCGCCGTCCGGTGGCGCCGATATGGCGGGCCACCGCCTCGGGGGTCGGGTGGTCGAAGACCATCCCTGCGGGCAGCCGTATGCCGGTGGCGGACGTCAGCCGGTTGCGCAGTTCCAGCCCGGTGAGGGAGTCGAAGCCGAGCTCCTTGAAGGGCCGTGAGGTCTTGAGCAGTTCGGGCGAGGCATGGCCGAGGACAGCGGCGGCGTGGGCCTGCACCAGGTCCAGCAGCGCGCGGTGGGCGTCCGCCTCGGAGAGCCCGGCGAGCCGGTCCATGAGGCCGACGGTCTCTCCTCCGCCGTTGCCGTGCGCGGCGGCGGTGCGCCGACGCGGTGTACGGACGAGGTCGCTCAGCATCGCCGGGACGTCCTGCCCGGTACCGGCGCGCAGCGCGGCGATGTCCAGCCGGGCGGCCAGCAGGTACGCCTCCTGCGAGACGAGGGCCGCGTCGAACAGCGCCAGCCCTTCGGCGGAGGTCAGCGTGGTGATGCCGGCCCGGCGCAGCCGGAGCAGGTCCACCTCGCCGAACATGCCGCTGCTCTCCTCCCACAGGCCCCAGGCGATGGACAGGCCCGGCAGTCCCTCGGCGCGGCGGCGCTCGGCAAGTGCGTCCAGCGCCGTGTTGGCGGCGGCGTAGTTGGCCTGTGCGCTGCCCGCGAGCAGGGTGATGGAGGAGGAGAACAGGACGAAGGCGGCCAGGTCGGCGTCCCGGGTCAGCGCGTGCAGGTTCAGCGCCGCGTCCGTCTTCGGACGCAGCACCCGCTCCAGCCGCTCGGGGGTCTGCGAGGAGAGCACCCCGTCGTCGAGCACCCCGGCCGCGTGGACCACGGCCGTCAGCGCGTGCTGGGCGGGCACCGCCGCCAGCACCGCCGCGAGCCGGTCGCGGTCGGCCGCGTCGCACGCCTCGATCCGCACCTCGGCGCCCAGCGACACCAGTTCCTCGCGCAGCGCGTCCGCGCCCGAGGCCTCCGGACCGCTGCGGCTGGTGAGCAGCAGATGACGCACCCCGTGCTCCGTCACCAGATGGCGGGCGACCTTGGCGCCGAGCAGACCGGTACCACCGGTGATCAGCACCGTGCCCTCGGGATCCAGCGGGGCCGGCGGCGGCGCCAGGGTGCCCGGCCGTCCCGCCCTGGCCAGCCGGGGTACGGACGGGGTCCCCGCGCGTACGGCGAGCTGCGGTTCCCCGGCGGCGAGGGCCCCGGCGAGCACCTGGCCCAGGGCGTCCGCCGACGCGTCGGCGCCGTCCAGGTCCACCAGGACGAACCGGTCCGGGTGCTCGGCCTGGGCGGCCCGCACCAGCCCCCAGGCGGCGGCCTGCGCCGGGTCGGCCGGGTGGCCGCCGGGTCCGGTCACGACCGCGTGCCGGGTGAGGACCACGAGCGGGGCGTCGTCGGGCCGGGCGTCCGCCGTCCACTGCCGCACCACGGCCAGCGCGGCGGTGGCGGTGTCCCGGACGGCGTCGGCCGGGTCGGGGGCGGTGGCGGGGGGGCAGGTCCAGACGACCGGCGTGGCCGGATCGGCGCCCCGGTCGGCGTACGACACCCACCCGGTGAGGGGTGCGACCGCCTCGGCGCCGCCGGGCAGCGGTGTCCAGGCCAGGCGGTACAGCCCGTCCCGGCCCGCGGCGGCGGCCGCGAGCAGCCCCGGGGCGGGCGGGCGCAGCACCAGCGACTCGGCCGACAGGACCGGCTGCCCGGCCGGGTCCCAGCAGTCGAGGACCACCGTGTCGGTCCCGGCCCGGCCGATCCGTATCCGCAGCGCGGTGGCCCCGGTGGCGTACGGGGTGACGCCGTTCCAGGAGAAGGGCAGCAGGGCCGCCGCCGACCCGCCTTCGAGCAGGGTGGACGCCTGTACGGCGCCCTCCAGCAGGGCCGGGTGGAGCAGGTAGCCGGCGCCGTCGGGCTGTCGTTCGAGCGCCGTCTCGGCGTAGACGTGGGTGCCGGTCCGCCAGGCGGCGCGCAGCCGCTGGAAGGCGGGGCCGTACCCGCAGCCGGCCTCGGCGAGGTCGTCGTACAGACCGGTCAGGTCGACCGGCTCGGCGCCGGGCGGCGGCCAGGCCGCGGGCGCGGCGGGTCCTTCGGCGTGGTCGCCGGGGGCGAGGGTGCCGGTGGCGTGCGAGGTCCAGTCGGCGCCGGGGTCGCGTTCGGCCCGGGAGTACAGGCCGAGCGGTCGCCTGCCGCTGTCGTCGGGCGGTCCGACGCGCAACTGGACCTGGACGGCGTCCTGTTCGGGCAGGACCAGCGGGGTGTGCAGGGTCAGTTCGTCGATCAGGACCCGGTCGACCTCGTCGGCGGCGCGGAGCGCGAGTTCCAGGAAGGCGGTGCCGGGGAGCAGGTTCGTCCCGGTGACGGTGTAGTCGGCCAGCCAGGGGTGGGTCCTGGCCGACAGCCGTCCGGTGAGCAGTTGCTCACCGGAGTGGGCCAGATCGACGGCGGCGCCCAGCAGCGGGTGGTCCGTGGCGCCCAGCCCGGCGGCGGTGACATCGCCGCCCCGGGCCAGGACGTCCAGCCAGTAACGGCTGCGCTGGAAGGCGTACGTCGGCAGCGCGGCCGTCGGGCCCGCACCGAGCACGGCGGACCAGTCGACCGCCACGCCCCGGACATGGGCCTCGCCGAGGGAGAGCAGCAGCCGGTCCAGCCCCCCGTCGTCGCGGTACAGCGAACCGACGACCACGCCCGTGGCCTCGGCGCCCTCCAGGCGCTCGTGGAGCCAGACGGTCAGCACCGGGTGCGGGCTGGACTCGACGAACGTGTCGTGGCCCGAGGCGATCAGCGCGCCGACGGTCTCGTGGAACTCCACCGGCTCCCGCAGGTTGCGGTACCAGTACGCGGCGTCCAGACCCGTGGTGTCCAGGACCCCACCGGTCACGGTCGAGTAGAAGGGAACGTCCGAGCGGCGCGGGGTCACCCCGGCGAGCGCGTCCAGCAGCTCCTGGCGCAACGCGTCGACCTGGGGCGAGTGCCCGGCGAACGTCACCCCCGGGACCGGCAGCCTCGGCACACCATCGGCGGACAGTTGCGCGCCGAACTCGTCCAGCGCCTCCGGATCGCCCGAGACCGTCACCGAGGCGACCCCGTTGACCGCCGCGACGCCCAGCCGGTCGCCCCAGGGCGCCAGCCGTTCGCGTACCTCGGCGGCGGGCCGGGCGACGAACAGCATCGCCCCTCGGCCCTCCAGTGCGAGCAGCGCCCGGCTCCGCAGCGCGACGACCTTCGCACCGTCCTCCAGGGACAGCGCACCCGCCACCACGGCGGCCGCGACCTCGCCCTGGCTGTGGCCGATGACGGCCGCCGGCTCGACACCGTACGACCGCCACACCTCCGCCAGCGACACCATCACGGCCCACAACGCGGGCTGCACCACATCGATCCGCTCCAACGACGGAGCACCCGGCTCGCCGCGCAGAACGGCGACGACCGACCAGTCCACATACGGGGCGAGAGCACGTTCACACGCGGCCAGCCGCTCCGCGAACACCGGCGAGGAGTCCAGCAGCCCGGCCGCCATCCCCTCCCAGTGCGACCCCTGCCCCGGGAAGACGAAGACGGTGCGCCCGACGGCGGTCGCCGTGCCCTGGGCGAGGGTGGCGCCGGGTGTGCCGGTGGCGCCGGGTGTGTCAGTGGCCAGCGCCCGCAGTCCGGCGGCCAGTTGCTCGCGGTCACCGACCAGAACGGCCCGGTGGGTGTGCGGGGTACGGGTGGTGGCGAGGGCGAGACCGATGGCGGCGGCGCTGTCGTCGGGGTGGGTGTCCGCGTGGTCGGCGAGCCGTCCGGCCTGGGCGCGCAGCGCTTCGGGGGTGTGGCCGGAGAGCATCCAGGGAACGTCGGTGGCGGGCCGCGTGTCGGCGGCGGGCGCCGGCTCCTCGATGTCCTCCAGGATGACGTGGGCGTTGGTGCCGCTGATGCCGAACGAGGAGACCCCCGCACGACGGGAACCGCCGGGAGCGACCGCCCAGGGACGCTCGGCGATGAGCAGCTCCACCCCGCCCGAGGACCAGTCCACCTCCGGCGTCGGCGCGTCCACATGCAACGTCCGGGGCAGCACCCCGTGCCGCATCGCCTCCACCATCTTGATGACACCACCCACCCCGGCAGCCGCCGAGGTATGACCGATGTTCGACTTCAACGACCCCAGCCACAACGGCCGGCCCTCCGGACGCTCCCGCCCGTACGTCGCCAACAGCGCCTGCGCCTCGACAGGATCACCCAGCCGGGTGCCCGTCCCGTGCGCCTCCACCACGTCCACCTCGGAAGCGGCCAGCCCGGCATCGGCCAGCGCCGCCCCGATCACCCGCTGCTGCGAAGGACCGTTCGGCGCGGTCAGGCCATTGCTCGCGCCGTCCTGATTCACCGCGGAACCCCGGACCACCGCCAGCACCCGACGCCCGTTACGCCGCGCGTCCGACAGCCGCTCCAGCAGCAGCACGCCGACGCCCTCGCCGAAGCCGACGCCGTCGGCCGCGGCGGCGAACGCCTTGCAGCGGCCGTCGGCCGACAGGCCGCGCTGGCGGCTGAACTCGACGAACAGCTGGGGACTGGACATGACCGTGACGCCACCGGCCAGCGCGAGGGAGCACTCGCCGGACCGCAGCGCCCGCACCGCCAGGTGCAGGGCGACCAACGAGGACGAGCAGGCCGTGTCCACCGTCACCGCCGGACCCTCCAGGCCCAGGGCGTAGGAGACGCGGCCCGATACGACGCTGCCCGAGTTCCCCATGCCGAGGAACCCCTCCACGTCCTCGGGAACGTACGGCAGCCGGGAGGCGTAGTCCTGGTGCATCACACCGGCGAAGACGCCGGTCGTACTGCCACGCAGTGTTGCCGGGTCGATGCCCGCGCGTTCCACGGTCTCCCAGGACGTCTCCAGCAGCAGCCGCTGCTGCGGGTCCATCGCCAGCGCCTCGCGCGGCGAGATCCCGAAGAAGTCCGCGTCGAAGTCGGCCGCGTCGTCCAGGAAGCCGCCGGACCGGGTGTAGGAGGTGCCGTGGTGTCCGGCGGAGGGGTTGTAGAGGGTGTCCAGGTCCCAGCCCCGGTCGGCCGGGAAGGCGGAGATCGCGTCGGTGCCGGAGGAGATCAGGCGCCACAGGTCCTCGGGCGAGCGGACGCCGCCGGGGTAGCGGCACCCCATGGCGACGACCGCGATCGGGTCCTCCTCGGCCGTCGCACCGCCGGTGGCGGCCGGGGTGACGGCCCGTGGGGCGCCCTCGCCCAGCAGTTCGGCGCCGAGGTGGACCGCGAGGATCTCGGGGGTGGGGTGGTCGAAGACGAGGGTGGCGGACAGCCGCAGCCCGGTGGCGTTGCCCAGCCGGTTGCGCAGGTCGACGGCGGCCAGCGAGTCGAAGCCGAGGTCCCGGAAGGCGCGTCCGGCCTCGATGGCGTCGGATGACGGGTGGCCGAGTACGGCGGCCACCTGGCCGCGGACCAGGTCCAGCAGGGCGCGGCGGCGGCCCGCGGCGTCCAGCGCGGCGAGCCGCTCCAGCAGCGGGTGCCGGTCGCCGTCGGCGGCGGCGAGCGCGGCCTGCCGCCGGGCGGGCAGCCGTACCACTCCGTGCAGCAGCCGGGGTACGGAGTCGGTGGCGGCGCGGGCGCGCAGCGCGGCGGTGTCCAGTCGCACGGCCACCAACAGCGGTTCGTCGACCGTGAGCGCGGCGTCGAGCAGGGCGAGGCCCTGTTCGTCGGTGAGCGACGGCAGGCCCGAGCGGGCGATGCGGCGGACGTCGTCGTCGCTGAGGTGGCCGGTCATGCCGCCGCGCCGCTCCCACAGCGTCCAGGCGATGGACTGCCCCGCCAGGCCCTTCGCCCGGCGGTGGTGGGCCAGGGCGTCCAGGAAGACGTTGGCGGCGGCGTAGTTGCCCTGTCCGGCGCCGCCGATGGTGCCCGTGGCGGAGGAGAACAGGACGAAGGCCGCGAGGTCCATGCCCTCGGTCAGCTCGTGCAGGTGGAGCGCCGCGTCCGTCTTGGGACGCAGCACCCGGTCCAGCCGCTCGGGGGTCAGCGAGGAGAGCACCCCGTCGTCGAGCACCCCCGCCGTGTGGACCACGGCGGTCAGCGGATGCCCGGCGGGCACCTCCGCCAGCACCACCGCGAGCAGGTCACGGTCGGCCGCGTCGCACGCCTCGATCCGCACCTCGGCGCCCAGCGCCTCAAGCTCCTCGCGCAGCGCGTCCGCGCCGGAGGCCCCCGGGCCGCTGCGGCTGGTGAGCAGCAGATGACGCACCCCGTGCGCCACGACGAGGTGCCGGGCGACCTGGGCGCCGAGCAGACCGGTGCCACCGGTGATCAGCACCGTGCCCTCGGGATCCAGGGCGGGTGCCGCGCCGTCGGATACGGGGACCCTGGCGAGCCGGGGTACGTACGCCTGGCCGCCGCGTACCACGAACTGCTCCTCGCCGGTGGTGGCGAGGACGGCCGCGAGGGCGGCCGACGGGTCGGTGTCCGCGTCGAGGTCGGCCAGGAGGAAGCGGTCGGGGTGCTCGCTCTGGGCGGAGCGCGCCAGCCCCCACACCGCGCTGTGCGGCAGGTTCGGTACGTCCTCGCCGGGCCGGGCCGCGACCGCGCCACGGGTGACCAGGACCAGCCGCGCCCCGGTGAACCGGTCGTCGGCCAGCCAGTCCTGGAGGAGTTCCAGGGCCTGGTGCGTGCCGGTCCTGGTGGCGTCGGCGAGCGCGTCGGCCCCGGTGTCCGGTCCTGCGGGGGCCGGGCCGAGGTCGGCGAGGACCAGCTCCGGTACGGGCGCGCCGGAGTCGAGGGCGGCCCGCAGCGCGGCGAGGTCCGGGTAGGTGCCCGCCGCGCCGGGGTCGCCCACCGGGGCCAGGAGCGCCCAGGCCGCCGGGGCGGAGCCCGGGGTGGGGCGGAGGGGGGTCCAGTCGAGGCGGTACAGCGAATCGTGGTGGCGCTCGCCGCCCGGCGCGGGGAGGTTCCCGGGGGTGGGCGAGCGCAGGGCGAGACCGGCGACGGTCAGGACGGGCCGGCCGGCCGGGTCGAAGGCCCGCAGCGACACGGTGTCGGGGCCGGCGGGGGCGATGCCTACGCGCAGGCTCGTCGCGCCCTGGGCGTGCAGGGTGGCCCCGTTCCAGGCGAACGGCAGCCTGCCCTCGGTGGACTCCCCCAGCCCGGTGGCGTGCAGGGCGCTGTCCAGCAGGGCGGGGTGCAGCCCGAACCGGGCGGCCTCCGCCTGCTCCTCGGACCGCAGCCCCACCTCCGCGAACACCTCGTCACCCCGACGCCACACCGCACGCAACCCCCGGAACGCGGGCCCATAACCGAACCCACCCGCCGCGAACCGCTCGTACAGACCATCCAGCTCCACCGGCTCGGCACCCACCGGCGGCCACACCACCAGCTCACCCGGACCGGCCTCACCCACCGGACCCAACAACCCCCGGGCATGACAGACCCACGCCTCATCGGCGGACGCGTCACCGGACCGCGAATGCACACTCACCGGCCGCACACCCGAACCATCCGGGCCACCGACCGACAGCTGCACCACCACCCCACCCCGCTCGGGCACCACCAACGGAGCCTCCAGCACCAACTCCTCGACCAGACCACACCCCACCTGATCCCCGGCCCGCACCACCAACTCCAGGAACGCCGTCCCCGGCAGCAGCACACTGCCGAGCACACCGTGATCCGCCAGCCAGGGATGGGTGTGGGTGGAGAGGCGGCCGGTGAGGATCAGGCCGTCGCCGTCGGCGAGGGTCACCATCGCGCCGAGCAACGGGTGGTCGGCGGCGGCGAGTCCGGCGGAGGTCATGTCGCCCGGGGAGGCGGCGGTCTCCTCCAGCCAGTACCGCTGCCGCTGGAACGCGTAGGTGGGCAGGTCGGCCCGGCCGGGGCGGTGCCCGGCGTAGGCGGCCCGCCAGTCGACGGGGACGCCGTGGACGTGCAGTTCGCCGACGGCCGCGAGGAAGGTGTCCCGGCCGCCGTTGTCACGGCGCAGGGTGCCGGTCACCACGGCTCCCTCGGCCCCCGCCGACCGGGTGGTCGCCTCCATCGGGACGGTGAGCACCGGGTGGGGGCTGACCTCCAGGAGGATCTGGTGGCCGTCGGCCAGCAGGGCGCGGGTGGTCTGTTCGAACTCGACGGTCCGGCGCAGGTTGCGGTACCAGTAGTCGGCGTCGAGGCCGGTGGTGTCCAGCGGCTCCGCGGTGACCGTGGAGTAGAAGGGGATGTCCGAGGGGCCGGGGCTGATGTCGGCGAGCAGCCGCAGCAGTTCGTCCCGGATCCGCTCGACGTGGGCGCTGTGCGAGGCGTAGTCCACGTCGATGCGCCGGACCCCGAGGTCACGGGCGGTGAGCAGACCGACCAGGTCGTCCAGCGCGGACCGGTCACCGGAGACCACCACGGAGGCGGGCCCGTTGACGGCGGCGACGGACAGCCGGTCGTCCGTCAGCAGGGCGCGGACCTCCTCGACCGGCAGCGGTACGGAGACCATGCCGCCGGCCCCGGACAGCGCGCCCAGGGCGCGGCTGCGCAGCGCGACCACCTTGGCGCCGTCCGCCAGGGACAGCGCCCCGGCGACCACGGCGGCGGCGATCTCGCCCTGGCTGTGCCCGGCGACGGCCGCCGGTTCGACGCCGTACGACCGCCAGAGCGCGGCCAGCGACACCATCACGGCCCACAGGGCGGGCTGGACCACGTCCACCCGCTCCAGCGAGGGGGCGCCGGGCTCCCCGCGCAGGACGGCGGTCAGCGACCAGTCCACGTACGGGGCGAGGGCGGCCTCGCACGCGGCCAGCCGCTCCGCGAAGACCGGGGCGTCGTCCAGCAGCCCGACGGCCATGCCGGCCCACTGGGACCCCTGGCCGGGGAAGACGAACGCGGTCTCGCCGCCGGACGCGCCGGTCCCGCGCACCACTCCGGGCGCGGGGGTGTCCTCGGTCAGGGCGCGCAGGCCGCTCAGGAACCCGTCCCGGTCGGCCGCGACCACGACCGCGCGGTGTTCGAGGGCGGCCCGGTGGGTGGCCAGGGCGTGGCCGACGTCGACGAGTTCCTGTCCGGGGTGCTCGTCGAGGTGGGCGGCGAGGGAGCGGGCCTGGGCCCGCAGGGCGTCGCGGCTGCGGCCGGAGACCGGCCACGGCAGGGCCTGCGGGGGTCCGGGGACATCGGACGCGCCGGTCCCGTCGGGGCCGTCCGCCGCCTCCTCGGAGGGGTCGGGTCCGGCCTCCTCCAGGACGACGTGCCCGTTGGTGCCGCTGATGCCGAAGGACGACACGGACGCCCGGCGGGGCGCGCCGGTCTCCGGCCAGGGCACGGTCTCGGTGACCAGCTCCACGGCCCCGGCGGACCAGTCGACGGTGGGGGTGGCGTGCTCGGCGTGCAGGGTGGGCGGCACGGTGCCGTGCCGCATCGCCATCACCATCTTGATGATGCCGCCGACACCCGCCGCCGCCTGGGTGTGGCTGATGTTGGACTTGAGCGAGCCGAGCAGCAACGGCCGGCCGGCGGGCCGGTCCTGGCCGTACGTGGCGAGCAGCGCCTGGGCCTCGATGGGGTCGCCGAGCGGCGTACCGGTGCCGTGCGCCTCGACCACGTCGACCTCGGCGGGGGTGAGCCCGGCATCGGCCAGCGCCCGCCGGATGACCCGCTGCTGGGCGGGCCCGTTGGGGGCGGTCAGCCGGCTGCTCGCGCCGTCCTGGTTCACGGCGGTGCCGCGTACCACGGCGAGGACGGGGTGGCCGTTGCGGCGGGCGTCCGAGAGGCGCTCCAGCAGCAGCATGCCGACGCCCTCGCCCCAGCCGGTGCCGTCGGCTCCGGCGCCGAAGGACTTGCAGCGGCCGTCGGCGGCCAGCCCGCCCTGCCTGCTGAACTCCAGGAACGGGAACGGGGTGGACATCACCATGGCGCCGCCGGCCAGCGCCAGCCCGCATTCCCGCCGGCGCAGGGCCTGACCGGCCAGGTGCAGGGCGACCAGGGAGGAGGAGCAGGCGGTGTCGACGGTGACCGCCGGGCCGCCGAGGCCGAAGGTGTAGGAGAGCCGGCCCGAGGCGATGCTGTCGGAGTTGCCGTTGGCGATGTAGCCCTGGATGTCGTCGGGCACCTGGCTCAGCCGCTCGGCGTAGTCCTGGTACATCACGCCGACGAAGACTCCGGTGTCGCTGCCGCGCAGCTCGCCGGGGTCGATGCCCGCGCGTTCGAAGGACTCCCAGGTGGTCTCCAGCAGCAGCCGCTGCTGCGGGTCCATGGCGAGCGCCTCGCGCGGCGAGATCCCGAAGAAGGCGGGGTCGAAGTCGGCGGCGCCGGTGAGGAATCCGCCCTCCGCCGCGTAGGTCGTCCCGGGGCGTTCGCGGCTGGGGTCGTACAGGGCGTCCATGTCCCAGCCCCGGTCGGCGGGGAAACCGGAGACCGCGTCGGTGCCCGAGGCCACCAGCCGCCACAGCTCCTCGGGGGACCGGACGCCGCCCGGGTAGCGGCAGCCCATGCCGATGATGGCCAGCGGCTCGTGCTGCTGGGCCTCCATGTCCTGCAACTGCCGCCGGGTGCGGTGCAGATCGGTCGCGACCCGCTTGAGGTAGTCGCGGAGCTTGTCGTCGTTCACTGTGCCGTCAGTCACTGGGTACCGTCACCTTCGAACGCGCGGGCATGAGCGTGGGGGGAGCGCCGATTCACGGCGGTGCTGGGGTTCACGACATGCCTAGTTCGTTGTCGATGAACTCGAAGATCTCGTCGTCGCTGGCCGTGCCCATCCGCTCCTCCAGACCGTCCCGCGCCGGCTCGCCGGGTTCCGGGCGCACCCGGCCGAGCAGGGCCTGGAGCCGGGCGATCAGCTCCGGTCCCGCCGTACCGCCGTCCAGGGCGCCTTCCAGCAGGCCGAGTTCGGCCAGTCCGGTGGTGTCGGCGGCCGGGTCGGCGGCTTCCGGTACGAGTTCGGTGGCGAGGTGCCGGGCGACGGCGCCGCAGGTGGGGTGGTCGAACAGCAGGGTGGCGGAGAGCCGCAGGCCGGTCGCGGCGCCGATCCGGTTGCGGAGTTCGACGGCGGTGAGCGAGTCGAAGCCCAGCTCCAGGAAGCCGCGTTCGACCTCGACCGAGGCGGGCCCGGGGAAGCCGAGCACGATGGCGGCGTGGCCGCGTACCAGGTCCAGCAGGGTCCGTCGGCGCCGGCTCTCGGACTGGCCGCCCAGGGTGCGCCGGAGCGTGTCGACCGCGTCGGGGGATGTCTCGCCGGCGGTCACGCTGCGGCGGGCGGGGGCGCGCACGAGTCCGCGCAGCAGTGCCGGGACGCCGCCGGTCGCGCTCTGGGCGGCCAGGGCCGCGGTGTCCAGCCGCAGGGGCAGCAGGACGGGGTCGCCGGTGGCGGTGGCGGAGTCGAACAGGGCCGCGCCCTCGGCCGGTGAGAAGGCGACGATGCCGCCTCGGGCGAGGCGCCGGAAGTCGGCTTCGTCGAGGCCGCCGCTCATGCCGCTCTCGTTGTCCCACAGGCCCCAGTCCAGCGACGCGGCGGGCAGGCCGAGCGTCCTGCGGTGGTGGGCCAGGGCGTCCAGGAAGGCGTTGGCGGCCGCGTAGTTGCCCTGGCCCATGCCGCCGAGGACACCGGCGACGGAGGAGAACAGGACGAAGGCGGCCAGCTCCCTGCCCTCGGTCAGCTCGTGGAGGTTCCAGGCGGCGTCGACCTTGGGCCGCAGCGCGATATCGAGCTGTTCGGCCGTCATCGCGGCGACGACCCCGTCCGCGAGCGCGCCCGCCGCGTGGACGACGGCGGTCAGCGGATGGGCGGCGGGCAGCCCGTCGAGCAGCCGTGCCAGCGCGTCCCGGTCGGCGGCGTCGCAGGCCACGACCTCGGCGTGGGCGCCGAGTGCGGCGAGGCCCGCGACCAGTTCGGCGGCTCCCTCGGCGGCGGGGCCGCGGCGGCCGGTGAGCAGCAGGCGCCGCACTCCGTGCTCCGTCACCAGGTGACGGGCGATCACACCGCCGATGGCGCCGGTGCCGCCGGTGATCAGGACCGTGCCGGGGCGTCCCCAGTCGGGCGCCGTCGGCTCTCCGGAGTCCGGTACGCGGGCCAGTCGGGCGAGGTGCGCCCGGCCGTCGCGCAGGGCCAGTTGGGGTTCGCCGGTGGCAACGGCGGCGGTGAGGCCGGCCCGCGAGGCGTCGGTGTCGTCGAGGTCGGCCAGGACGAAGCGGCCCGGGTTCTCCGTCTGCGCGGAGCGCACCAGCCCCCATACGGCGGCGTGGGCCAGGTCCGGTGTGTCGCCGGGCTCCGCCGGTACGGCGTCCCGGGTGGCCAGCACCAGGGTGGCGCCGTCGAACGTGTCGTCGGCCAGCCACTCCCGTACGAGGGCGAGGACATGGCCGGTGAGCTGTCGTACCGCGTCGGCCATCGCCGGTCCGGCCGGTGCGGCCGGGACGGGGGCGAGGACGACCGCGGGCGCGGCGGCCCCGTCGGCGATCTGCCGGGAGAGCGCGCCGAGGTCGGTGGCGGAGCGGGTGACGCCGTGGAGCGCCCATTCCGGCGCGTCGGCGCCGATGACGGCCCATCCGTCGGGGGCGGGGGCGGCCGGCAGGGGCAGCGTGGGCCACTCGACGCGGTACAGGTCGTCGTGGTGCGCGGTCCTGGCGGCCCGTACCTGGTCCGGGGAGACGGTGCGGAGCACCAGGGACCGGATGGCGGCGACCGGTTGCCCGGTGGTGTCGGCGGCCAGTACGGACACGGCGTCCCGCCCGGCGGGCGTCAGCCGGACCCGCAGCGCGGGCGCTCCGGAGGCGTACAGCCGGACACCGTTCCAGGCGAACGGCAGCCACTGTCCTTCGGTGTCCTTCAGTACGCCGAAGGGCAGCGCGTGCAGGGCGCTGTCCAGCAGGGCGGGGTGCAGCCCGAACCGGGCGGCCTCCGCCTGCTCCTCGGACCGCAGCCCCACCTCCGCGAACACCTCGTCACCCCGACGCCACACCGCACGCAACCCCCGGAACGCGGGCCCATAACCGAACCCACCCGCCGCGAACCGCTCGTACAGACCATCCAGCTCCACCGGCTCGGCACCCACCGGCGGCCACACCACCAGCTCACCCGGACCGGCCTCACCCACCGGACCCAACAACCCCCGGGCATGACAGACCCACACCTCATCGGCGGACGCGTCACCGGACCGCGAATGCACACTCACCGGCCGCACACCCGAACCATCCGGGCCACCGACCGACAGCTGCACCACCACCCCACCCCGCTCGGGCACCACCAACGGAGCCTCCAGCACCAACTCCTCGACCAGACCACACCCCACCTGATCCCCGGCCCGCACCACCAACTCCAGGAACGCCGTCCCCGGCAGCAGCACACTGCCGAGCACACCGTGATCCGCCAGCCAGGGATGGGTACGCGTGGACAGCCTGCTGGTGAACAGGACCCCGTCGGTGTCGGCGAGCGGGACGGCGGCGCCCAGCAGCGGGTGATCGGCGGACTGGAGCCCGGCGGCAGCGATGCCCCCGGCGGGCGCGGACGCGTCCAGCCAGTACCGCTCGCGCTGGAAGGCGTAGGTGGGCAGGTCGGCCGGGGCCGCCCCGTCCCCCGCCCGGCCGGTGCCGGTGGCGTCCAGCACCGTCGGCCAGTCCACGGCCGTACCCCGGACGTGGAGGTGTGCGAGGGCGTCGGTCGCGGCACGGGTCTCGGGCCGGTCCTTGCGCAGCAGCGCTACGAGGGCGCCCGCGGCGGACGGGTCCGCCGGGTCCGTGAGGGCGGCGGTGTCGTCGTCGAGGCAGTCGCGGCCCATGGCCGTCAGCGAACCGTCGGGGCCGAGTTCGAGGTACGTCACGGCGCCTTCGGCGGCGAGCCGCCGCATGCCGTCGTGGAAGCGCACCGCCTCACGGACGTGCCGTACCCAGTAGTCGGCCGAGCCCAGCTGCTCCGCCGTGGCGAGTGCTCCGGTGAGGTTGGAGACGATCGGAATGCGCGGCGGCCGGAAGTCCAGGCTCTCGGCGACCTTCCGGAACTCGTCCAGCATGGCGTCCATGTGGGGCGAGTGGAACGCGCGGCCGACCTTGAGCCGCCGGGCCTTGCCGCCCCGGGCGCGCCACTGTTCCGCGAGCTCGTCGACGGCGTCCGCGTCCCCGGAGACGACGACGGAGGCCGGTCCGTTGACCGCGGCCACCGCGACCCGGTCCTCGCGGCCCGCCAGCAGCGCCGTGACGTCCTCCTCTGAGGCGGTCAGCGCGACCATGGCGCCGCCCTCGGGCAGGGCCTGCATCAGCCGTCCCCGGGCCGCGACCAGCGCGGCGGCGTCGGCCGCCGACAGCACCCCGGCCACGTGCGCGGCCGCCAGTTCGCCGATCGAGTGTCCGAGCAGCAGGTCGGGGGTCACGCCCCAGTGGGCGACCAGCCGGAAGAGGGCGACCTCCAGGGCGAACAGGGCGGGTTGGGTGAATTCCGTACGGTCCAGCAGGGCCGCCGCGTCCGAGCCCTCGGGGGCGAAGACCACCTCGCGCAGCGGCCGGTCCAGCAGCGGATCCAGCTCGGCGCAGATCGCGTCGAAGGCGTCCGCGAAAACGGGGTGCCCCGCGTAGAGTCCGGCGCCCATGCCGGCCCGCTGGCTGCCCTGTCCCGAGAAGAGGAACGCGGTCCTGCCGGACACGGCCGTGCCGTGGGTCACGCCGGGCGCGCCGCCGGACGAGGCGAGCGCCTTCAGCCCGTCGGTCAGCGCCTCGCGGCTGTCGCCCACGACGACGCCCCGGGACTCCAGGACGGCGCGGCCGGTCGCCAGCGTGTACGCGACATCGGCCGGGTGCGGCGCGGTACGGGTGTCGGTGTGCTCCAGCAGCCGCCGGGCCTGGGCCCGCAGGGCGGCCGGGCTCCGGGCCGACAGGAGCCACGGGACGACGGACTCGCCGCTGTCGCCACCGGCGTCCGTGCCGGCCGGCGGCGCGTCGGCGTCCTGCGGCCGTACGGCCTCGTCCGGGACGTGCTCCACGATCGTGTGCGCGTTGGTGCCGCTGACGCCGAAGGCCGAGACCGCGGCCCGGCGCGGGTGGCCGGTGTCCGGCCAGGGGGTGTCCTCGGTGAGCAGCGCCACGGCGCCCGCCGACCAGTCGACGTACGGAGTCGGCGCGTCGACGTGGAGGGTGCGCGGCAGGACGCCGTGGCGCATCGCCATCACCATCTTCTGGAGACCCGCGATGCCGGCGGCGGCCTGGGTGTGGCCGATGTTGGACTTCATCGAGCCGAGCAGCAACGGCCGGTCGGCGGGCCGGTCCTGGCCGTACGTGGCGAGCAGCGCCTGGGCCTCGATGGGGTCGCCGAGCCGGGTCCCCGTGCCGTGCGCCTCCACCGCGTCGACCTCGTCCGCGCGCAGCCCCGCCGAGGCCAGGGCCTGACGGATGACACGCTGCTGGGAGGGGCCGTTGGGCGCGGTCAGGCCGTTGCTGGCGCCGTCCTGGTTGACCGCGGAGCCCCGGACCAGCGCGAGCACCGGATGGCCGTTGCGCCGCGCGTCCGACAGCCGCTCCAGCAGCAGCATCCCGGCGCCCTCGCCCCAGGCGGTGCCGTCGGCGGCCGCGGCGAAGGGCTTGCAGCGGCCGTCGGCGGACAGCGCGCGCTGCCTGCTGAACTCGACGAAGGTGCTGGGGGTCGACATCACCGTGACCCCGCCCGCCAGGGCGAGCGAGCACTCGCCGGCGCGCAGCGCCGAGACCGCCAGATGGACGGCGACCAGCGACGAGGAGCACGCGGTGTCGACGGTGACGGCCGGGCCCTCCAGTCCGAAGGTGTAGGCGATACGGCCGGAGGCGACGCTGCCGAAGCTGCCGAGGCCGAGGTAGCCCTCGATCTCCTCGGGGGGCTGCTGGACGCGGGGGCCGTAGTCGCGGTGGCCTGAGCCCACGAAGACCCCGGCGCGGCTGCCCTTGAGCGTCGCCGCGTCGATGCCGGCCCGCTCGAACGCCTCCCAGGAGATCTCCAGCAGCAGCCGCTGCTGGGGGTCGATCGCCAGCGCCTCGCGCCGGGAGATGCCGAAGAACTCCGGGTCGAAGTCGGCGGCGTCGTGCAGGAAGCCGCCTTCACGGGCGTAGGTCCGGCCCGCCTTCGCCGGGTCGGGGTCGTACAGTCCGTCGAGGTCCCAGCCCCGGCCGGTGGGGAACTCGGAGATGGCGTCGGTGCCCGAGGCGACCAGCCGCCACAGCTCCTCCGGGGTCGTGACCCCGCCGGGGTAGCGGCAGCTCATCGCGACGACGGCGATCGGGTCGTCGTCGGCCCGGACCGCCGCCCCGGCCGGGGTGGGGACGGCCGGGGCGGCGGAGTGCGCCGGCGCCGTGCCCGCCAGTTCGGACCAGATGTGGCCGACCAGGGCGACGACGGTGGGGTGGTCGAAGACCAGGGTCACCGACAGCCGCAGTCCGGTGACCGCGGCGAGGCGGTTGCGCAGGTCGACCGCGGTGATCGAGTCGAAGCCGAGGTCCTTGAAGACCCGGTCGTCGATGTGGGCGGGGTCGGGGTGGCCGAGGACGGCGGCGGCCTCGGCGCGGACCAGCCGGGTCAGTTCCGCGTACCGCTCCTCCTCGGGCAGTCCGGCGAGGAGGCCGTCGGGGGAGGCCGCCGTGGGGCGCCGGGTGGGGGCGGGGGTGTCCCGTGCCTCGATCAGTTCGCGCAGCACGGCGCCGGGGCGCAGCGCGGTGTGGGCGGGTATCAGCCGGTCCCAGTCGAAGTCGCAGAGGACCAGCCGGGTCTCGGCCCGGTCCAGGGCCTCGCCCAGGGCGGTGACCGCGAGTTCCGGGTCCATCGGCGCCAGGCCGCTGTGGACCAGCCGGTCCCGGGCGGAGGTGGCGGAGCTGTCGCCCGCCCACAGCCCCCAGGCCAGGGAAGTGGCGGGCAGGCCCCGGGAGCGCCGCTGTTCGGCGAGGGCGTCCAGGAAGGCGTTGGCGGCGGCGTAGCTGCCCTGCCCGGGGCTGCCCAGGGTGCCGGTGACCGAGGAGAAGAGGACGAACGCGCTCAGCTCCAGGCCCTGGGTGAGGGCGTCCAGGTTGAGCGCGGCGTCCAGCTTGGGGCGCAGGACGGCGGCGAACCGTTCGGGGGTGAGGGTGTCGAGGATGCCGTCGTCCAGGAAACCGGCGACGTGCACGACGGCGCGCAGCGGGCGGTCCTCGGGGATCCCGGCGAGCAGCGCGGCGAGCGCGTCCCGGTCGGCGGCGTCGCAGGCGGCGACCCGGGCCTCGGCGCCGAGGTCCGCGAGTTCGGCGACCAGTTCGGCGGCGCCGGGCGTGTCGGGGCCGCGGCGGCCGGTGAGCAGCAGGTGCCGGGCGCCGGAGCGGGCGAGCCCGCGCGCGACATGGGCGCCGAGCGCGCCGGTGCCGCCGGTGATCAGTACGGTGCCGGTGGGGGTCCACCCGGGGCCGGGCGTCCCTTCGGCAGGCCGGGCCCGCACGAGCCTGCGGCCGAAGGCGCCGGACGGCCGGACCGCGATCTGGTCCTCGCCACCGGTCCCGGTGAGGACGGCGGCCAGCCGGGCGCCGGAGCGGTCGTCCAGGTCGGACGGCAGGTCGATCAGTCCGCCCCAGCGCTGCGGGTACTCCCCGCCCGCCACGACGCCGAGGCCCCACAGGGCCGCCTGGGCGGGAGCGGTGAGGGCGTCGGAGCGTCCGACGGAGACCGCGCCGCTGGTCGCGCACCACAGCGGGGCGTCGATGCCGACGTCGCCGAGTGCCTGGAGCAGGGCGACGGTGAGGGCGAGTCCGGCCGGGAGCGCGGTGCCCTCGGCGTACGGCTCCTCGGCGAGGGCGAGCAGGGAGAGTACGCCGCCGGTGGCGTCCGGGGCGGGCAGCGCGCCCAGCCGGCCGGCGAGGGCTGCCCGGTCGGCGTCGGCGGCGATCTCGACGGGAACGACCCGGGCGCCGTGCCGTTCGAGGGCGCGCAGCGCGCCCGTCACGACGGGCCGGTCGGCCGCGGCGGCCGGGACGACGACCCACCAGGTGCCGGTGAGGGTGGCCGCGCCGGTCGTGGCCAGGTGCAGGGGGGTGAAGGTGACGCGGTAGCGCCAGCCGTCGAGGGTGTCGCGGCCCCGGCGGTCGCGCTGCCAGCCCGCGAGGGCGGGGAGCACGCTGTCCAGGGAGGCCCGGACGGTCTCGTCCTCCTCCGGCAGGCGCAGCGCGGTGGCGACGGCGGGGAGGTCCCGGCGTTCGACGGCGTCCCAGAAGGCCGTGTCGGCCGGCCCCCGGCCGCCCGGGGCGGCGGGGCCGTCGGCCGACGCGGGCTCCAGCCAGTAGCGCTGCCGCTGGAAGGCGTAGGTGGGCAGGTCGACGCGGCGGGCGCCGGGCGCGGCCCGGTCCAGGATGTCCGGCCAGTCGATCGGCGCGCCGACGGTCCACGCCTCGGCGAGCGAGGCGAGCAGGCGGGTGGGGCCGCCGTCGTCGCGGCGCAGCGTCCCGACGGCGGTGACGGGCCGGCCGGCCCGCTGTGCGGTCGCGTCGACGCCGATGGTGAGGACGGGGTGCGGGCTCGTCTCGACGAAGAGGTCGAATCCGGCGGCGAGCAGGTTGGTGGTGGCGCGGGTGAACTCGACGGGTTCGCGCAGGCTCCGGTACCAGTAGTCGCCGGTCAGCAGCGCTCCGTCGATCGGCTCGCCGGTCACCGTGGAGTACATGGGCACCTCACCGGTGCGCGGCCGCAGGCCGGTCAGGGCGGTGAGGAGGTCGTCCTGGACCTGGGCCACATGGGGTGAGTGGGCCGCGTAGTCGATCGGGACGCGCCGGGCGCGTACCCCTTCGGCCGCGCAGGTCGCGAGCAGTTCGTCCAGGGTGGCCGGGTCACCGGCCACCACGATCGCGTCGGGTCCGTTGACGGCGGCCACGCAGAGCCGGTCGCCGTGGGGGGCCAGCAGGGCGCGTACCCGGTCCTCGTCGACGGCGAGGGAGACCATGCCGCTGGTCCCGGCCAGCCGTCGCAGGATCTGTCCGCGCAGGGCGACGACCTTGGCCGCGTCGTCCAGGGACAGCGCCCCGGCGACGCAGGCGGCGGCGATCTCGCCCTGGCTGTGGCCGACCACGGCGCCGGGTTCGACGCCGTACGACCGCCAGAGCGCGGCCAGCGAGACCATGACGGAGAACAGCGCGGGCTGGACCACGTCGTCCCGGTCGAGCGAGGGCGCGCCGGGCGCGCCGCGCAGGACGGCGGTCAGCGACCAGTCCACGTAGGGGGCGAGGGCGGCCTCGCACGCGGCCATGCGCTCCGCGAAGACCGGCGAGCCGTCCAGCAGTCCGACGGCCATGCCGTCCCACTGGGACCCCTGGCCGGGGAAGACGAAGACGGTACGGCCCGTGGCGGTCGCGGTGGACCGGACCACGGCCGAGTCGCTCCGCCCGGCGGCGAGGGCGGCCAGGCCGCCCAGCAGCGTGTCGCGGTCGGTGCCGACGACGACGGCACGGTGTTCGAGGGCGGCCCGGGCGGTCGCCAGCGTGTGGCCGACGTCGGCGGGGCGCAGCTCGGGACTGTCCGTCAGACGGGCGTGGAGCCGGGCGGCCTGGTCGCGCAGCGCCTGCGCGCCACGGCCGGAGAGCGGCCAGGCGACGGCGGCCCGGAGCGGCTGCCCGTCCGGCGCCTCGACGGGCTCCTCGGCGTCCGGCTCCGGGGGCTGTTCGAGGATGACGTGGGCGTTCGTACCGCTCATCCCGAAGGAGGACACCCCGGCCCGGCGGGGGTGGGCTTCGCGGGTCCACGGCCGGGGTTCGGTCAGCAGTTCCACCGCGCCCGCCGACCAGTCGACGCCCGGTGAGGGCTCCTCGGCGTGCAGGGTCCGGGGCAGGACGCCGTGGCGCATCGCCTGGACCATCTTGATGACCCCGGCCACACCGGCGGCGGACTGGCTGTGCCCGATGTTGGACTTCAGCGAGCCGAGCAGCAACGGCCGGCCGGCGGGCCGGTCCTGGCCGTACGTGGCGATGAGGGCCTGGGCCTCGATGGGGTCGCCGAGCCGGGTCCCCGTGCCGTGCGCCTCCACCACGTCCACCTCGGCGGGCGCGATGCCCGCACCGGCCAGCGCGCTGCGGATGACGCGCTGCTGCGCCAGGCCGCTGGGCGCGGTCAGGCCGTTGCTGGCGCCGTCCTGGTTGACCGCGGAGCCCCGGACCAGCGCGAGCACCGGATGGCCGTTGCGCCGCGCGTCCGACAGCCGCTCCAGCAGGACCAGGCCGACGCCCTCGGCCATGCCGAAGCCGTCGGCGGAGGCGCCGAACGCCTTGCAGCGGCCGTCGGGGGCCAGTCCGCGCTGGCGGCTGAAGCCGGTGATGGGCGTCGGGGTGCCCAGGACGGACGCGCCGCCCGCGAGCGCCAGCGAGCACTCCCCCGAGCGCAGTGCCTGGGCCGCCAGGTGCACGGCGACCAGCGAGGACGAGCAGGCCGTGTCGACGGTGACGGCGGGGCCCTCCCAGCCGAAGGTGTAGGCGATACGGCCGGACAGGAGGCTGGGCGAGACCCCGGTGAGGAGGTGGCCCTCCACCTCCGCCGGTATGTCGCCCGTACCGCCGTAGCCCTGGTAACCGGCCCCGGCGAACACGCCGACCTGGCCGCCGCGCAGGGCGGCGGGGTCGATGCCCGCGCGCTCCAGGGCCTCCCAGGTGGTCTCCAGCAGCAGCCGCTGCTGCGGGTCCATGGCGAGCGCCTCGCGCGGCGAGATCCCGAAGAAGGCGGGGTCGAAGTCGGCGGCGTCGGTGAGGAATCCGCCGCCCTCGCTGTAGGTGGTGCCGGGCCGGTCGGGGTCCGGGTCGTACAGCCGCTCCAGGTCCCAGCCGCGGTCGGCGGGGAGTGCGGAGATGACGTCCCGGCCCTCGGCCACGATGCGCCACAGGTCTTCCGGGGTCCGTACGTCACCGGCGTAGCGGCAGCTCATGGCGATGATGGCGATCGGGTCGTCGCCGTCGGCGGACACCAGGGCGGGGGCGGCGGACAGCGCCGGGGCGGCGGCGGATCCGAGCAGTTCGTCGCGCAGGTGTCCGGCGAGCGCGGTGACCGTGGGGTAGTCGAACAGGACGGTGAGCGGGAGCCCGAGGCCGGTGGCGGCGTTGAGCCGGTGGCGCATCTCCGTGCTGGTCAGCGAGTCGAAGCCGAGGTCCTTGAAGGCGCGGTCGGGCGCGATGGTGTCGGCGGATCCGTGGCCGAGCACCCCGGCCGCGTGGGCGCTTACCAGCTCGGTCAGCAGCCGGTCGCGGTCGGCGGGGGCCAGCGCGGCGGTCCGGTCGCGCAGCGCGGCGGCGGTCCCGTCGCCGTCCGGCCGCCGGGGGACGCTCTCCCCGGCGAGGGCGTGGCGGGCCTCGGGCAGGTCGCGGAGGAGCGGGCTGGGCCGGGCCGAGGTGAACGCGGGGGCGAACCGCTCCCAGTCGACGGCGGTGACCAGGGTGGTGGCCGCGCCGTCGGAGAGGAGCTGCTGAAGGGCGGTCAGCGCGACCGCCGGGGCCATGAGGGGGTCGCCCGCGGGGGCGGCGGCCGGGTCCGCGTCGCCTTCGGACCGCCAGCCGCCCCACGCCACGGAGGTGGCGGTACGGCCCCGACCCCTGCGCAGGTCGGCGAGGGCGTCGAGGTAGGCGTCGGCCGAGGCCGGGGCGGCCTGACCGGCGCTCCCCCAGACGCTGGAGGCGGAGGAGAACAGGACGAAGGCGTCCAGGCCGTCCCGGTCGAAGACGGCGTCGAGGACGGCGGCCCCGGCGACCTTGGCGCGGAGGGCGTCGGCGAACTCCTCGGGGCCGGTGTCGCCCAGCGGCGCCGACGGGCGGGTTCCGGCGGCGTGGATCACGGCCCCGATGCGGTGGCCGTCCTGCTCGATGCCCGCCACCAGCGCGGTGAGCCGGTCCCGGTCCGCGACATCGCAGGCGGCGAGGGTGACACGGGCGCCGAGCGCGGTCAGCTCCTCGGCCAGGTCGGCCGCGCCGGGGGCGTCGGCGCCCCGGCGGCCGACCAGGACCAGGTGTTCGGCGCCGTGCCGGGCCAGCCGGCGCGCGACGTGCCGCCCGAGGGTGCCCGTACCGCCGGTGACCAGGACGGTGCCGGACGGCTGCCAACCGTCCGGGCGGGCGGGGTCGGCGGAGCGCGCCCGGACCAGCCGCCTGCCGTAGACGCCGCCGTGGCGTACGGCGACCTGATCCTCGCCGTCCCAGCCGGCCAGGACCCGGCACAGCCGGGTGGCGGCCCGCTCGTCGAACGTCCCGGGCAGGTCGACCAGACCGCCCCAGCGCTCCGGGTGTTCCAGCGCCGCGACCCGGCCGAGCCCCCAGACCAGGTGCTGTCCGGCGGCGGCCACCAGGTCGCCGCGGCCCGCCGTGACCGCGCCCCGGGTGGCGCACCACAGCGGGGCGTCGAGGGCGCTGTCGCCGAGTGCCTGTACGAGGGTCAGGGTGCGGGCGGTGCCGAGAGGGAGGTGGGGGTGGTCCGGGTGGGGCCGCTCGTCCAGGGCGAGCAGGGAGAGGACGCCGCGGACCGGACCGGCCGCGCCCGCCGCCGCCTCGGACAGCCGGGCGGCCAGCGTCGCCCGGTCGGCGTCCGCGTCGGTCAGGACGGTGGGGACGGGGACGGCTCCGGCCGCGCGGAGGGCCTGGACACAGGCGTCCGGCAGCGCGCCGCCGGCCAGCGCGTCGGTGACCACGACCAGCCAGGTCCCGGCCAGGGCGGCCGGGCGGCCGGCCACGTTCTCGGCGAGCGGGCGCCAGTCGATCCGGTAGCGCCAGGAGTCCGCCGTCGCCCGTGCGTCGCGCCGCCCGCGCCAGTCGGCCAGGGCGGGCAGCAGCACGGTCAGCGGGTCCTCCGGGCGGACGCCGAGCAGCGCGCCGAGCGCGGGGAGGTCGTGTCCGCCGACGGCCTCCCAGAAGGCGGTGTCCACGGGGTCGGTGGTGGTCTCCGTACCGGCCGGGCGGGGTTCCAGCCAGTACCTCCGCCGCTGGAAGGGGTACGTGGGCAGCTCCACGGCGTCGTCCGGGTGCCCGGAGAAGAGCGTGTCCCAGTCCGGCGCGAGACCGCCGGCATGGGCCTGTGCCAGGGAGAGCAGGAACCGGTCCAGACCGCCCCGGCCCCTGCGGAGGGTGCCGAGGGCGAGCGCGTCGGACCCCGCGGCCTCGGCCGTCTGGCCGACGCCCACGGTCAGCACCGGGTGGGCGCTGCTCTCGACGAAGAACCGGAACCCCTCGGCGAGCAGGGCGCGGGTGGCCTCTTCGAACCGTACGGTCTGCCGCAGATTGCGGTACCAGTACCCGGCGTCCAGCTCACCGGCGTCCAGCCAGCGCAGGTCCACGGTGGAGAAGAACGGCACCTCGCCCGCCGTCGGCTCGATGTCCGCCAGGCACTCCAGCAGCCGCTCGCGGATCTCCTCGACATGCGCGGAGTGCGAGGCGTAGCCGATCGGGACCCGGCGGGCGGGTATGCCCTCGGCGGTCAGCTCGGCCAGCAGCGTGTCGATCGCCTCGATGTCGCCCGACAGCACGGTGGAGGCCGGTCCGTTGGTGGCGCCGACGGAGAGCTTGCCGTCCCGGCGCCGGAGCCGGTCGGCCAGTTCCTGGAGCGGCAGCGGGATCGAGAGCATGCCGCCCCGGCCGACCAGGTCGGCCAGGGCCTGGCTGCGCAGGGCGACGATCTTCGCGCCGTCCTCCAGGCTGAGCGCGCCCGCCACGACGGCGGCGGCGACCTCGCCCTGCGAGTGGCCGAGGACGGCGTCCGGCTCCACCCCGGCCGAGCGCCAGAGCGCGGCCAGCGACACCATCACGGCGAACAGCGCGGGCTGGACGACCGCGTCCCCCTCCAGCGAGGGGGCGCCGGGCTCGCCGCGCAGGACGGCGGTCAGCGACCAGTCCACGTACGGGGCGAGGGCGGCCTCGCACGCGGCCAGCCGCTCCGCGAAGACCGGCGAGGAGCCGAGCAGGTCGAGGGCCATCCCGTCCCACTGGGACCCCTGGCCGGGGAAGACGAAGACGGTACGGCCCGAGGGCCCGGCGGTGCCACGGACCACATGGGCGGCCTCGGCCCCGGCGACCAGGCCGGTCAGTCCCGTACGGAACCCGTCCCGGTCGCCCGCGACCACCACGGCGCGGTGCGCGAACGACGAGCGGGTGGTGGCGAGGGCCCGCCCGAGGGCGCCATGGCTCAGGCCGGGCTCCGCGTCCAGGAGGGCGAGCAGCCTCCGGGCCTGTCCTGTCAGCGCCTCCTCGGTACGGCCGGAGAGGACCCAGGGCAGCAACGGCAGCGGGTCGCGGGAGTCCGTGGCCCCGGCCTGGGCGCGCGCCTCCGCCGGGGGTGCCTCCTCCAGGATGACGTGGGCGTTGGTGCCGCTGAGACCGAACGAGGAGACCCCCGCACGACGGGAACCGCCGGGAGCGACCGCCCAGGGACGCTCGGCGATGAGCAGCTCCACCCCGCCCGAGGACCAGTCCACCTCCGGCGTCGGCGCGTCCACATGCAACGTCCGGGGCAGCACCCCGTGCCGCATCGCCTCCACCATCTTGATGACACCACCCACCCCGGCAGCCGCCGAGGTATGACCGATGTTCGACTTCAACGACCCCAGCCACAACGGCCGGCCCTCCGGACGCTCCCGCCCGTACGTCGCCAACAGCGCCTGCGCCTCGACAGGATCACCCAGCCGGGTGCCCGTCCCATGCGCCTCCACCACGTCCACCTCGGAAGCGGCCAGCCCGGCATCGGCCAGCGCCGCCCCGATCACCCGCTGCTGCGAAGGACCGTTCGGCGCGGTCAGGCCATTGCTCGCGCCGTCCTGATTCACCGCGGAACCCCGGACCACCGCCAGCACCCGACGCCCGTTACGCCGCGCGTCCGACAGCCGCTCCAGCAGCACCAGGCCCGCGCCCTCGGCCCAGGTGGTGCCGTTGGCGGCCGTGGCGAAGGGCTTGCAGCGGCCGTCGGGCGCCAGGTTGCGCTGGCGGCTGAACTCGACGAACAGCTGAGGGGTGGGCAGGACGGTGACGCCACCGGCCAGCGCGAGGGAGCACTCGCCGGACCGCAGCGCCCGCACCGCCAGGTGCAGGGCGACCAACGAGGACGAGGAGGTGGTGTCCACCGTCACCGCCGGACCCTCCAGGCCCAGGGTGTAGGAGATCCGGCCGGAGATCACACCTGCCGCCGTGCCCGTGGGCAGCATGCCCTGGACGTCGGCCCGGTCGTGCGATCCGTCACCGTAGCCGTTGGCCGTGGCGCCGATGAAGACACCGGTCGCGCTGGAGCGCAGCGCCGCCGGGTCGATGCCCGCGCGTTCCACCGTCTCCCAGGAGACCTCCAGCAGCAGCCGCTGCTGCGGGTCCATCGCCAGCGCCTCGCGCGGCGAGATCCCGAAGAAGTCCGCGTCGAAGTCGGGCGCCTCGTGCAGGAAGCCGCCGGACCGGGTGTACGAGGTGCCGGGGCGATCCGGATCCGGGTCGTAGAGGGCGTCCAGGTCCCAGCCCCGGTCGGCGGGCCACTCGGAGATGGCGTCGGTCGCCGAGGAGACCAGGTCCCACAGCCGCTCGGGGCTGTCCACACCACCCGGGTAGCGGCAGCCCATCGCCACGATCGCGATCGGCTCGTGACCGGCTTCCGCCTCCTCGTACCGGCGCCGCCGTGTCCGACCGGCGTCCCCGGTCACCCGTTCGAGATCCTCAAGACGCTTCTGCTCATCCGGCATCTTCGCGGCGCTCCCTCATGCCATTCCGAAGTTCTTGTCGAGAAGGTCGAACAACCCGTCGGCGCCGACCGCCCCCGAGGACAGTGATGTCCTCGGGGGCGGGGCGCGTACGAGGTTCCACAGGCACACACCGGCGTTGTCGCACGGGGGCCAGGGGGGTCAGGGCCGCGTCCGGCGCCTCCGTCCCGGCAGGCCGCACGGGCCACCGCGAACACGGCGTGGCCGCCCCGGCACGAGCGGACGGCAGAGGGCTCCCGGGGCGGGCGCGCCGGGCAGTCGACGGGAGTGACCCATAACCGCGGCCGCTGCGCGCGGGGCGATTCCGCCCTGGGAAGGTATTTCTTCCGTTTCAGGCTTCCCAGATATACAGAAAATGCGAGTTCTTCGGGCCACGGGAGCACTCTCCCAGCCCGGCATATCGTTTCGATAGCGCCGGACGCGACGCGCGGCCGAACCTCACGGACACAGAACTTATTGTTTCAAGTAACCAGCGCCATGGGTATCCTGCCTGCCAAAACGGTCCCATCCGGTCACGCGGCCCCATTACCTGAGCGAGATCCTGCGCCCGCATCATGAATTTTCCGTCGTATTTACGCGTTTCCCGTCGCGCATTCATGAAGGTAATAGTCCGCCGCCCCCGAGTCCGCCCCCCATCGTGTCGCCGCGCCCGGCCGGAGAACTGTCTCCGGCAAAAAAGTCCTTGATCTGCGGAACACGCAAGAAACCCCCTGATCCACAGATCAGGGGGGTGGTCGCGCAAGGCGCCGATATGTCCGCCCATAAAGGAAACGGTCCAGGGCGGGCTCACCGTGAACCGGCCCCGGGCCGTCCGCATGGTCACCGGTACCACCGGGCCGGGCCCGCCGAGCCGAGCCGGGCCGAGCCTGCCGAGCCGGGCCCACCGGGCCGAGCCGAGCCTGCCGAGCCGAGCCGGGCCGGGCCTGCCGAGCCGAGCCGGGCCTGCCGGGCCGAGCCGAGCCTGCCGAGCCGAGCCGGGCCGGGCCTGCCGAGCCGAGCCGGGCCTGCCGGGCCGAACACCGTGCCGCCGCCCGTCGAAGCGGGCGGCGGCACGGAATCGGTCAGCTGGGCTGGCCGGTCGGCATGATGGTGACCTGCTGCAGGTTGACCCGCGGCGGGAGGCTCGCCAGGAAGCCGACGGTCTGGGCGATGTCCTGCGGCGTGAGCCACTCCATCGTCTCCTTGGAGCCCTCCAGCCACTCCTGCGCGCCCTCGTCGGTGAC
Organism: Streptomyces sp. NPDC088554; assembly: GCF_044752945.1. Taxonomy (NCBI): domain Bacteria; kingdom Bacillati; phylum Actinomycetota; class Actinomycetes; order Kitasatosporales; family Streptomycetaceae; genus Streptomyces; species Streptomyces sp. NPDC088554. The sequence continues at coordinate 164,598 of NZ_JBIVMF010000001.1, read as the reverse complement.
GTGGCTCTGCAGTTCGGTGCCGACGAGGCCCGGCTCGATCGCCGCCACGCGCACCTTCTTCGCACCCAGCTCGCTCCGCAGGTGACGGGAGAGGTGGGTGACGTACGCCTTGGTCCCGGAGTAGACGGCGAAGCTCGGGAAGATGTTCTGCGCCGCGATCGACGAGGTGTTGATCAGGTCGGCCACACCGCGCTCGGCGGCGGCCCGCACCAGCTGCGGGGTGAACGCGGCGATGGCGTTCATCAGGCCGGTGACGTTGAGGTCGATCTGCTGCTGCCACTGATCGGTGGCCAGCTCCTCGATCGGGGCGGGCAGCATGACGCCCGCGTTGTTGAACAGCAGGTCGGCACCGCCCAGTTCGGCCTCGATCCGGTCCGCGGCGGTCCGCAGGGCCGCCTTGTCCGTCACGTCGACGGCCAGAGCCAGCGCCTGGCCACCGTTCTTCCCGATCCGGGCGACCAGCTCGTCGAGACGCTCCGCGCGCCGGGCCAGGACGACGACGCGGGCGCCGAGCGCGGCCAGGTGCTCGGCGGTCGCCTCACCGATGCCGCTGGAGGCTCCGGTGACGACCGCGACACGGCCGGCGAGGGGAAGGGCGGAAGACTGCGTGGCCATGGTGCACGCCTTTCAAGGTGAGGCAGCGAGGTGGTGAGGGTTCGAAGCGATGACGGCCGGTGCCGCCGTACCCCTTATCCAGAACACCACCCAGAACATCGCCGCAGGCCGCCGAAGTGGGTCCTGACCAGGCAGGTATCCGTGAGGCAGGTACTGGCAGGGCCACCCGGGGGCGCGCGGGCCCCGTCCCGCGCGACGACACTGAAGACATGGACCGCAGCCGCGAGATCGCCGACTTCCTGCGCACCCGGCGCGCCGGGCTCACCCCGGACAGGGCAGGACTGCCCGACGACGGGCGCACCCGCCGTGTCCCCGGGCTGCGCCGCGACGAGGTGGCCCGGCTGGCCGGGGTCAGCACCGAGTACTACACCCGGCTCGAGCAGGGCCGTGCGGTCAACCCCTCCCCCGAGGTCCTCGAAGCCCTCTCCCGGGCCCTGCACCTCGACGAGTCCGAGCGCGAGCACCTCACCGATCTGCTGGCCCGCCCCACGCCTGCCCGCCGCGGCCCGACCAGCCCCCAGCGGGTGCGTCCCGGACTGCACCTGATGCTCCAGACGCTCGACCACGTGCCCGCCTTCATCCTCGGGCGCCGTACCGATGTCCTCGCGGGCAACCGCCTCGCCCGCGAAGTCCTCACCGACTTCGACGCCCTCCCCGCGCCCCGCCGCAACCTGGCCCGCTACTACCTCCTCGATCCCCAGGCCCGCGAACGCGTCGGCGACTGGGAACGTATCGCCGCCGAAACGGTCGCCGTCCTCCGCCTCGAAGCGGGCCGCCACCCCCACGACAGGCAGCTCGCCGACCTCGTGGGTGAACTCACCCTGAAATCAACGGAGTTCTCCATCTGGTGGAACGACCACCGCGTGCTGCGCCGCACCCACGGCGCCAAGTCCTACCACCACCCCCTCGTCGGCGACCTCCACTTCGCCTACGAGTCCTTCCAGGTGCCCGGCGACAGCGAGCAGACCCTGTGCGTCTACAACGTCGAGCCCGGCTCGGAAACCGCCCGCTCCGTCCAGCTCCTCGCCAACTGGACGACACCGCGACAGGGCGGCCTCCCCCGTCCGGAGCCCACCACCCCGCCCACGACGGCTCCGTAAACGATCGCGCCTCCCCGCCACCGGGCCGGCATTGCCAAGACTTAACTTGCCTAACTTAAGCAATCTCAATATGGTTGACCGAGTCAAGCAATCCGCCCGTACCCGCCCGGAGGCCCCCTCATGCCCGACACCCCCACCCCGACCGGTCGGACCGGAGGTGCCGTCCCGCTCCGGCCGAACGCTGTGGTGGCGGTCCTCGCACTGGCCGGGATCGTCGTATCGCTGATGCAGACGCTCGTCATTCCGATCGTTCCCGCGCTGCCGGAGTATCTGCGCACCTCCCCCTCGAACGCGGTCTGGGCGATCACCGCGACCCTGCTGGCCGGCTCGGTCGCCACGCCCGTGGTGGGGCGGCTGGGCGACATGTTCGGCAAGCGGCGGATGCTGCTGGTCAGCGTCACGCTCCTGGTGACCGGCTCGATCGTCTGCGCGCTCAGCGACTCCCTCGTCCCCATGATCACCGGCCGCGCCCTCCAGGGCCTGTCCTCCGCCGTCATCCCCCTCGGCATCAGCGTCATGCGCGACGTCCTGCCCGCCGAGCGGCTCACCGGCTCCACCGCGGTCATGAGCGCCTCGCTCGGTGTGGGCGGCGCGCTGGGGCTGCCCTCCGCCGCGTTCATCGCGGACCGCTTCGACTGGCACCTCCTCTTCTGGGCCGCCGCCGTCCTCGGCGCCGTCGTCCTCGCCCTCGTCCTGGCCTTCGTACCCGAGTCCAGGGTCCGTACCGGCGGCAGCTTCGACCTGGTCGGGGCCATAGGTCTGTCGATCGCGCTGGTCTCCCTGCTGCTGGCCGTCTCCAAGGGCGCCGACTGGGGCTGGGACAGCGGCACCACCCTCGGCCTCTTCGCCGTCGCCGTCATCACGCTGATCGCCTGGGGAGCGTACGAACTGCGCACCGCCCAGCCGCTGGTGGACCTGCGCACCCTCGCCCGCCGCCAGGTGCTGTTCACCAACCTCGCCTCCATCGCCTTCGGGTTCTCGATGTTCGCGACGGCCCTGTCCCTGCCGCAGCTCCTCCAGCTCCCCGAGCAGACCGGCTACGGCCTCGGCAGGTCCATGCTCACCGTGGGGCTCGTCCTCGCACCGCAGGGCCTGGTCATGATGGCGATGGCGCCGCTGTCCGCCAGGATCACCACGACCCGGGGGCCGAAGACCACCCTGATGACCGGCGCCGTCATCGTCGCCGCCGGCTACAGCCTCAACATCGTGCTGATGTCCGAGGTCTGGCACCTCATCCTGGTCTCCTGCGTCATCGCCGCCGGTGTCGGCTGCGCGTACGGCGCGATGCCCGCCCTCATCATGGGCGCCGTCCCCGCCTCCGAAACCGCCGCCGCCAACAGCCTCAACACGCTGATGCGCTCGATCGGTACGTCGTTCGCCAGCGCGATCGCCGGGGTCGTCCTCGCCCGGATGACCACCACCTTCGGCACCACCGCGCTGCCCTCGGAGAACGGTTTCAAGGTCGTCATGGCCATCGGCGCCGGGGCGGCCCTCCTCGCCTTCGCCCTCGCCTCGTTCCTCCCCGGCCGGAGCGCCGCCGCCCGGACGGCGCCCGTGGCGGCGGAAGAGGTGGGGACCCCGGCGGCCGTCAAGCCGTAAGGCCGCCGGCGGAAGGCGGGCGGTCGTCTCCCCCACGGAGCAGGCCACCCCGCCCGTCCCGGCGCATCGTCAGCGGACGCTCAGCCAGTGGGGGTCCGGGACCACCGTCAGGATCGCCGACAGCAGGACGACCACCCCCAGCACCGCCAGTTCCGCGCGGGCGGCCCGCCCGGGGTCGGCGCCCCGGCGCAGCCGCGCCCTGGCGGCCAGGGCGAGCGCGCTCACCACCCCGACCAGCAGGAGTTTGGCGATCAGCACCCGGCCGTACGCCGTACCGAACACGACGTCGGCGGGCAGCCGCCGGATCGTCGACACCGTGCCGGTGGCCACGAGCGCCGCGAACAGCCAGCCCGCGAGCCGCGCGTAACGCGCCAGCGGCCGCCCGGCGGGATCACCGCGCCGCAGCCGCACCGTGCGCAGTACGTACAGCAGCCCGCCCGTCCACAGCGACGCCGCCGTCAGATGGACGACGGTGAGCGCGGCGCCCAGCAGGGGCGTGTACGGCTCCGGGTGTGCCCGGAGCGCCTCGGCGCCGACGACGAAGGCGAGCGGGAACGCGGCGAGGGCCGGGCGGTCCAGCGCGACGCACCCGGCGGCCAGCAGGAACCCGTTGGCCATGACGAGGAGGAACCGGCCGTCCGCCGTGCCGTACACCTCGGTGATGTCCAGCCCGCTGACCGAGGCCAGCAGGACGATCTGCCCGGCCGCCCCGAGCGCGCCCGCCGACGCCGCCGCGCCCGCCGTGCTCCGGGGCACGGGGCCGGTGCCGACGAGCCGGGCGCCCACCAGCTCGCCCAGGTGGAGCGCGAGGGCCACGAGGACGACGGCGCGCAGGACGGTGGTGGCGCCCGCCGCGGGGATCCGCAGCTCTCCCGTACCGCGCGCGGCGAACCCCGCGCCCAGCAGGACGACGAGCACGGCCAGCGCGCCGCCGCCGACGAGAAGGGCCGTCCGGGCGGGACCGCGGCCGGCTCCGGTCCCGACGGAGCCGGTGGTGTCATCGGCAGACGAACCCGAAAGTGTCATCAGCCGATTATCTCCGCCCAGTCCCCTCTCCCGCCGCCGGACGAGCCCAAATGGGAGCCCCTGGCCGCGCCAGAAGCCGTTCGCAGCCGGTACGCCAGGACGGGGCCGGGGTGATGCGGCCGGCCGAGAGCCGGCGGTCCGCCGCGGCGAAGACCGGGTCGTCGGCCGGCGGACAGAAGTCGACCAGCGTGGGCTCCCCCACGGCGGAGGCGGAGGGGGAGGCGGAGAACAGGAGGAGGGCCGGGCCGAGGGAGAGCGCGAGCACCGCGGCCCGGCGCCGGATACGTGAGGTGATCATGGGATGCACCTTTCACTCCGCACCGCGGCGGGCCGTGGACCGTCACTCTTCGTGGCGAGTCGGGTGTAACGCCCCTCCCCGAGAGTCCAGTTGGTGCGGCCCGACGGTCCGACCCGGCCCCTGACCCGTTTCCGGCCCGGCCCGGGACAGCACCGAGACGTACATCTGACCACCCGTCAGCGGAAGACCCCCGTGTGACCCAGCGAGTAGCGGCCCGGCTGGGGGTAGACCGCGAGGCCGTGCGGGCCGCCGCCGACCGGGATCCTGGCGAGCTGCTTACCGCTGGTGGTGTCGATCGCGTACACCTCCGAGTTGTAACGCCCGGACAGCCACAGGACCTTGCCGTCCGCCGAGACGCCGCCCATGTCGGGGCTGCCGCCGTCCGGCAGCACCCACTTCTTGGTGAGCTTGTTCCGCGCGAAGTCGAAGACGGAGACGGAGCCCTCGCCCCGGTTGGGGATGTACATCACCTTGGAGTCGCGGCTGATGTAGAGGCCGTGGGCGCCCTTGCCGGTGGGCAGCAGCTTCGGGGTGGTGAACTTCTCGCCGTCCAGCACCCAGACGCCGTGCGCCATCATGTCCGCGACGTAGAAGGTCTTGCCGTCGGGCGAGATCTTCACGTCCTGCGGCATCGCCCCGTCGAACGGCAGCTTCTGCTGGCCGATGACCTTCATCCGCTCGGTGTCGACCTTGAGGAGTTCGCCGGAGAACTCGCAGGACACCACGAAGTACCGGCCGTCCGCCGAGAAGTCCGCGTGGTTGACCCCGGCGCAGGTGACGGGGACGGTCTTGCGGATCTTCATGGAGTGCGGGTCGCGGAAGACCAGTTCGCGGTCGAGGGAGGCCATCACGACGGCGTACTTGCCGTTGGGGGTGAAGTAGAGGTTGTACGGGTCGTGTACGTCGACGGGCTCGCCCGCCTTGCCGGTGGCGGGGTCGATCGGGGTGAGTGTGTGGCCGCGGTTGTTGTTGACCCAGAGGGTCTTGAGGTCCCAGGAGGGGACCACGTGCTGCGGCTGTCTGCCGACCGGGATGGTCTCGATGACCCGGTAGGTCGCCGGGTCGATGACCGAGACGGTGTCGGAGTGGGTGTTGGGGACGTACACCCGGGAGGGGAAGTCCTTCACCACGGGCGAGAGCATCCCGGGCCGGTCGGCGGCGTAGATGTCCTGGGGGTCGCGGACCGGCGGCATGCCCGCCAGCCCGGGCGGCGCGGTCACCTTGGCGACGGCGGGGCTCGCCGCGGGCTCGCTGGCGGCGGCTTTCGTACGGCCGGAGTCGGCGCTCCCGCAGCCCGCGAGGAGCGCGAGCACGGCGGCGGCGAGCAGGCCCGTGGTGCGGTGGCCGAGGGGGCGTCGGGTCGAGGTGTGGTGGTGGGAGGTTCGGTGGTTGGAGGTTCGGTGGTGCATCAGGTCAGCAGCTCCGTGGTCGTCACCGCGCGCAGGCCGCGGCGTTCCAGTGCGTCGAGAAGGGCGGGCAGCGCGGCGACCGTGTCCGCGTAGCCGAAGTGCAGGCTCACGACGGAGCCGTTGCGGATCTGCCCGGTGACGGTGCGGATGACGGCCGGGGCGCCGGGCGAGGTGAAGTCGAGGGAGTCGACGTCGTACGAGAGGACGTGCGGATAGCCCGCACGCCGGGCCAGCCGGCCGACGAGCGGGGTGGCGTGCTGGGTACGGGAGGGCCGGAACCAGCTGCCGATGGAGCCGGTGAGCCTGCGCAGCCGCTCGGCGCAGCCGGTGATCTCCGCGTAGGCGTCCGCCTCGTCCATCGTGGAGATGTCGGTGTGGTGCAGCGTGTGGTTGCCCAGATCGTGGCCGCCGTCGAGGATCCGGCGGGCGAGCGCCGGGTGGGCGTCGAGCCAGCTGCCGACGGCGAGGACGGTGATCCGGGCCCCGGCCCGCTCCGCCTCGGCGAGGACGGCGGTGGCGGTGGCGGGGTCGCCCTGGCCGTGGAAGGTGAGCGCGACCCGCGCGCGGTCGCGGGGTCCGTGCGCGATCTCGGCGGGCTGCCCGGGAAACCGCCGGGGCGCGGGCGCGGTGATACGGGCGGAGGGGCGCCCGGTGCCGGGACGCGGACCGTTCGGCGGCGCGGAGGCGCCGGGGGCAGAGGGGTCGGGCGGGGCGGGGGGCGTGGCGTCCGTGCAGCCGGTGGCGAGGGCGCCCGTGACGGCCGCTCCCGCGGCTGCGCGCAGCGCGCTGCGGCGGTCGATCGGGATCACTCCCCCATTTAAGGGGGCAGGAGGACAAAAGGTGACGATCGACGCGTGAGGGGCGCTTCGTACGACTTATCCGGCCCGGCTGTCGACACGGCGCGGCCGGTCGTTCAGGGTGACCGACGGTCGTTCAGGGGTGCCTGGTGGTCGTTCAGGGTTACCTGGCCGCCGTTCAGGGGTGCCTGGTGGTCGTTCAGGGGTGCCTGGTGGTTGTTCAGGGTTACCTGGCCGCCGTTCAGGGGTGCCTGGTGGTTGTTCAGGGTTACCTGGCCGCCGTTCAGGGGCGCCTGACGGTCGTTCAGGGTTACCTGGCCGCCGTTCAGGGTGCGCCCGACGGTCGCCTCAGGGCGCCTGGCGGTCGGTGACCCGCATCTCGAACCAGGTGGTCTTGCCGCGCGGCAGCAGATCCACGCCCCAGCGGTCGGAGAGCCGGTCCACCAGGAAGAGCCCGCGTCCGCTGATGTCCAGCTCATGGACCGGCATCAGACAGGGCAGCCCGCGCGAGGGGTCGCGCACCTCGATCCTGATCCAGCCCCGGCGCCTGAGCATGCGTAAGCCGAAGACGCGGGCGCCGGTGTGGCGTACGGCGTTGCCGACGAGTTCGGAGACGAGCAGGACCGCGTACTCCGCCGTCTGCGGCGAGAGCGCCCACTGCCGCAGGACCACGTTGTGCGTGATCCTCCGGGCCGCCGAGGCGGACTCGGGGCGGGACGGAAGCCGTACCTCGCCCTCCGTCGGATTGCCGAACAATTCGAGCGCCCTGAGCGCCTGTTCGTCCTCGACGGACGGTATCCACCGCCCGGCGGCCGCGTTACCGCGCTGCCGCGGCTGCTCCACACCCTCCAGGCCCGCCATGCCCCCATCATGGCCGCACAGAGCCTTTTCCGGGGCCGTTACAGGCGAATCGATCCCCCGGAACGAGTGATTCCGGGGGATCGGCCTCGCATATGCCAAGGGCAGCTCTTGAGCCCGTACGGCCATTCTGACCTGCGGTAACGACGCGAACCAAAAAGATCACCAAGAGTGATCACAACGAATAACTTAAGGCTCCCTTAAGGCTGCGCCACATCGTGCGCGGAGTTGACGCGGTCACGCTTCGCCTTCCACAGAACCACCCTCCGTGTCCAACGGGCCGTGCGGCCAACCGGGCCGCGCTCAGAGGAACTTGGCCTTGCCCGGACCGTCCTCCACGAAGGACCGCATCCCGCGCTCGCGGTCCTCGGTCGCGAACAGCCCGGTGAACCAGGCGCGTTCGACCGCCAGTCCGGTGTTCAGGTCGGTTTCGAGTCCCGTGTCAACCGCCTCCTTCGCGGCCCGCAGCGCGAGCGCCGGACCCTTGGCCAGCCGTGCGGCCCAGGCGTGCGCCTGTTCGTACACCTCGGCGGCCGGCACCACCCGGTCGACCAGACCGAGCGTCAGCGCCTCCTCCGCCGTGACCTGACGGCCGGTGAAGATGAGGTCCTTGGCGCGGGAGGGGCCGATCAGCCGGGAGAGCCGCTGGGTGCCGCCCGCGCCCGGGATGAGCCCGAGCAGGATCTCGGGCTGGCCCAGCTTCGCGGTGTCCCCCGCGATCCGGTAGTCGGCGCAGAGCGCCAGCTCGCAGCCGCCGCCCAGCGCGTAACCGGTCACGGCGGCGACGACGGGCTTGGGGATCCGGGCGACGGCGGTGAACGCGTCCTGGAGCGCCCGGGAGCGGACGACCATCGCCGCGTGGTCCATCTCCCGCATTTCCTTGATGTCGGCGCCGGCCGCGAACACCTTCTCGCCGCCGTACAGGATCACGGCGCGGACGTCGTCGCGCAGGGCCGCCTCCTCGGCCAGCTCGCGCAGCCGGTCCTGGATCGCGGCGTCCAGCGCGTTCATCGGGGGGCGGTCCAGCCGGATCGTACCGACGCCACCGGAGACTTCGAGGGTCACGTATGTCATGCCCGAAGGTTAACGTTCGCTTACGACAACGGGCCCTGCGCAGGAGATTGCCCGCGCGGGGCCCGTCGTCACGCGTGCGGCCGGTGTGCCGCGAGCTGTACAGCGGGACTTACTTCGTCCACTGCGCCCAGGACATGTTCCAGCCGTTCAGGCCGTTGTCCGGGGCGATCTGCTTGTCGTCGGAGTTCTTGACGACCACCACGTCACCGATGATCGAGGAGTTGTACATCCAGGCGGACGGGGTGCCGTTGTCACCGCCGCCGCGGATGTCCCGCAGCCCCACACAGCCGTGGCTGACGTTCCGCGAGCCGAAGGTGTCCGAGGACGCCCAGTAGTTGCCGTGCATGAAGGTGCCGGAGGTGGACAGGCGCATCGCGTGCGGGACGTCCTTGATGTCGTACTCCCCGCCGAAGCCGACCGTCGCGCCGTTCATCCGGGTCACCGCGTACTTCTCGCTGATGACCATCTGGCCGTTGTACGTGGTGGTCGACGGGGCGCCCGCCGTGATCGGGATCGTCCTGATCAGCTTGCCGTCCCGGACGACCTTCATGGTCTTGGCGCTCGCGTCGACCGTCGAGACCTGGCTGCGGCCGATGGTGAACGAGAACGACTTGGCCTGCTCGCCGTAGACCCCCGGGCGGCCCTCGACACCGTCCAGGTCGAGCTTCACCGTCACCTTCGTGCCCGCCGCCCAGTACTTCTCCGGGCGGAAGTCGAGCCGGTCGTTGCCGAACCAGTGGCCCTCGACCGGCACCGGCGGTACGGCGGTCACGGTGATCGCCCGCTCCACCGCGTCGGGCTCGGTGATGCCCCGGGTGAAGTTGATCGACACCGGCATCCCGACGCCGACCGTCGAGCCGTTCTCGGGGGTGTACCGGCCGATGAAGGTGTTCTTCGGTACGAGCGTGGTGAAGCTGGTGTCCTTGGCGGACTCGCGGCCGTCCGCGTCCTTGGCGAGGGCGTGCACCTTGTACGTGGTGGCGCCGGCCAGATGCTGGAGCGGCCGCCAGCTCGTACCGTCCGCGGAGAGCCTGCCCTCGACCGGCTCGCCCTTGTCGTCCTTGACGGTGACCGAGGTCAGCCTGCCCCGGGCGGCGGTCACCTTGAGGGCGCCGGTGGTGCCGACCGCCTCGGCGCCGTCCTTCGGAGTGACCGTCACGACCGCGACGGACGCGGCGTTCTCGACCCGGGCGGCGGCCTTGTCGTCGCCCGTGCCCGAGCCGCCGTCACCGCCCTTCCCGCCGGAGTCCCCGCCACCGCCGCACGCGGTGACCAGCAGGAGCAGCATCCCCAGCAGCAGCGCGAGCAGGCCCGTGCCGCCGCGTCCCCGCCGTCCTCCCGGCCCCCGGCCGCTCGCCCCCGGCCCCGGCGCGGCCGATATCCCGGTTGTCCCGCTCTTCCCGGTTGTTCCCGATATCGGCAGCCCGTTCACCATCGTCGTCTCCCCTCGCACGGCCTGGCCCCGGCCACGGCCCGCACTCATGCGCCCTCAATAGCGCGCGTCTGGCGCAAGATAATCACACCGAACAGCACGAAAGAGAGCCACGCGTGTGACCGTTCCGTCCCAATCTCCTCCGGGACAGCGCAGGTCATAGGGGTACGGCACGGACGGGCCCGCGAGCGGCCGGTGACGCGCCGCCGGCTCAGTGGACCGCCGAACCCGCCCTCCACCGGTCCCAGTCCATGTTCCAGCCGCCGAGTCCGTTGTCCGCGGCGACCGTACGGTCACGGGAGTTGACCACTTCGACCACATCCCCGATCAGGGTCCGCTCGAAGAACCAGCTCGCCGGGGTGTCGCCGCGACCGCCCTTGACATCGCGCAGCCCGATACAGCCGTGGCTGACGTTCTCGGTACCGAAGGTGTCCTCGGACGCCCAGTAGTTGCCGTGCAGAAAGGTCCCCGAGGTGGTCAGCCGGATCGCGTGCGGGACGTCCTTGATGTCGTACTCCCCGCCGAAGCCGACCGTCCTGCCGTCCATCCGCGTCATGTCGTACAACTCCGTGACCACCATCTTCCCGTTGTACGTGGTGGTCTTCGGGGCGCCCGCCGTGATCGGCACCGTCGAGAGCACCTCCCCGTCGCGCCGTACCTCCATGGTGTGGTTCGCCGCGTCGACCAGCGAGACCTGTGAACGGCCCACGGTGAACGCGACCTTCTTGTGCTGGATGCCGAACACCCCCGGCGCGCCCTCGACATCCCGCAGCGCCAGCCGGACGGTGACCTCGGTGCCCGGCTCCCAGTACGCGCGCGGCCGGAAGTCGAGGCGCTCGTGGCCGAACCAGTGGCCCTCGATCTCCACGGGCGGGTCCGCGGTGACCGCGATGGCGCGCTGGACGGCGGCGCGGTCCTGGATCTTCCGGTTGAAGTCGAAGGAGACGATCATGCCGGTGCCGACCGTCGAGCGGTTCTCCGGCGAGAAGTAGCCGATGAACCGGTCGGTGGGGACGGCCGTCGCGAAGGTCGTACGCCGGGCGGAGCGCCGCCCCTCGCCGTCCACGGCGACCGCGTCGACGCTGTACTTGGCGGCGAGCGAGACCCGTACGCCCGCGCTCGGCCTCCAGGAGCGGCCGTCCGCCGCGATCTCCCCGGCCAGCTCCGTGGGGAACGCGTCCTCGACACGCTTCACCACGACCCGCTCCAGTCGGCCGTCCGCCACCCCCACCTCGATCCGGTCCGCCCGGCCGATCCCCTTCGCCCCGTCCTCGGGGGTGACCCGGATCGTGTCCCCGGGGGCACGCGACTTGCCCTCCAGGAACGTCGTCCCGCCGGTGCATCCGGCGAGGAGGGCCAGTACGGCCACCAGTCCTGCCCATGTCGGGGTGGCGGCCGCGCCGCTCCCCGCCCGCTTCAGTACGTGTCTCACGCCCCGCCCAACGACCACCCCCCTCCGGGGGAAACGTGAGGGCGGGCCCTCTTGCGGGCAGAACAGAGGAGGGACCCCGCGAGGGAGGGCCACGGCCGGGACGCCGTGCGCACCGCGCGGGGCCGACGAGCCGCGGGAGGCCGGACGGTGGCGAGCGCAGCCGAGCAGAAGGCAGTGCAGGACGGGACCGAGGAGGACGCGCCGGCCGGTGTCCCGCCCCGTACCGGACCCGGCGGGCGCCCGCCCCCCGAGGTATGGCCGGGGTCCCCGACCCCGCTGGGCGCGCGCTTCCGGGTCGGCCCCGACGGGGTCGCGGGCACCAACTTCGCGCTCTGGGCGGGCGGCGCGGAGGCCGTCGAGGTCTGTCTGTACGACGAGCCGGGCGCAGGTCAGGACAGCGGCAGCGACAGCGGCAGCGAGACCCGGGTCCCGCTGACCGAGCTGACGCACGAGATCTGGCACGGCTTCATCCCCGGCGTCCGCCCCGGCCGCCGCTACGGCTTCCGCGTGCACGGCCGCTGGGACCCCTGGACCGGTGCCCGCTGGAATCCGGCGAAGCTGCTCCTCGACCCGTACGCCCGCGCCGTGGACGGGGACTTCCGGCTGCCCCCGGAGGTCTACGGCCATGTCCGCGACTGGCCTCAGCCGGGCGTCGCCGACACCGTGCGCGACGACCGCGACTCCGCCCCCTTCGTCCCCAAGGGCGTCGTCGTCCACGACGGCGCGCCCGACGACGAGTGGACCGACGACCGGCGCCCCAAGACCCCCTGGGCCGACACCGTCATCTACGAGCTGCACGTGAAGGGGTTCACCCAGCGTCACCCCGGGATCCCCGAGGAGCTGCGCGGTACGTACGCGGGGCTCGCGCACCCGGCGGCCATCGGCCATCTGCGGCGGCTCGGGGTGACGGCGGTCGAGCTGCTCCCCGTCCACCAGTTCGCCCACGAGGACCACCTGCTCCGGCGCGGGCTGCGCAACTACTGGGGCTACAACTCCATCGGCTACTTCGCCCCGCACGCGGGCTACGCGGCGGGCTCCACCCGGGGTCAGCAGGTCGGGGAGTTCAAACGGATGGTGCGGGCACTGCACGACGCCGGGATCGAGGTGATCCTCGACGTCGTCTACAACCACACCGCGGAGGCCGGGGAGCGGGGGCCGACGCTCTCCCTGCGCGGCATCGACAACCGCGGCTACTACCGGCTGCCGGCCGATGCCCGCCGCTACACGGACTACACGGGCTGCGGCAACACCCTCCACGTGGTCCAGCCGCACGTCCTGCGGCTGATCACCGACTCGCTGCGCTACTGGGTCACCGAGATGGGCGTGGACGGCTTCCGCTTCGACCTGGCGGCGGCCCTCGCCCGCTCCATGCACGACGTCGACATGCTCTCGCCCTTCCTCGCCGTCATCGCCCAGGACCCGGTGCTGCGCCGGGTCAAGCTCATCGCCGAGCCGTGGGACGTGGGCAGCGGCGGCTACCAGGTGGGCGCGTTCCCGCCGCTGTGGACGGAGTGGAACGACCGCTACCGGGACGCCGTACGCGACTTCTGGCGCGGCGCCCTGCCCGACGTACGGGACCTCGGCTACCGGCTCTCCGGCTCCAGCGACCTGTACGCCTGGGGGGGCCGGCGGCCGTACGCGTCCGTCAACTTCGTGACCGCGCACGACGGTTTCACCCTGCGCGACCTGGTGTCGTACGGGCACAAGCACAACGAGGCCAACGGGGAGGACAACCGGGACGGGACCGACGACAACCGTTCCTGGAACTGCGGCGCCGAGGGCGAGACCGACGACCCCGGGATCAACGCCCTGCGCCGGCGCCAGCAGCGCAATCTGCTGACCACGCTGCTGCTCTCGACGGGCGTCCCGATGCTGGTCGCGGGCGACGAGCTGGGCCGTACGCAGGGCGGCAACAACAACGCGTACTGCCAGGACACCCCGGTGAGCTGGCTCGACTGGTCGCTGCTGGACGAGGAGGCGGGACGAGGGCTGTACGAGCTGACCGCCCGGCTGCTCGCCCTGCGCCACGCCCATCCCGTACTGCGCCGCCGCGCCTTCTTCTCCGGGCGCCCGCAGAATCCGGACGGGCTGGCGGACCTGGCGTGGTTCACCCCGCGCGGTACGGAGATGACGGAGGTCGACTGGTACGCGCCCGCCTCGACGCTCGGGCTCTTCCTCTCCGGCCGGGACATCCCCGGCCGGAACGCGCGCGGACAGATGATCACGGACGACAGCTTCCTGACGGTCCTGCACGCGGCGGACGGTCCGGTCGACTTCGTCCTGCCGCCCCCGCCCTGGGCCGGGACGTACGAACTGGTCGTCGACACCTCCCGCGAGGAGCAGTCCGAGGAGCCGGGGACGGTGTACGAGGCGGGGGCGGAGGTACGGATCCCGGCGCGGGCGGTGCTGCTGTTCCGGGTGTGCGGCTGAGGTGCGCGGCCGGCCGCGCACCGAGAGGAAATCCACATGAGCGATGTCAGTGGTGGACCGTAGGCTCCCCCCGATGCCAGAAACACATGCAGTTGCCAAGGACCGGTCGGCCGTACGTTCACTGCTGAGGCTGTGGCCGTACGTACGACCGGTGCGCGCGCGTCTCCTCACGGCGGCGGTCGTCGCGATCGTGGCGTCCTGCCTCGGTCTGGTGATGCCGCTTGTCCTGAAGTGGGTGGTGGACGGGCCGGTCACCGACCGGGACCCGGGCGGTGTCTGGCTGGGGGCGCTGGTCCTGCTGGTGCTCGGGGTGGCGGAGGCGGTGCTGTTCGGGGTGCGGCGCTGGCTGGTGGCCCGGCCGCTGGCCTCGGTGGAGGCGGCGATGCGGGCCGGTCTCTACCGACATCTGCAACGGCTGCCGATCGCCTTCCACGACCGGTGGCCCTCGGGGCAGCTGCTGTCGCGCGGGACGACGGATCTGATGCTGGTGCGGCTGTTCCTGGCGTTCCCGCTGACCTTCCTGCTGGTCAACTCGGTGACGATCCTGGTCGGCTTCGTCATCCTGCTGATCCAGGACTGGTCGCTGGGGCTGGTGCTGCTGCTGCCGGTCGTGCCGCTGGTGATCTTCTGTTCGCTCTTCGAGACGAAGTACTCCCTGGTGGCGCGGCAGGCCCAGGACCAGGTCGGTGATCTGACGACGGTGGTCGAGGAGGGTGTGCTCGGTATCCGGATCATCAAGGGGTTCGGCCGGCACCGCAGCCAGTCCCTCGCCTTCCGGGCGATGACCGAGCGGCTGCGCGGCACGGAGCTGCGCAAGGCGCGGCTGCTGGCGGGCATCTGGGCGCTGATCACGGCCGTTCCGGAGCTGGCCATCGGCGTGGCGCTGGTGCTGGGCACGATCCAGGTCGCGGACGGCGGGCTCTCGGCGGGCACGCTGGTCGCGTTCCTGTCGACGGCGCTGACGCTGCGGTGGCCGGTGGAGTCGATCGGGTTCCTGCTGGCGATCAGTCAGGAGACCGCGACGGCGACGGAGCGGTTCTTCGAGGTGATGGACGTGCCGCGGGAGACGGAGACCGCGCGGGAGACGGTCCCCGCCGGGCCCCGGAGACCGGACGGGCTGCGCTTCGAGGGCGTCTCGTTCCGCTACCCGGCGGATCCGGGGACCGGTGCGGACAGCGGCGCCGGGGGCTCCGTACCCGTACTGGCGGGGATCGATCTGCACATCGGGCCGGGCGAGACCATGGCCCTGGTCGGTGCCACCGGGTCGGGCAAGACCACACTGACCGCGCTGGTGCCCCGGCTGCACGAGGTGACCTCGGGGCGGATCACGCTGGACGGCGAGGACATCGCCCTGATGGAGCGGCGGCGCCTGCGCGAGCTGGTGTCGGTGGCCTTCGAGGAGCCGACGCTGTTCTCCACGAGCATCGGGGAGAACGTGCTGATGGGCGCGGCGGACGCCGACGAGGACGCGCTGCGGCGGGCGCTGGACGTGGCCCAGGCGGGGTTCGTCGGGGAGCTGCCCGAGGGGACCGGGACCGAGGTCGGCGAGCAGGGGCACAGCCTCTCCGGCGGCCAGCGCCAGCGGCTCGCGCTCGCCAGGGCGGTGGTCGGACGGCCGCGCTTCCTGGTACTGGACGATCCGCTGTCGGCGCTGGACGTGCATACGGAAGCGCTGGTGGAGGCGGCGCTGCGGCAGGTCCTCCGGGAGACGACCGCGCTGGTGGTGGCGCACCGCCCGTCGACCGTGCTGCTCGCCGACCGGGTGGCGCTGCTGTCGCGGGGCCGTATCGCGGCGGTGGGCACGCATCAGGAGCTGCTGCGGAGCAACGAGGAGTACGCGTGGCTGATGTCCGGGGCCGCTGAGGGGAACGGGGCGAGCAAGCGATGACGACATCGACCACCACCACCGGGAAGACCCCCGAGGAGACGCCCGGGGCGGCGCGCGAGGAGATATCCGGGGCGGCGCCCCCGGCCGGATCCGCCGCCGGGGACCCGTTCAC
Source organism: Streptomyces sp. NPDC088554 (assembly GCF_044752945.1). NCBI lineage: Bacteria > Bacillati > Actinomycetota > Actinomycetes > Kitasatosporales > Streptomycetaceae > Streptomyces > Streptomyces sp. NPDC088554. The sequence continues at coordinate 148,528 of NZ_JBIVMF010000001.1, read as the reverse complement.
CCGGGACGACCTGCCCGCTCCCCCGGGCGCGACCGGGACCCTGCTGCGGTCGCTGCTCGGGGCCATGCGCGTACGGCTGGCGGTGACCGCGCTGCTCCTGCTGCTCCAGCAGGCGGCGGCCCAGGCCGGGCCGCTGTTCGTGGCGTACGCCATCGACCGCGGCGTGCCCGCCTTCCGGGACGGTGACACCGGGCCGCTGTACGCGATCGGCGCGGGGTATCTGCTCTGCGCGGTGGGCTCCGGCGTCTTCCAGTACGTCTTCGTCCGGGCCGCCGCCCGGATCAGCCAGGACGTCCTGCTCGACCTGCGCGGCCGGATCTTCCGCCATGCCCAGGCGCTGAGCGTGGACTTCCACGAGCGGTACACCTCGGGGCGGCTGATCTCCCGGTCGACCACCGATGTGGAGTCCCTGCGCGAGCTGCTGGGCGAGGGGCTCCAGGAGCTGATCGGCGTGGTGCTGGCGTTCGTCTGCATCGGGGGGATGCTGCTCTATCTGGACACCGGGATCGGTGGTCTCGCGGTGCTCTCGTTCGTCCCGCTGTATCTGCTGGTACGGCTCTACCAGCGGCGGGCGGCCACGGTCTTCGGCCGGCGGTCCACGGCCATCGCCGCCGTCATCGTGAAGTTCGCGGAGACGATGAACGGCATCAGGCCGGTGCGGGCGTTCCGGCGCGAGCGGGCCAATGACGCGGAGTTCCACACGCTCAACGCCCGGCACGAGCGCACCAACGGCGACGCGCTGCTGGAGATGGCCCGCTATGTGGCCGGCTCCCGGCTGGTCGCCAACGCGGCCATCGCCGCCATGGTGCTCTGGGGCGCCTACCGGGTGGCGGACGGCACGCTGGCGCTCGGGGTGCTGGCCGCGGCGGCGCTGTATCTGCGGCGGCTGTACGAGCCGATCGACCGGATGGGGATGTTCCTCAACTCGTACCAGTCGGCGGTGGCCTCGCTGAAGAAGATCGCCGGTCTGCTGGCCCAGACGCCGTCCGTACCGGAGCCTGCGGAGCCCCGGCCGCTGCCCGCGCGCTCCGGCGAACTCCCCGGCCGCGAGGCCCACTTCGAGGGCGCGAGTTTCTCGTACCGTACGGGCGGTGAGGTGCTCCCCCGCTTCGACCTGCGGATACCGGCCGGGCAGACGGTCGCCGTGGTCGGCTCGACGGGGGCGGGCAAGTCCACGCTGGCCAAGCTGCTGGCCCGGTTCTACGACCCGTCGGCGGGGCGGGTCCTGCTCGACGGGGTCGACCTGCGCGAGCTGGACACCCCCGAGCTGCGGCGCGGTGTGGTGATGGTGACGCAGGAGGCGTTCCTGTTCTCCGGGACAGTCGCGGAGAACATCGCCATCGGCCGCCCCGACGCCTCCCGTACCGATATCGAGCGCGCGGCCAAGGCCATCGGCGCGCACGACTTCATCAGCGGTCTGCCCGAGGGGTACGACACGGACGTACGCAAACGGGGCGGTCGCATCTCGGCGGGCCAGCGGCAACTGGTCGCCTTCGCCCGCGCGTTGCTGGCCGATCCGGCCATCCTGATCCTCGACGAGGCCACCAGCTCGCTGGACGTCCCCGGCGAGCGCGCCGTGCAGCGCGCGATGGACACGGTCCTGCGCGGCCGTACGGCGGTGGTGATCGCCCACCGGCTCTCCACCGTCGAGATCGCGGACCGGGTCCTGGTGATGGAGCACGGCCGGATCGTCGAGGACGGCGCCCCGGCCGAGCTGATCGCCGGTACGGGCCGCTTCGCGGGTTTGCACCGCGCGTGGCGGGACAGTCTGGCCTGACAGCGGCTCGCGCGCTCCCGGCGTACGCCGCATTCCACATTCATTCATTTCGGTTAATTAATTGCGCAAGTAGCGCATCTATACACGAATTTTACTAGATCGAGAAAAGATCCGGTGTGTCGCATTACGCGTCCTTGGTTCTCTGAGAATCTCTTCCCCGTCATCACCATGAATTGAGGGAGAGCCATGCGCTACGGCACCGCCTTGCGCGAAGCGGTCGAATCGCCTCGCACAACGCCACTCATCGGGATTTACGACATGTACTCGGCCTCCATCGCGGCCCAGCACTACAACGGATTCTTTGTCTCCGGATTCGGATTCGCCGCTTCCCATTACGGACTTCCCGACATCGGCTACATCGCCTGGCCCGACATGGTCGCCTTCGCCGAGCGGCTGCGGCTGGCCTTCCCCGAGCACCACATGCTCGTGGACATCGACGACGGCTATGTCGACCCCGAGGTCGCGTGCCATGTCGTCCAGCGGCTGGAGCGGATCGGCGCCTCCGGGGTGATCCTGGAGGACCAGAAGCGCCCCCGCCGGTGCGGGCACGCGGACGGGAAGGTGATCCTGCCGCTGGAGGAGTATCTGGAGAAGCTCGACCTGGTGCTCAGCAGCCGGGACGATCTGCTGGTGGTGGCCCGTACGGACGCCACGGAGGAGGCGGAGATCATCCGTCGGGCGCAGGCGCTGGCGGAGACCGACGCGGATGTGATCCTGGTCGACGGGGTGCGGAGCGTGGAGTGGATCCGCAGAATCCGCGCGGTGGTCGGTGACAAGCCCCTGCTGTTCAACCAGATCGCGGGCGGAAAGTCACCGAGGCTCTCCCTCACGGAACTCACCGAGCTGGGGGTCGATGTCGCCATCTACAGCACCCCCTGCCTTTTTGCCGCGCACGGTGCGATCGACGGCGCGCTGATCGATCTGAAAATGTCGGACGGGCGCCTTCCGGACACCCGGGAAACCGGTTCCATCGGGGTGAAGGGTTCCACGGAACTGCTGGAGAAGAACATCAGCAGACACCACCAGCGCGACCGGCGTTCGATTTCGGTCTCCGTCTGACGGCGGGCGTTGTTCCATGTCGACGAACCCCTTTCGGGCCGGCACCGGCCGGCACCGGAATTCGCCCAGCGGGCCCCGCTCGCTGCGGGCGTCCACGGCGGGCATGGCCATCGCCGCCACCGCGGGAATTCTCTGCGGTGGCGGGGGCGGCGCCGTCGCCCAGGCCGACGAGTGGGACTCGCCGGTGGGCGCCCAGGACCGTCCGCCCGCCCAGCCCGCGGCGCTCATCTCCGGACGGAACGTCGGTCTGCTGGTGATCGACAACTCCTACGCGGACTCCTGGCTGGAGATCGACCGCACGCTCAACATGCTGTTCCGCGCCAAGGGCACGGCGGGCAGCGACCACGACGGGGGCGGCGGCGCCATCGACGTACAGGCGGGGGACGGCTCGGGCACGGCGCTCGCACCCGCACCCGCACCCGCTTCCGCGCCCGCACCCGCACCCGCGCCCGCACCCGCGCCTGTGCCTGTGCCTGTGCCTTCGACGGCGCCCGCGCCCGCTCCTGCTCCCACTGCGGCCCCGGAGCCCGCCGGGAGCTGGATTCCGCTGATCGGCCACCCCCCGTGGCAGGGCGAGAACGGTGAATGACGTGACGCCACCACCCCGATCCTGGCCGGACCGGCTGAGGAGGGCGGTCGACCCCTACGTCGCCGCCCTCCTCGCCACCGTCGTGCTCGCGGCCCTGCTGCCCGCGAGCGGGCGGGCGGCCGAGGCCATCGGCGGCGCCGCCGATCTCGCCATCGGTCTGCTCTTCTTCCTGTACGGCGCCCGGCTCTCCACCCGCCAGGCGGTGGACGGTCTGCGGCAGTGGAAGCTCCATCTGGTGGTGGGGGCGAGCACGTTCGCCCTCTTTCCGCTGCTGGGGCTGGCCGCGAGCGGGCTCGTCCCGTTCGCGCTCACCGAGGGGCTCTGCACCGGGCTGCTCTTTCTCTGTGTCGTCCCCTCCACCGTCCAGTCGTCGATCGCGCTGACCTCCACCGCCCGGGGCAATGTCCCGGCGGCCATCTGCGCGGGCACGTACTCCAGCCTGTTCGGGATGGCCGCCACCCCGCTGCTCGCCGCGTGGCTGATCGGCTCCACGGCGCAGTTCTCGGCGCGGGGAGCGATGGCCGTCGCCGTGGAGCTGCTCCTGCCGTTCCTGGCGGGGCAGTTGCTGCGGCGGTGGGTCGCGGGCTTCGTCGGGCGGCACAAGCGGGCGATCGGGCTGCTGGACCGGGGGGCGATCCTGCTGGTCGTCTATACGGCGTTCAGCAGGGGCGTGTCTGAGGGCATCTGGCAGCAGGTCACCCCGGTACGGCTGGCCGCGCTGGTGTGTCTGTGCGGGGCGCTGCTCGCGGTGGTGCTCGGGGTGACCTCGTTCGCCGCGCGGCGGCTCGGGTTCGGCCGACAGGACCGTATCGCCATCGTCTTCTGCGGCTCGAACAAGAGCCTGGCCACGGGGCTGCCCATGGCGGCGGTGCTGTTCGGCGCCTCGGCCGGGCCGGTGATCCTCCCCCTGATGCTCTATCACCAGATCCAGCTGATGGTGTGCGCGGTCATCGCGGGCCGCTGGTCGCGCGATGACCGTACGGAGACGGTTCCCGCGACCGTCGAGGTGGCGGCGGTCCGTTAGACGCGGCGGTCCGTCAGCCCAGGCCGCCCGTCGCCCGGATGTTCTGGCCGGTGACCCAGCGGCCGTCCGGGCCGACCAGGAAGCCCACCACATCGGCCACGTCGGACGGCCGGCCGAGCCGGCGCAGCGGGGTCAGGCCGACGACCATCTCCAGCACCTCGGGCGAGTTGGCCGCCCGGAGCAGTTCCGTGTCCGTCGCTCCGGGGGACACCGTGTTGACGGTGATGCCGCGCGGGCCCAACTCGTGCGCCACCACGGCCGTCAGCTGCTCGATCACCCCCTTGCTGGCCGCGTAGGGCACAATGCCCGCTGTCGGGCGGACGGTGTTGAGGCTGGAGATATTGACGATGCTGCCGCCCTCGCGCATGTGCCGGGCGGCGTAACGCGTGGTCAGGAAGACCGACTTGGCGCTGACGGTCATGATCTCGTCGAACCGTTCCTCGCTGGTCTCGGCGAGCGGGACCGCGCTGAAGTTCAGTGTGGCGTTGTTGACCAGGATGCCCAGCTCCCCGAAGTGTTCCTCGGCGTCCTCCATCAGCCGCTCCGCCGCCCCCGGTTCCGCCAGGTCGAGCCGGATGGCCCGGGCGGTGCCGCCCGCCTCCTCGACCGTACGGACGACGTCGTCCGCCGCTTCCGTACTCCGCGCGTAGTTGAACACCACCCGCGCGCCGTCCCGGGCGAGGCGCTCCACGATCGCCCGGCCGATCCCCCGTGAGCCTCCGGTGACAACGGCCGTTCTGCCCTTCAGTACCGACACTGCGCCCTCCTGGGTCCATGAGGGGTCCACTCGCCCCCCGCACCCTAAGCGCTGCGAGGGGTACGCGGACAGGGGGCGTACCAGGGAGTCGGAACGCGCCAACAGCCGCGAGCGAAGAGGAGGTTGGATTGCCTCGCTTCTCAACTGGTGCTCCACAGAAGGACTGTTGCCCCCGAAGACCCGCGTACTCAGCGAATTCGGGTCGCGGCGAAGCCGGTACGGCACCGCCATGGCGGCCCGTGAAACGTTCGCTTAATGAACACGCAATTTCGGGCAGCGAACCATTTCCGGCCAATATTTTGACGCGGTCCTGACAGGAACCCCTCCCTGCTGCCACTCTTCCCCCGTTCTCCGCACCACCCAGCTCCGCGTTGCCTCGTTCGAGCCGCTCACCGAGTCGTCCGCCCCCTCAGCAGAAGGAGTCCGTGTGAGACCCACGCCCAGCCGTCGCGCCAGCGCGACCGGTGCCCTGATCGCCGCCGCCGCCCTGCTCGCCGTCGCCGTACAGCCCGCCACCGCGCAGCCGGGCAGCGCGCCCGCCGCGCCGGTCGCGGGGAAGGCCGACCCCGGCGCGCTGCCGAAGGCGCTCTCCCCCGCCCAGCGCGCCGCGCTGCTGCGCGAGGCCGACGCCACCAAGGCGGAGACCGCCGAGGACCTCGGCCTCGGCGCACAGGAGAAGCTCGTCGTACGCGATGTCGTCCAGGACGTGGACGGCACCACGCACACCCGGTACGAGCGCACCTATCAGGGGCTCCCCGTCCTCGGCGGGGACCTGGTCGTCGCCACGTCGAAGGCGGGCACCACGCAGACGGTCAGCAAGGCCTCCCGGGCCGAGCTGAAGAACGTCGCCACCACGGCGAAGGTCGCGCCGGCCACCGCCGAGCGGCAGGCGCTGAGCGCCGCCGCCGCGGAGGGCTCGAAGAAGACCGGGGCCGACAGCGCGCGCAAGGTCGTGTGGATGGCCTCGGGCACCCCGGTCCTCGCGTACGAGACCGTCGTCGGCGGCCTCCAGCACGACGGCACGCCGAACGAGCTGCACGTCGTCACCGACGCGGCCGACGGCAAGAAGCTGTACGAGTGGCAGGCCGTCCACAACGGGGTGGGCAACACCCAGTACAGCGGCCAGGTCACCCTGGGCTCCACCCAGTCGGGGACGTCGTACAACCTCACCGACGGCGGACGCGGCAACCACCGTACGTACAACCTGAACCGCGGCACCTCGGGCACCGGCACGCTCTTCTCCAACACCACCAACACCTTCGGCAACGGCCTGCCGGCCAACCTGGAGACCGCGGGCGCCGACGCCGCCTACGGGGCCGGGCTCACCTGGGACTACTACAAGAACGTGCACGGCCGCACCGGGATCCGCGGTGACGGGGTCGGCGCGTACTCCCGCGTCCACTACGGCAACGCGTACGTCAACGCCTTCTGGCAGGACTCCTGCTTCTGCATGACGTACGGCGACGGCTCGGGCAACACCCGCCCGCTGACCTCGATCGACGTGGCCGCGCACGAGATGACCCACGGGCTCACCTCGGTCACCGCCAAGCTGAACTACAGCGGTGAGTCCGGCGGTCTCAACGAGGCCACCTCCGACATCTTCGCCGCCGCCGTCGAGTTCTCCGCCAACAACCCCGACGACCCGGGCGACTACCTGGTCGGCGAGAAGATAAACATCAATGGCAACGGCACCCCGCTGCGCTACATGGACCAGCCGAGCAAGGACGGCTCGTCCCGTGACTACTGGTCCTCGTCCCTCGGCAGTGTGGATGTCCACTACTCCTCGGGCCCGGCGAACCACTGGTTCTACCTGATCTCCGAGGGCAGCGGCGCCAAGACCATCAACGGCGTCTCGTACAACTCCCCGACCTTCGACGGGCTTCCGGTGACCGGCATCGGCCGCGAGAAGGCCGAGCAGATCTGGTTCAAGGCGCTGACCACGAAGTTCACCTCGACGACGAACTACGTGGCCGCCCGGTCCGGCACCCTCGCGGTCACCGCCGACCTGTACGGCGCGACCAGCGACGAGTACACCGCCGTGGCCAACGCCTGGGCCGCCATCAACGTGGGCACCCGCGGCGGTGGCGGCGGTGGCGGTGGCACCGGTCAGGCCTTCGAGTCGACCACGGTCGTCGCCATCCCGGACAACGGCCCGGCGGTCACCTCCTCGCTCGCGGTCACGGGTGTCACGGGCAACGCGCCCGACGCCCTCCAGGTGGATGTCAACATCACCCACAGCTACCGCGGCGACCTGGTCATCGACCTGGTCGGACCGAGCGGCACCTCGTACCGGCTGAAGGACTCCAGCGGTGGCGACTCGGTGGACAACGTCATCGAGACGTACTACGTGAACACCTCCGCCGAAACCGCCAACGGGACCTGGCAGTTGAAGGTCCAGGATGTCGCCTCGGCGGACACCGGCCGGCTCAACAGCTTCAAGCTCACCTTCTGAATTCCGTACGAGACATGATCCGTACGAGACGTGATGTACGAGACGTGATCCGTACGAACCCCTGATCCGTACACGGATACACAAGTGACACCGGCCGCCCGGAGTGTGTTCCCACACTCCGGGCGGCTCCGTGTCATGCGCGGGGGTCGGCGGCGCGGACGAGCGGGTGTGTGGTGCTGTGCGGCGCCAACACGGACGTACGGTCGCCTGCCGAGCCGGACGGAACCGGACGGCAGGTGACCCCAGCGGTTTTGCCGGACCGGCAAGGAACTTTGCCGGCTGTCCCGGCGCGGGCGGAGTATCTCCGGCAGGAGGTACACGCCATGAGCGAACGAACAGAAACACATCGGGGAACGCCATGATGTCGTGGTCATCGGCGGTGGGGCCGCGGGGCTGAGCGACGAGGTGACCCTCTTCCCGTACACCGGACCCGAGCCGTACGCCGAGCAGCACGAGCAGCACGAGCAGCCGATGGCCCGCCATATCGCGGTGGTGAGCGGTGAAGTGACGGGGCTCCAGGTGACGGACGACCGGCTGACCTGTGTGGTCCTGGCGGACGGCCGGGGCGTCCCCGGCGAGGCGCTGGTGGTCACCCCGCGCTTCACCACCCGCGCCGGGTTCCTCGAAGGGCTGGGCCTCGAAACCGTCGACCAGGCGCGGTCCGGGCAGGTCATCGGCGGCCGGGTCCCCGCCGGCCCGACCGGGGCGACGGAGGTCCCCGGGGTGTGGGTGGCGGGCAATGTCACCGATCTCACCGGCCAGGTGATGGCCTCCGCCGCCGGCGGCGTACTCGCCGGGGCGGCGATCAACGCCGATCCGACCGCCGAGGAGACCCGCCGGGCCGTCGACGCGCGCAGAACCGCCGACGCCCGCCGCGCGGCCCGGCACGCGGAGGCCCAGCGCACGGACACCCAGCGTACGGACACCCAGCACACGGAGCCGTACGCGGACCAGCACACGGACCCGCACGCGGACACCCAGCGTACGGACGCCCGGCACACGGACCCGCACGCGGACACCCAGCACACGGACCCGCACGCGGACCACCACGCGGACCACCACCGCGTTCCCCGGTGGTGGCCACCCGCGCGTGCTCAGCGCATCAGCACCCCCGCGCCCTCCCCCGTGGCCTCCGTGGGCAGCGCCACCAGCCCCAGCTCCGCGCCGGTCGCCAGCAGCGGATGGGCGGGCAGGACCCGGACCGTGTAGCCGTACGGTCCGGTGCGGTCCAGGGCGAGCGGGCCCTCGTACACCCAGCGGCCCTCCAGGTCGGGGCCGCCGGTGGGTTTGAGCGGGCAGGTCCGGGCGTCGGCGATCGCGTCGTCGGCGCCGACCCGGCCCGCGACGGCCTGGACCTCCACCTCGTCCGGGCGGAGTTCGCCGAGGGCGACGCGCACCCGCAGCGAGAGGGTGGACCCCAGCTCGGCGCTGCCGCCCGCGCCGCTCACGGCGACCGCCTCGACATGGTCGACGGAGACATACGGCCACCGGGTGCGCGTACGGTACTTCCAGCCGGCCAGCTCCGTCGCCGTGTCCGCGTCGAGCGCGCGGTGGGCGCCCGCGGCGGGTGCGTACAGCCGCTCCACGTACGCGCGCACCATCCGGTCCGCGAGGACCTTCGGCCCCAGCGCGGTCAGCGTGCGGCGGACCATCCCGATCCAGCGGTCGGGCAGCGCGCTGTTCTCCCCCCGCTCGTAGAACCGGGGCGCGACGCGGTCTTCGAGCAGTTCGTAGAGGGCGCCCGCCTCCAGCTCGTCGCGGCGGTCCTCGTCGGCGGCGGAGCCGTCGGCCGTCGGGATGGCCCAGCCGAAGTCCGGCTCGAACCACTCGTCCCACCAGCCGTCCAGCACCGACAGGTTGAGACAGCCGTTGAGCGCGGCCTTCATCCCGCTGGTGCCGCACGCCTCCAGCGGGCGCAGGGGGTTGTTCAGCCAGACGTCGCAGCCCGGGTAGAGCTTCTGCGCCATGCCCATCCCGTAGTCGGGCAGGAAGACGATGCGGTGGCGCACCCGGGGGTCGTCGGCGAACCGCACCAGCTCCCGCACCAGCCGTTTCCCGCCGTCGTCGGCCGGGTGCGCCTTGCCCGCGACGACGATCTGGACCGGCCGCTCGGGGTGGAGCAGCAGATTCGTCAGCCGCCCGCGGTCGCGGAGCATCAGGGTGAGGCGCTTGTACGAGGGGACGCGCCGGGCGAAGCCGATGGTGAGGACGTCCGGGTCGAGGACGCCGTCGATCCAGCCCAGTTCGGCGGCCTCGGCGCCGCGCAGCCGCCAGGACGCGTGGAGCCGGGTGCGTACCTCGGTGACGAGCTGTTCGCGCAGGGTGCGGCGGACGTCCCAGAGGGCGGCGTCGGGGGTCTCCTCGACCGGGCCGAGCCGGGTGACCTCGGGCGCGGTCCAGGTCGGGGCGTGCACCCCGTTGGTGATGGAGGTGATGGGCACCTCCTCGGGGTCGAATCCCGGCCAGAGTCCGGCGAACATCCCGCGGCTGACGGCGCCGTGCAGGGTGGAGACGCCGTTGGCGCGCTGGGCCAGGCGCAGCCCCATCACGGCCATGTTGAAGAGGTGCGGTTCGCCGCCGGGGTAGCTCTCCAGGCCGAGGCCGAGGACACGTTCGGCGGCGACTCCGGGCAGTTCGCCGTCGTCGCCGAAGTGGCGGGCGACCAGGTCGCGGTCGAAGCGGTCGATCCCGGCGGGGACGGGGGTGTGGGTGGTGAAGACCGTACCGGCGCGGACCGCTTCGAGCGCGGCCTCGAAGCCGAGCCCCTCGCTCTCGCCGTCGCCCGCGACCCGTTCGCGGATGCGCTCCAGCCCCAGGAAGCCGGCGTGGCCCTCGTTGGTGTGGAAGACCTCGGGCGCGGGGTGTCCGGTGAGCCGGCAGTACGTACGGACGGCCCGGACCCCGCCGATGCCGAGCAGCATCTCCTGGAGGAGCCGGTGCTCGCTGCCGCCGCCGTAGAGCCGGTCGGTGACCTCGCGCTCGCCCGGTCCGTTCTCCTCGACGTCGGAGTCGAGCAGCAGCAGTGGGACGCGTCCCACCCGGGCCTGCCAGACGCGGGCGCGCAGCGAGCGGTGGCCGGGCAGGGCGAGGACGACCTGGGCGGTGGTGCCGTCGGCTTCGCGCAGCGGGGTCAGCGGCAGCTCGTCGGGGTCGAGTACGGGGTACTGCTCCTGCTGCCAGCCGTCGCGCGACAGGGACTGGCGGAAGTAGCCGTGGCGGTAGAGCAGCCCGACGCCGATGAGCGGTACGCCGAGGTCGCTGGCGGCCTTGAGGTGGTCGCCGGCGAGGATGCCGAGGCCGCCGGAGTACTGCGGCAGGGCGGCGGTGACCCCGAACTCCGGCGAGAAGTAGCCGATGGCGGCGGGCAGCCGGGCGCCCCCGCCGTCGCGTTCCCGCGCGTCGTGCCGCTGGTACCAGCGGTCGCCGCGCAGATAGGTGTCGAGGTCGGCGGCGGCCCCGGCCAGCCGGTCGAGGAAGGGGCGGTCCCCGGCCAGTTCGGCGAGGCGCGCGGCGGGGACGGCGCCGAGCAGCCGTACGGGGTCGGCGCCCGATCCCCGCCAGCCCGCGGGGTCGACGGCTTCGAAGAGTTCACGGGTCTCGGTATGCCAGGACCAGCGCAGATTGCGGGCGAGGTCGCCGAGTGGTCGGAGGGGTTCGGGCAGGACGGGGCGGACGGTGAACCGACGGATTGCCTTCACGTGTTCCACCTTCGCAGGGGGCATACGAGTCGGAGGGACCAACACCACGCCGTGTGTCCCGGCGTCCGTTCGACGGTAGCCCCACAGCGCGCTCCGCGAACACGGCGCACACGCGCACTCACCCGCACTCGTCCGTGCGTCGACGCGTGGTTCCGCGCCCTGTCGTAGTGACTGCGTATGTGTTGCGGTACGTGTCCGCACCCGGGGAGTGGTTCTCCGTACGCCCCGGTAGTTAACAGAACGTCGGATTGCCCACCCGAACGGAGTGGGAAGGCTCCTGCGGTACGCACGGCCCGGCCCGGCACGTACTTACCGCACACGAGCGCGTCTCCACACGATTCCAGCGCTATTCGAGTGAACGCGGACAGGAGCGGCCATGCTCGCAGCCTCCCAGTCGTCCATCGAGCAGTTACAAAGAGCTGCCAAACCCGGTAAACCACCAGATATCCACAGATCCCCCACCGAACCCGTTCCACCTGCCCTGCCTGTCCCGCCCGCACAGCCCTCAGGTGATCCAGTGAAACCGCTGATCGGTCGCATTCCCGTCCTGGACGTATCTCCGCTCGTCGACGCTGGCAGACGCCCTGTGAAGGCGGTGAGCGGTGAGTCCTTCCAGGTCACCGCGACCGTCTTCCGCGAGGGGCATGACGCGGTCGCCGCCAACGCCGTACTCATGGATCCGGGGGGCCGGGCCGGCCCCTGGACGCCGATGGCCGAACTGGCCCCCGGCACCGACCGCTGGGGCGCCGAGGTCACCCCCACCGGGGAAGGCCGCTGGACCTACTTCGTCGAGGCGTGGAGCGATCCGGTCGCCACCTGGCGCCACGCCGCCGGGATCAAGATCCCGGCGGGCATCGACACCGACCTGGTCCTCGAAGAAGGGGCGGCGCTCCATGAACGCGCCGCCGCCGGGGTGCCCAAGCGCGACGGCCGGGAGGCCGTGCTCGCCGTCGTGGACGCCCTGCGCGACACCGCGCGCCACGCCGCCGACCGGCTGGCCGCCGCGCTCGCCCCCGAGGCCGTCGCCGCGCTCGCCCGCCATCCGCTGCGCGACCTGGTCAGCGCCTCGCGCCCGCTCCCACTGCTGGTGGAGCGCGAGCGCGCGCTGTACGGCTCCTGGTACGAGCTGTTCCCGCGCTCCGAGGGGGCCATCGTCAAGAAGGGCGAGCCGCCGGTCAGCGGCACCTTCCGGACGGCCGCCGAGCGGCTGCCCGCGGTGGCCGCGATGGGCTTCGACGTCGTCTATCTGCCACCGGTCCACCCCATCGGCACCACCCACCGCAAGGGTGCCAACAACAGCCTCGACCCCACCGCCGAGGATGTCGGTGTGCCGTGGGCGATCGGCTCGGCCGAGGGCGGCCACGACGCGATCCACCCCGACCTCGGCACGATCGAGGACTTCGACCACTTCGTGGAGCGGGCCCGCACCCTGCGGATGGAGGTCGCGCTCGACTTCGCGCTCCAGTGCTCCCCGGACCACCCCTGGGTCACCAAGCACCCCGAATGGTTCCACCACCGGCCCGACGGCTCGATCGCGTACGCGGAGAACCCGCCCAAGAAGTACCAGGACATCTATCCGATCGCCTTCGACAGCGATCTGCGCGGGCTGGTCCGGGAGACCACCCGCGTCCTGAAGTACTGGATGTCCCACGGCGTACGGATCTTCCGCGTCGACAATCCGCACACCAAGCCGGTGCTCTTCTGGGAGAAGGTCATCGGGGCGATCAACCGCACGGACCCCGACGTGATCTTCCTGGCCGAGGCGTTCACCCGGCCCGCGATGATGCGCACGCTCGGCGCGGTCGGCTTCCAGCAGTCGTATACGTACTTCACGTGGCGCACCACCAAGCGGGAGCTGACGGAGTACCTGACGGAGCTGTCCGGGGAGTCCGCCGCGTACATGCGGCCCAACTTCTTTGTGAACACCCCCGACATCCTTCACTCCTACCTCCAGGAAGGCGGCCGGCCCGCCTTCGAGACGCGTGCCGTGCTCGCCGCGACCATGTCCCCGTCCTGGGGTGTGTACGCGGGATATGAACTCTGCGAGAACACCCCCGCCGAGCCCGGCGGCGAGGAGTACCTTGACTCGGAGAAGTACCAGCTGAGGCCCAGGGACTGGGAAGCGGCCGAGCGCGAGGGCCGTACGATCGCCCCCCTGATCACCACGTTGAACCGGATCAGACGGCGCCATCCCGCCCTGCGTCAGCTGCGCGACATCCACTTCCACCACACCGACAACGACGCGGTTCTCGCGTACAGCAAGAGGTCGGGCACGGACATCGTTCTGGTGGTCGTCAACCTCGACCCTCACCACACCCAGGAGGCGACGGTCTCGTTGGACATGGAGCGGCTCGGCCTCCAACGGCACGAGACCGCCCCGGTGCGCGACGAGCTCACCGGCGAGACCTATCACTGGGGCAGTTCCACCTATGTGCGTCTGGAGCCGGGCGTCACGCCCGCGCACATCGTGGCGCTGCGACCGTCCCCGCCGATCGGAGGGTCACCCACATCATGATCGTCAATGAGCCCGTCCACGACACGTTCGAGGACACCCCGGCCCAGGACCGTCATCCCGACTGGTTCAAACGAGCCGTCTTCTACGAGGTCCTGGTGCGTTCGTTCCAGGACAGCAACGGAGACGGCATCGGCGACCTCAAGGGAATCACCGCCAAGCTGGACTATCTCCAGTGGCTCGGCGTCGACTGCCTCTGGCTGCCGCCGTTCTTCAAGTCGCCTCTGCGCGACGGTGGTTACGACGTATCGGACTACACGGCGGTGCTCCCGGAGTTCGGCGACCTCGCCGACTTCGTGGAGTTCGTCGACGCCACGCACCAGCGCGGCATGCGTGTGGTCATCGACTTCGTCATGAACCACACGAGCGATCAGCACGACTGGTTCCAGGAGTCCCGCAAGGACCCCGACGGCCCGTACGGCGACTACTACGTCTGGGCCGACGACGACAAGCAGTACCAGGACGCCCGGATCATCTTCGTCGACACGGAGTCGTCCAACTGGACCTTCGACCCGGTGCGCAAGCAGTACTACTGGCACCGGTTCTTCTCCCACCAGCCGGATCTCAACTACGAGAACCCGAAGGTGCAGGAGGAGATCATCTCCGCGCTGCGCTTCTGGCTGGACCTGGGCATCGACGGCTTCCGGCTGGACGCCGTCCCCTATCTGTACCAGCGGGAGAACACCAACTGCGAGAACCTCCCCGCCACCCACGGCTTCCTCAAGCGGGTCCGCGCGGAGATCGACGCACACTATCCCGACACGGTGCTGCTCGCCGAGGCCAACCAGTGGCCGGAGGACGTCGTCGACTACTTCGGCGACTTCCAGAAGGGCGGCGACGAATGCCATATGGCGTTCCACTTCCCGGTGATGCCACGGATCTTCATGGCCGTACGCCGCGAGTCCCGCTACCCCGTCTCCGAGATCCTGGCGAAGACCCCGGAGATCCCGACCGGCTGCCAGTGGGGCATCTTCCTGCGCAACCATGACGAGCTGACCCTCGAAATGGTCACGGACGAAGAGCGCGACTACATGTACGCGGAGTACGCCAAGGATCCGCGGATGCGCGCCAACATCGGCATCCGGCGCCGCCTCGCCCCTCTCCTGGACAACGACCGCAACCAGATCGAGCTGTTCACGGCGCTGCTGCTGTCCCTGCCCGGCTCCCCGATCCTCTATTACGGGGACGAGATCGGGATGGGCGACAACATCTGGCTGGGCGACCGGGACGGCGTACGCACCCCGATGCAGTGGACCCCCGACCGGAACGCGGGCTTCTCCTCCAGCGACCCCGGCCGGCTCTATCTGCCGACGATCATGGACCCGGTCTACGGGTACCAGGTCACCAATGTGGAGGCGGCGATGGCGTCGCCGTCCTCGCTGCTGCACTGGACGCGCCGGATGATCGAGATCCGCAAGCAGAACCCGGCCTTCGGGCTCGGCTCGTACACCGAGCTGCCCTCGTCCAACCCGGCGGTGCTCGCCTTCCTGCGCGAGGCGCCCTCGGAGCGGGGCGACGGCGACGACCTGGTGCTCTGCGTGCACAACTTCTCGCGCTTCGCGCAGCCCACGGAGCTGGATCTGAAGGCGTTCAGCGGACGCAGGCCGGTGGAGCTGATCGGCGGGGTGCGGTTCCCCGCGATCGGGGAGTGGCCCTATCTGCTGACCCTCGCGGGCCACGGCTTCTACTGGTTCCGCCTCAGAAAGGACTCCGGCACCCCCGCGTGACACGGTGTGCCGCGTCCAGCTGACAGGGAGTCGGGGCACGGCCCCGTGCGAGACGGTTTCCGCCGCATCGCACGGGGCACGCTTCTTCACATCCCGTTCGATTTACATCCCGATATCCCCAACTGATCCATAGCCAGTTCGATCGATTCGATCATATCCGTATCTATTTCGTACGAAATCGATCCGTACGGATCATCCTCACCCGACACGTCCCGCACAGCCGGACAGCCATTGCCGCAATCCGGGACACTCTGCGCATCCTGTGGTGTGCCCGGGGAAAGGACGCGATGCCATGTCGAAGGCTGCATCCACCCGGACTACCCCGCGCCTCATCGACACCTCGCCCGCGACTGCGCCCACCGGGTCACCCCCTCCACCGTCCGCCGGCGCGCGAGCGCTGATCGGCTCGCTGGCGCCACTGCTCCACGACTGGCTGCCCCGCCAGCGCTGGTTCGCGGGCAAGGGCAGCCCGGTCACCGGCTTCACCCCGGTGACGGTCACGGAGCTGCTGCCGATGGGCGCGGGTGGTCCCGGGCTACTGCATCTGCTCGTACGGGTCGAACAGCGCGGCGGCTCGGGGCCGCCGCCGGACGCCCCGCCACCCGCCGGGGACTGCTACCAACTGCTGCTCGGGGTCTGCGACACCCTGCCCGACCGGCTGACCGCCGCGCTGATCGGCCGGGCCGTACAGGGCCCGCTGGCCGGCCGCACCGTCTACGAGGGCCTGCGCGATCCGCTCCTCGCCGAACTGCTGCTGGACCGGCTGCGGACCCCGGGCGGCCCCGGGCCGCTGCGGTTCGACCGGACGGGCCCGGTCCCCGCCGGGCTCACCGGCCGGCTGCTCGACGCCGAACAGTCCAACTCCTCCCTGGTCTTCGGGGACGCGGCGGGCGACGCGTACATCCTGAAGATCCTGCGCCGGGTCTTCCCCGGACCCCATCCCGATCTGGAGCTGCCGCTCGCGCTGGCGGCCCAGGGGTGCGAGCGGGTGCCCGCGCCCATCGGCTGGTTCGAGGCGGACGATCCGGGTGGCGGGGAGACCCTCACCCTGGGCGTCCTCCAGCCGTATCTGAGCGGTTCGCGGGACGGCTGGCAGCTGGCGCTGGCCGCGCTCGGCCACCACCACGAGTTCACCACCGAGGCCCGCGCGCTGGGGCGGGCCACCGCCGAGGTGCATCTGGCGCTGGCCGCCGCGCTGCCGACCGTACCCCTCGGCGGCGGACGGCTGGCCGACGGGATGACCGAACGCCTGGAGGCGGCGGCGCGGGCGGTGCCCGCGCTCCTGCCGTACGTCTGCGGGCTGCGCACCGCCTTCGACGCGCTCGCCGCGCTCGACGGGGCCGGGCTCGGCAGACCCGCGCAGCGCGTCCACGGCGATCTGCACCTGGGGCAGACCCTGCGGACCCCCGACGGCCGCTGGTCGGTCATCGACTTCGAGGGCGAGCCCGCCCGCCCCCTCGCCGAACGCCGCACCCCACAGCCGCCGGTCCGCGATGTCGCGGGCATGCTCCGTTCCTTCGACTACGCGGCCCGCTCGCACGAACCCTGGCGCCCCGACTGGGCGGCGCGCTGCCGGGCGGCGTACTGCGAGGGGTACGCGGCGGCCTCGGGCACCGACCCGCGCGCCGAACCGGAACTGCTGCGCGCGTACGAGACCGACAAGGCGGTCTACGAGGTGCTGTACGAGGCCAGGCACCGCCCCGACTGGCTACCGGTCCCGATGGCCGCGATCCGCAGGCTGGCGGCGGGCGCCTGACCCCCGGGCGCCCCCGCTCACCACCCCTGTCCACCCATCCACCGTCCATCAGGAAGCCCCGCCGAGGAGGCAGCCCCTGTGACCGCCCGCACGCCGTCCGACCGCACGTCCCCGCCCGAACCACCCCGCGTCGCCGCCCCGGCCACGGTCCCGGCCCCCGCGAAGGCGGTGACGAAAGCGGTGGCGAAGAAGCCGAAGGCGAGGAAACCCACCCGCGCCACCGACCGGCGGACCGGCCCGCGCACGCCCGCCGCCACCGAACCGGTCGCCGTCGAACCGGGCGCCGTCGCCGGACCCCTCGCCGCCGAACCGCTCGACGGCGGCGACCGGGAGCGGCTGCTCGCCGGGGCACACCACGATCCGCACGGGCTGCTGGGGGCGCACCCGGTGGCCGGCGGGGTGCTCTTCCGGACGCTGCGCCCGTACGCGAAGGCCGTGACCGTTGTCGTCGACGGGGCCCGGAGCCCACTGTGCGACGACGGCGACGGCCTCTTCTCCGGGGTGCTGCCGCTGGCCGCCGTACCGTCGTACACCCTGCTGATCCGGTACGGCGACATCGACGAGAACCCCGACGAGCTGGAGGTGGTCGATCCGTACCGCTTCCTGCCCGCGCTCGGCGAGCTCGATCTGCATCTGATCGGCGAGGGCAGACACGAGGAGCTGTGGACGGCGCTCGGCGCCCGCCCGTTGACCCACCAGGGCGTGACCGGCACCCGCTTCACCCTCTGGGCGCCCAACGCCAGGGGGGTGCGGATCGCCGGTGACTTCAACTACTGGGACGGTACGAGCCTGCCGATGCGCTCGCTCGGCTCCACCGGGGTGTGGGAGCTGTTCGTCCCCGGCATCGGCGAGGGCGCGCTCTACAAGTTCGACATCGCCCGCCCCGACGGCTCGCACACACTGCGCGCCGACCCGATGGCCCGGCACACCGAGGTGCCGCCCGCGACCGCCTCCGTCGTCACCGCGTCCCACCATGTGTGGCGCGACGAGCGGTGGATGGCACACCGCGCCGACCGCCCGGTCCACGAGGCGCCGTTCTCGGTCTACGAGGTCCATCTCGGTTCCTGGCGACCTGGGTTGACGTATCGTCAGCTGGCCGAACAACTGCCCGCGTACGTCAAGGATCTCGGCTTCACCCATGTCGAGCTGATGCCGGTCGCCGAGCACCCCTTCGGCGGCTCCTGGGGCTACCAGGTGACCGGCTTCTACGCGCCGACCTCCCGGCTGGGCACCCCGGACGACTTCCGCCATCTGGTGGACGCGCTGCACCGCGCGGGGATCGGGGTGCTGGTCGACTGGGTGCCCGCGCACTTCCCGAAGGACGAGTGGGCGCTCGCGCGGTTCGACGGAGAGCCGCTGTACGAACACGCCGACCCGCAGCGCGCCGAGCACCCCGACTGGGGGACGCTGGAGTTCGACTACGGGCGTACGGAGGTACGGAACTTCCTGGTCGCCAACGCGGTGTACTGGTGCGAGGAGTTCCACATCGACGGGCTGCGGGTCGACGCGGTCGCCTCGATGCTCTACCTCGACTACTCGCGCGAGGAGGGCCAGTGGTCGCCCAACGAGCACGGCGGCCGGGAGAATCCGGACGCGGTGGCCTTCCTCCAGGAGATGAACGCCACCGTCTACCGCCGCTGCCCCGGGGTGGTGACCATCGCCGAGGAGTCCACCGCCTGGAACGGTGTCACCCGCGCCACCCACCATGTCGGGCCCGACGGCTTCGGCGGCCTGGGCTTCGGCCTGAAGTGGAACATGGGGTGGATGCACGACTCGCTGGAGTACATCGCCAAGGAGCCGGTCCACCGCAAGTACCACCACGGGGAGATGACCTTCTCCATGGTGTATGCGTACAGCGAGAACTACGTCCTGCCGATCTCGCACGACGAGGTGGTGCACGGCAAGCGCGCGCTGGTCTCCAAGATGCCCGGAGACTGGTGGCAGCAGCGGGCGGGCCACCGCGCCTACCTCGGCTTCATGTGGGCCCACCCGGGCAAGCAACTGCTGTTCATGGGGCAGGAGTTCGCCCAGGGCGCGGAGTGGTCGGAGAGCCATGGCCCGGACTGGTGGCTGCTCGACCCGTCGTACGGCGCGGAGCCGGACCACCGGGGGGTACGGGACCTGGTCCGCGATCTCAACACGGTGTACGGGGCGACGCCCGCGCTCTGGGAGCGGGACACCGCGCCCGAGGGGTTCGCGTGGGTGGACGGGGACGCGGCCGAGGACAACGTCTTCGCGTTCCTGCGCTTCGACGCGACGGGCTCGCCCCTGCTGGCGGTCTCCCACTTCTCCCCGGTGGTCCGCCAGGGGTACCGGCTCGGCGTACCGGAGGAGTTCGGCGCGTGGACCGAGGTCCTCAACACGGACGCGGCGCGCTACGGCGGCGGCGAGGTGCTCAACACCGATCCGCTGAAGCCGGAGGCGGTGGGGGCGCACGGCCGGCCGGTATCGCTCCAGCTGACCCTGCCGCCGCTGGCGACGCTCTGGCTGCGACCGCTGTAAACCCTTCTTCGCCACGCCCTCTCCGTATGACGTACCATCAGAACACGTTATCCCAGATGTAGTTGGGGCGGCCGAGGCTGTCGTGACGGCAGACTGTGGCCCCGCCGGCCGCTCCGGCGGGGCCACTCATGTACAACCCCCGACGGGTTTCGTCGGTCCTGCTGTCAGTAGGTCCTGTCAGCAGGCCCACCGACCCCGGGAGCCGTCTTGACCCCACATGAGATCACCCGACGCGAAATGTCCCGGCCCGGGACAGCCCGACGCGGCACGAACCGTCGCCTCGCAGCCCCCTTCCTCGCCCCCTTCCTGGCGATCTCCGCCGCCTCCGCGCTGCTCGTCACCGGGGCCGCGCCGGCCCTGGCCCAGGGTACGGAACGGAGCTGGGACCAGTTGTGGATCTCCGCCCCGTACGAGATGGCGCTGCTCGGGGCGGACGACGCGGGCCACGCCCCCGTCCGGACCCTGGACATCCGCCTCTCGCACGACAACACGGAGAACACGGTGCCCGGCGGCACCCTCACCGTCGATGTGACCGCGCTGACCGAGCTGGCCGAGATCGGCTGGCCCGCGAACTGCGCCGAACACACCGCCGGGACGGGCCAGGAGCGTACGGTCACCGGTGTCTGCTCGTTCCCCGGACTGTCGGGGGGCAATTCCGGCCCCGGCGCGGAGATCTCCGTACGGGCCAAGGCCGGAGCGGCCCAGGGCGCGTCCGCCACGGTCACCTCGACGGCGGTCGCCGGAGAGCTGACCGCCGTCCCCACCGAGACCACGGTGACGGTGGCCGACGGCCCCGATCTGGGCCTCGGCGACACACCGGTCCTGACCGGTGTGGTCCCGGGCAGCGCCGTCGAGGTGCCGATCGTCCTCACCAACACCGGCAACCGCACCGCCGACCGCACCCTGCTGACCCTGTTCGCCTCGCACGGCCTGGACTTCGCCGCCCGGTACGGCAACTGCGCGTACCTCGAACGCGATCCGGCGAACGGCCCGGCCGGTGCGCAGGCCATCTGCGTCCTGGACGAACCACTGGCCCCCGGCCGGACGGTCGCGCTCGACGCGGGCAAGCTGCGGGTCAAGAGCAACGCGCTGTACGACCGCTTCGACCACACGGTCGAGCCGTACTCGGACGAGGCGCTGGAACGGGCGCGCGCCGGACAGCCGTACGTCCAGGGCGTCGGCGCCGATCTCACACCACGCCCGGTGACCGCGCCGGCCCGTGCGGCGGCGACGGACCCGGATGTCGACCTGTCGGACAACTACCGTTCCACCATGGTCAGAGCCGTCAACACCGCCGACCTGCGACTGATCGGCAGCACCCCCTCCGGAGCCGCCGGTGAGACCGTCACCGCGTCGGTGACGGTGGAGAACCGGGGACCGGCCTGGGTCGCCTCCCTGGGCGCGGGCGAACCGATCGCGACGGTCGACATCATCGTGCCGGAGGGCGCGACCGTCACCGCCAAGCCGGAGGGGTGCTCCGCGCGCACCGCGTCCGGCGAGTGGCAGCGCCCCCAACTGGGCGCCCCCCGCTACAGCTGCGCGACCAACATCTGGCTGGACGAGAACGGCAGCGAGTCCTTCATGTTCTCCCTCCGCGTCGACCGCGTCGTCCCCGCCGCGACCGGCCGCGCCGTCACCCTGAACGACAACCCGGAGCTCCGGATCCGCGACTTCGACCCGGACCTCTCCAACAACGAGACCTCCATCGTCGTGAACGGCTGACGGACCGCGCGCACGGCGGGCGGTCCGGGCAGGAGGGCGAGGACGTCCGGGGGCCCTGGTGCGTGGCGCGCCGGAGGGGGGAGGGAAGCTGTGGCGAGCAACTCTCACTGGAGGTATGTGAAATGACGAGCCGACTGCCGCGCCGTACGGTGCTGGGCGGAATGATCGGTGGTCTGGCCCTGGCGTCGGCCGCCGCCGGCGCGGGGGCAGGTTCCGCGCAGGCCGTGGGACGTGTACCGGGTGCCGCGGGACGTGTACCGGACGCCATCGAACGGGAGCCGTATGTGCCGGTGGCCGTGGGCGGTGGGGGTGGGCCCGTCGGGACGGACCGGGTGCATGTCCTCAAGGTCGGTCCCGACGCGGCGGGCACCGTTCTCGTGCTGGTGCCCGGTATGTTCGGCGCGGCCAACGACTTCCGTCTCATGGCCCGTGATCTGGTCGCGGCCGTGCCCGGGTTGCAGGTGTGGGCCCTGGACCGGCGGGAGGAGAACCTCGCCGACCGGTCGGGGTTCGCCGGACCGGACCCCGTCGGCTACTACCTGGACGGGCACTACCGTACGCAGAACCCGGCCGCGTCCCCCTTCGCCGCGAACTGGGGTCTGTCCCTGACCCTCGCGGATCTCCGGGCCGTCGTCCGGGCCGCGGGCCGGGGTGGCCGGCGCGTGGTGCTCGGCGGGCACTCCTGGGGAGCGACGACCGCGATGGCGTACGCGGCCTGGGACTTCGACGGCCGCCCCGGCTACCAGGACCTCGCCGCGCTGGTGGTCATCGACGGCGGGGTGCGCGGGGCGTTCGACGGGACGGGCGATCCGGTCGCCGACTCACCGGAGGAGGTACGGGAACGGCTGGCGGCCATCGACGCCGGGGCGGTCTTCGACCTGACCCTGAGCGGGGTGGGACTGGGCAGCCGCGCGGAGAGCACCCAGATCTGGTACCAGCTCGCCGGCCACTACGCACTCCACGCCCCCGACAGCCCCTCCGTCCTCCAGCCCCGCCTCCCCGACACCCTGCGCCTGCCGTACACCGTCACCAACGCGGGCCTGCTGGGCTTCCTGGTCGACACGGGCTTCGGCTGGCCGAACACCATCAGCGTGCACTCCGGACACCTCGCCGACAGCGGAGACGTACGCGGCTGGATCGACACCGGCAGCACACCGATCAGCCGGGTCGCGACGGCGTACGCCGGTCCGGTACCGGCCGTATGGGAGTGGTACTGGCCCGCCCGGCTCTCCATCGACCTCGACATCACCGACGCCTACACCGACTCCGCCCTCGCCCGCTCCCTGGGCCTGCGGCTCCACCACGCCCACCGCCTCAACATACCGCTGTACACCTTCGCAACGAGCTACGCCAAGGGCACGATCACCGAGGCGGCGCGCACGGTGGTCGCCGACTCCCTTATCCCGTACGCCACTTACGAGACCGACAACGGCATGAACCACCTCGACCCGCTCTTCGCGGCCCCCGCCCACAACACCCTGACCCGGACACTCACGGAGTTCCTGAACGGACCGGCGGCCCGCTGACGGAGAAACCCGGCCGGCCCCCTCGCGAGGACCGGCCGGACAACCGTCATGTCCTCCATGTCCGGCGGGAACCAGGGCAGTTGGCGCCGGGCCCCATGTCTCGGCCTCGCAGCGAGGGCAGCCGTGCCGGGGTGTCGCGGTCGCGGATGATCCCGGGGTGCTGGGTGGCGCGGGTCAGGGCTGCGTACAGGTCGTTGGCGCCTCGGGGCGAGGCGGCCATGACGCCTTCCGGGTCGACGACGATCACCGTGTCGAATTCGGGCCCTTCGCCCGGCGGGCGTCGAGCAGGACCGTGGGGCGGGTCAGGTCCGGGGTCGGGCCCCAGGAGGCGGCCGGGAGTTCGGTGGCGAGGGCGGGTGTCGGCCTCCTCGTAGCGTTCCGCGAAGCGTTCGGCGTCGATGACGTCGTGTGCGGCGAGCGCCTCCGAGTCCTCGTCCTCCCCGTCCTCGAACTCCTGGGTACGCGAGCCGTACGACAGCTCCGACACACCCTGCGCACAGGCGATTCGCTCCTGCCGGTCCAGTGCGGCGGCGGCGCGGGCGGCGCTGTCGTCCTCACCGAGCAGCTCGGCGGCCTCGTCGAGCAGGGGTACGTCGGCGGGGGGCCAGTCGTCGACGGCGTCGGTGCCGGTACGGGGCCCGGCGCGGCGCACGGCGGCGTCCCCGCGCGTCGAGCCGGCGCGGCTCCGCGAGGAAGTCCGCGACGAGCCGCTGCGGGGTGAGCGTCGGCCACAGCGCGTCGATGGCGGCCTGGACCTCGCGGCCGACGGCGATCTCCTTGCCGAGCTGGGTGATATCGGCGGGGTCGAGCCGGGCAGCCGAGAGGGTCGGCGCCGATGCGCGCCGCCAGCCGTTCGGTCAGCGCGTCGATGGTCCGGAAGGCGAAGGCGGGCCGGGCCAGATGGCCGAGGCGTCGTCGCGGTGGGGGTCGGGCAGCCGGACCGGGCGGACGGGGACGGTGTGTTCGCGGCCTTCGGTGACGGCCGTCCACGCGGTGGGGTGGCCGGTGTAGCACAGGGCCGTGAGGACGAAGACGTTGTCGGCGTAGATCTCGACGTACTCGCCGATGGTCAGAACGCGCAGGGTCGCGGCGGGTTCGGTCAGGACGGTCTCGGCGAGCCGGGTCCCGGCCGGGCCGGTCACCCAGAGGTTCTTGCCGTCGCAGCCCACGGCGAGGGCGGCGCGGCCGGTGTCCGGGCCGGCGGTGCGCAGGGTGATCCCGACGGGTCCGGAGACGTCGATGTCGCCGACCGCGTGCGGGGTGGGACGGTCGGTCTCCTCGCCGAGCCAGGTGTCCAGGCCGGGCCACCACTCCAGGCGGGGCGCCGAACCCTCCCGTACGACAAGGGACTTGGGCTGGGCGAGCATCCCGCGACAGCGCTCGCCCGTGTCGGTGAGGCCGATCTGGCGGGGCGTGGTGTGCAGGACGACACGGGAGCCGTCGGGCGCGGCGATGACACGGGGGGCGTAGGCGCCGGTCGGGCCGAGGGGGCCGCGCCGGGTCCAGGGGCCGCGCAGGTTCGGGGCGGTCCATGACTCGAAGCCCCGGGAGGAGCCGATCGAGCCGAGCAGCAGCCAGCTGCCGTCGTCGAGGCGCTCCAGGACCGGGCACTCCAGCTCGTCGACGTCGCCGGGCGAGATGAGCGGCGGGTGGACGGTCCAGTGCTCCAGGTCGTCGGAGGTGGCCAGGGCGACGCATCCGCCGGTCTCGACGGGCCGGGAGGCGTCGCTCGCGCAGACGACCATCACCCAGCCGTCCGACGCGTCGTCGCGTACGACGAAGGGGTCGCGCCAGCCCATGTTCTCGCCCGTGCGATACCACCGCGGGTCCGCCTCGACGACCGGGCCGGTGCCGTGGCGGCGCCAGCCCGTACCGTCCGTACGGTCGGAGTGGGCGAGGCCGACGGACTGGAGCGGCCAGCCGCCCGGTGTCAGCCCGCTCACACCGGTGTAGAACATCGCCATCCCGTCGCCGTGCCGGAGGGGATGCATGGTCCACACGGCCTGCTGGTCGAAGCGGCCGGGCAGACCGTTGCCGAAGGCGGTGCCCTGCGGCTGCCAGCCGACCAGGTCGGTGGAGGTGGCCCGGCCGTAGGAGGTCTCCATCCGCAGATGGTCGAACTCCGTTGTCCAGGGGCCCTGGAGGTGCAGCACCGCATACGTGCCGTCCTCGTCGCGCAGGAGGGCGAAGTCGTTCACGCAGAGGCCGGGCGGGGCGTATCGCATGCACAGTTCCTGTCGGCTCACAGCACCCACATCACAGCACCCAAGCGCGTGCGCTGTTCCGTGCGCTGATCATTGATCACAACGGACTTTCTTAAGGACCGGCCCAAGTAAATATGAACGCAAACGCTTGCGCAAGACGCCACGTAGGTTTACGGTCACGTCACCCACAGATCACACCGATGTGAAACCGACGGGAGAAAAGCGCTGTGCCGGTCAGCATCACCGATGTCGCCCGCGCCGCCGGGGTCGCGGCGTCCACCGTGTCCCGCGCGCTGCGTGGCCAGCCTGGCGTGTCCGACGAGGTACGGGCGCAGATCACGGCCGTCGCCGCCCAACTCGGCTACACCGCCTCGCGTTCGGCGTCGAGCCTGGCCAGCGGCCGTACGTACACCATCGGGGTCGTCGTCCCGTACGTGGGCCGTTGGTTCTTCGGCACCGTGCTCGACGCGGCCGAGCAGGTGTTCAGCGCCGCCGGGTACGACGTCCTGCTGTACAACCTGGGCTCACCGGAGACACGCAAGCGTTTCTTCACCAAGCTGCCGGTCCGCAAGCGCGTGGACGCCGTGCTGTCGCTGCTCATCCCCGACGAGGCGGAATCCGCCGCGCTGCGCTCGCTGGGGGTGCCGCTGGCCAGTACCGTCGGCGGCGCCCGGTCCGGCTTCACGGTGGTCGGCATCGACGACCGGGCCGGCGCGGAGAGCGCCGTACGGCACCTGGTCAACCTCGGCCACCGCCGGATCGGCATGATCAGCGGGACCAGCGGGCCGCTGCACTGGACCACCCCGATCCAGCGACGCCAGGCGTATCTGGACATCCTGGCCGACGCGGGGATCGCACACGACCCGGCCCTGGAGGCGGACGGCGACTACACCGTCGAGGGCGGCGAGCGGGCCGCGACCGAACTGCTGGCCGCCGCGCGGCCGCCGACCGCGGTGTTCGCGCAGTCCGACGAGATGGCGATGGGCGCGCTGCGCGCGCTGCGCCGCCACCGGCTGAAGGTGCCGGACGACGTGTCCGTCATCGGCTTCGACGACCACGAACTCGCCGATGTGGTCGGGCTGACCACCGTCGCCCAGCCGGTCGCGGGACAGGGCGCGGAGGCCGCCCGGCTGCTGCTGAGGCAGCTGGACGAGCCGGACGCCCCGCTGCCGGGGCACGTACAGATGCCCATCCGCCTCGTCCTGCGCGAAACCACCGCCCCGCCGCGCCCGCGCGGACCGCAGTAACCCGGGTCCGCGGCAACCCGGTTCCGCGGCAACCCGGTTCCTTAGCGCCTCACTTGAGGTGCCCGCCGCCCCACTCACGTCCCCCCTGTCACTCCCCTGTCGAACCCCTCGCGCCCTCGCGGCAGCACCGAACGCACGGAGGCACACACCCATGAGCTCACGAAGCAGAAGGTTCCGCCGTACCTCTCGTACGGGCCTGGCCCTCGCCCTGCCTCTGGCGGCGCTGGCCGCCTGCGGTGGGGGCGGCACCACCGCCTCCGTGGAGGCGGGCAGCGGCAAGGGCACCATCAGTGTCTGGGCCCACCAGGGCCAGAAGAGCGAGGACGCGGCGCTGCAGAACGCGGTGAAGTCCTTCAACTCCTCGCAGAGCGGGATAAAGGTCGACCTGAAGCTGGTCCCCGGCAACGACTACACGAAGACCATCACCGCCACCGACGCCTCCAAGCTGCCGGACATCGTGGAGTTCGACGGCCCGACCATGGCGAACTTCGTCTACAACAAGAAGCTCGCCCCGATCGACCCGTACGTCTCCGCCAAGACCCTCGCCAACGCCACTGACGCGAGCAAGGCGCAGGCCGCGATCGGCGGCAAACACTACGGCTTGGGCATGTACGACTCCGGGCTCGGCGTCTACGGCAACAAGAAGCTGCTGGACGCGGCCGGGGTGACGTACCCGACCGGGCTGTCGGACAGTTGGACGGCGGAGCAGTTCACCGCCGCGCTGGGGGCGCTCAAGGCCAAGGACTCCGACGGCAAGCCCCTCGATCTCCAGGAGAGCGGCGGATACGCCAACGAGTGGGGCACCTACGGCTTCGCCCCCATCGTCTGGTCCGCCGGCGGCTCCCTCCTCAAGGACGGCAAGGCGACCGGCGCCCTCGACACACCCGCCGTGGTCTCCGCCCTGGACACCTTCCAGTCCTGGAAGACGTACGTCGACCCCAACACCGACGGCAACGCCTTCGCCAAGGGCCGTACCGCCCTGAGCTGGGTCGGCCACTGGATGTACCCCGCCTACAGCGAGGCACTCGGCGACGACCTCGTCGTCCTGCCGCTGCCCGATTTCGGCAACGGCCCCAAGACCGGCCAGGGTTCCTGGGCCTGGGGCATCGGCGCCGACTCGAAGAACGCCAAGGCGGCGGGCGCGTTCCTGGACTACCTGCTCAACGACGCCAACGTCGCCGCCATGACGACGGCCAACGGCGCCCCGCCCGCCACCCGGACCGCTCTCGCCAAGAGCCCCCTGTACCGGCGGGGCGGCCCGCTCCAGCTCTTCGCCGACCAGCTCGCCAAACCCTGCGGCGACAGCGACATCACAGCCTCCTGCATCGCCGTCACCCGCCCGGTGACCCCCGGATACCCGGTCATCACCTCGAAGTTCGGCGAAGCCCTGAACTCGATCTACGGGGGCACCGACCCCAAGAGCGCCCTGGCCAAGGCCGCCCGCGCCATCGACCAGGACTTCTCCGACAACGCCGGCTACAAGATCCCGTAGGCCCCATCGGCCGGGGCGGGCCCGCGCACGCCGCACCCGCCCCCGCCGGGAACAGGACCCACCCGTGAAATCAGTCGAACCCGCGCACGCCGCGCCCCCCGGCCCGGAGCAGGCCCCGCCCGTGACAGACATGAAGCCCGCGAGGCCGGCTCGGACCCCGCGAACCGCGCGCGCTGTGCGAAAGAACCGCGACTGGGTGCACGGACTGCTGATGTCCACTCCCGCCGTCGTCGGCCTCATCGCCTTCGTCGGCGTACCGTTCGGCTACGCCGTTTTCCTCTCCTTCCACAACGTCCGCCTCGGCTCCCCACTGGAACCGTCCTTCTTCGGTGTGGAGCAGTACCGGCGGCTGTTCACCGATCCCGACCTGTCCGGCCCGTTCCTGCGGGCCCTGCTCAACAACCTGACCTTCGCCGTGGTCGTCGTACCCCTGCAGACCGCCCTCGCGCTCGGGCTGGCGATCCTGCTCAACCGCAAGCTCAAGGCCATCGGCCTGTTCCGGTCCCTCTTCTTCCTGCCGGTCGTCTTCCCCATGGCACTGGTCGCCGTGATCTGGCGGCTCATCCTCAGCCGCAGCGATCAGGGCATGCTCAACTCCGCTCTGAACGCGGTCAGTTTCGGCGACTGGGGCGCCTTCGACTGGCTGGGGAACAGCGCCACCGCGATGGCCTCCATCATCGTGCTGTCCATCTGGCAG
Organism: Streptomyces sp. NPDC088554; assembly: GCF_044752945.1. Classification (NCBI taxonomy): domain Bacteria; kingdom Bacillati; phylum Actinomycetota; class Actinomycetes; order Kitasatosporales; family Streptomycetaceae; genus Streptomyces; species Streptomyces sp. NPDC088554. Next base: position 119,787 of record NZ_JBIVMF010000001.1, on the reverse strand, counting down.
GGGGTCGGCTTCCAGATGGTCATCCTGCTGGCCGGTCTCCAGCAGATACCCACCGAGTTGTACGAGGCCGCCGACCTCGACCGCGCCACCCGCTGGCAGCGGTTCCGCCATGTCACCCTGCCCGGCATCCACGGCACCCTGGTCTTCGTCGCGATGCTCACCTCGGTGCTCTCCTTCCGGGTCTTCGACCAGGTGTACGTCCTGATCCGCGGCGGCGGCCTCGACGAGGACGCCACCCGTACCGTGATGTACCAGGCCGTCACCACCGCCTTCGACCAGAACAACATCGGCCAGGCGTCCGCGATCACCGTTGTCTTCTTCCTGATCGTCGTCGCCCTGACCCTCATCCAGCGCCGCGTCGTCCGGCCCGAGAACGAGGACTGACATGACCCGTACGCCGCTGCGCCGCTTCCTCGACTACGCCGTCCTCGCCGTCCTGGCCTTCATTTTCGTCCTGCCCGCCCTCTACCTGTTCATGGGCAGCCTCAAGCCCTCCGACGAAGTCCTGAACGGCGTCTCGGGGTTCCTCCCCACCCATCTCTCCTTCGACAACTACTCCGCCGTCCTGAACAGCCTCAACTCCGACAGCACCGGCTACTTCTGGCGCTTCATGGGCGTCTCGCTGCTGCTGGCGTTCGTGGTGGTCACGGGGGGTCTGTTCATCAACTCGATGGCGGCGTACGGGCTGTCACGGCTGAAGTGGCGCGGCCGGGAAGCCGTCTTCGGCCTCATCCTCCTGCTGATGCTGGTGCCGTTCGAGTCGGTGGCCGTCCCGCTCTTCTACATGTTCAACGGCCAGCGCAATACCCTGTTCATCCAGGCGATCCCGTTCCTCGCCAACGCCTTCTCGGTCTACCAGTTCCACACGTTCTTCCGCTCGATCCCGCCCAGCATCGAGGAGGCCGCGCGGCTCGACGGCGCGGGCCCCTGGCGTACCTTCTTCGCGATCATCGTGCCGATGAGCAAGCCGGCCTTCGCGTCGGTGGCGATCCTGACCTTCCTCACGCAGTGGGGTTCGTTCCTGTGGCCGGTGCTGATGGTCTCCGACCCCTCGGTACGCCCGCTGCCCCTGGAGATGAGCGTCTTCCAGGGCCAACTTCCCCCGGACTGGGGCCAGATACTCGCCTTCGGGGTGCTCCTTGTCCTCCCCGTACTGGTGATCTTCACCTTCTTCCAGCGCTGGTTCGTCCAGGGCGTCGCCAGCTCCGCCGTCAAGGGATGACCCGGATGCACCAGAAACACATCACCGTCCTCGGCGAGTGTGTCGCCGACGCCTTCACCACCCCGGAACCGGGCACCGCACCACACGCCCTCACCACCCCGGAACCGAATGCCGGAACACACGCCCTCCCCACCCCGGATCCGGCTGCCGGAACACACGCCCTCCCCACCCCGGATCCGGCTGCCGCACCACACGGCCTCACTCTGCGGGTGCTGCCCGGCGGCGGGCCCGCCAACACCGCTGTCGCCCTCGGCCGGCTCGGCACCCCCACCCGCTTCCTCGGCCGGCTCTCCCACGATGTCTTCGGCACCCTCTTCCGCGCCCGGCTCACCGCCTCCGGCGTCGATCTGACCGGCTGCGCGACCGCGCCCGAGTCCAGCACCCTCGCCGTGGCCGATCTCGACCCGGCCGGCCAGGCCACGTACTCCTTCTTCGCCGACGGTACGGCCGACTGGCAGTGGACCGACGCCGAACTGGCCGCCGCCCCACTGGACGACACCGTCTGCCTGCACACCGGCTCGCTGGCGCTGGTACGGGACCCCGGCGGCCCCCGGATCGAGGAGTTCCTCGGCCGCGTACGTTCCCACACCACCGTCTCCATCGACCCCAACGTCCGCCCCCTGCTGGTGGCGCCCGCCGTCTACCGCGAGCGGCTCGCCCGCTGGTGCGCCCTCGCCGACATCCTCCGCCTCAGCGAGGACGACCTCGCGTTCCTCGCCCCCGGAGCCACTCCCGAGGACGCCTGCGACACCTGGCACGCGGCCGGTGCCCGGCTGGTCGTGATCACCCTCGGCGAACGCGGCGCCCTCGCCTCCCTCGACGGCGAACGGGCCACCGTCCCCGCCCCGCCCACCACCGTCGTCGACACGGTGGGCGCGGGCGACTCCTTCACCGCCGGCCTGCTGCACCGGCTCGACGCCCACGGACGCCTCGGCGGCCGGCTGGACGGCCTCACCCTCCACGAGGTCGTCGACGCCTGCTCGTACGCGGTACGCGTCGCCGCCCGAACCTGCTCGGTGCCGGGCGCCGACCCGCCATGGGCGGACCGGGAAGCGATCTGAGGCGATGGCCGCACCAACCCGCTTGGACCGGCTGCCGGTTCAGCCACCAGCGATTCGATCGGCTTCCGGTTGATCGCAAAATCAACCGGAATCAATGGCCCCGACGCATCACAACCGCGTCGGGGCCATTGACGTCCCACCAGCCACACCGCTAAAGACGTACGGAGAACGCCCCCGACCGACCCCCGACCGACCTGGTTTTCCCCTCGGCGGCATCCGTACGTACCACGCACGTGAGGTGTTTCTTGAGAACGAGCCGTGTCAGACACACCCAGCCCTCTCCCTTTCTCGCCACCACCCTCGCCCTCTCCCTGATCGTCACCCTGGCCGGGCTGCTCGGCCTCGGCGGCGCCGGTCCCGCACAGGGCGCCGTTCCTCCCGCGCCCGGCTGGAACCTCCAGTGGAGCGACGACTTCAACGGGGCGAACCGTACCCCGCCCTCCGCCGCCAACTGGCAGACGGACACCGGCCACAGCTACCCGGGCGGCCCCGGCAACTGGGGCACCGGCGAGATCCAGAACTACACCGCGAGCCCCGACAACCTCAGCCTCGACGGCAACGGCAACCTCCGGATCACCCCGCTCAGGGACAGCGCGGGCAACTGGACCTCCGCCCGGATCGAGACACAACGCGCCGACTTCAAGGCCCCGGCGGGCGGCACCCTGCGTATCGAGGGCCGGATCCAGATGCCGAACGTGACCGGCAGCGCCGCACTCGGCTACTGGCCGGCCTTCTGGGCGCTCGGTTCGCCGTACCGGGGCGACTACTGGAACTGGCCGGGCACCGGCGAGTTCGACATCATGGAGAACGTCAACGGGCGCAACTCCGTCTGGGGCGTGCTGCATTGTGGCGTCAACCCGGGCGGAGCCTGCAACGAGAGCACCGGCATCGGCGCCAGCCGCGTCTGTCCCGGGGCGAGTTGCCAGTCCGCCTTCCACACCTACCGCTTCGAGTGGGACCGCTCGATCGCGCCGAACGAGCTGCGCTGGTACGTGGACGACCAGCTCTTCCACCGGGTGAGCCAGAGCCAGCTGGACGCCACGACATGGGCCAACATGACCGACCACGCCGGGTACTTCATCCTGCTCAACGTGGCGATCGGCGGCGCCTTCCCCAACAACGAGCTGGGCAGCCCGACCCCGACCCCGGCGACCGTCCCCGGCCGCCCCATGCTCGTCGACTACGTGGCGGTCTGGACCCGGGGCGGTGGTACGACCACACCGCCGCCCACTGGCTCCTCCACCCTGTACGCGCTGACGGGCGCCGGCCTCGGCGACCCGGCGGGCTCGGCGGCGACCACCACGATCTCCTCGGCGGGCGGCGCCAACTACGACGGCACACCGCGCAACCCACAGGTCTTCACCTCCGGCGGGATCACCAGGACGTACAACGGCGGCGCCACTCAGTTCGACCTCTTCGTGGACGCCGGTACGGCGATCGGCAACGGCCAGCAGATCAGGGTGAGTTACGACCGTACGGGCGACGGCGTCTGGGACCGCACCGAGACATACCAGTACTTCGCGACCGATCCGGTGCCGGGGTACGAGCGCTACACCCAGGGCCGGGGCCTGAAGTCCGCCACCGGTTCACACGGCGACCTGGTCAACGGCAAGGTCCGGATCGAGGTCTGGAACGCCATCGGCGGCGGAGCCAGCACCCTGGGCATCGGCAACCAATCGGTGATCCGCATCCCGTTCAGCTGATCCGCGCGGACGCCACCGACGGGCACCACCGATCGGCCGCCACCGACCGGCCGCCACCGACCGGCCGCCACCGACCGGACGTCGCTGATCGGACGCCGTCACGGACCTGCCACCCGGGCGACGCGGCAGGTCCGCATACATACCGGAGGGAGGCATGATGGGGACAGGACGCCCACCTTCTCCCCTCCGGCCCCCGTACCGGTCCACGACGGGGACTGCGGCTTCTGCACCACAGCGGCGACCTTCACCGAACAGCACATCCGGCCCCACCGCACAACGGCCCCGTGGCAGTTCCCGGATCTGGACGACCTCTGCGCCGACCGGCGACAGGCCGAGTACGAGCTGCCGTGGATCACCCCGGCCGGAGCGGTCCACAGCGGCACCCAGACCGTCGCCAAGCTGCTGATGAGCACGGACGGCGGCTGGACCGCACCGGGGGCACCGCTCACACTGCCGCCCGTCCGCTGGATCGCACACAGCGTCTACCGGCTCGTCACGAACAACCGCGCCCGCATGCCGGGCTCCACACCAGCCTGCGCACTGCCTTCGGAACGGCGGCAACGAGGACCGCTCACCAGTCCGCAACCGACAAACGGCCCCCGTTCCATGACCACCCTCCGCAACCTCGCCACCAGCACCTGCCGCCTCGCCCAACTTCCGGCATCCGGTGACCCTGGCTACGGCGTCGTTTCATTTGGTGAGGCGACAGTGGCAGATGCGGGCTGCGTCCGCGGGCGGGCCATCTTCTTGGCGACCACAGCACGCGGCAGATGCCGAGCAGCAAGGGCAAACGCCTTGTAGCGCCAACCGGTAATGCTGACTGGCCGGTTGCGATGTAGATCCTTCAACGCCTGGGTTACCACGGCGTCCGCTTCCAGCCATGCCGACGAGGGGAGTGCGCTCACATCCATCCGCGCCCGTTCCTGGAACTCCGTGCGAGTGAACCCGGGGCAAACGGCGAGCACGCGCACCCCGTACGGCGCCAAGTCAACACGCAAGGATTCGCTGAACGCAGTGACCCACGCCTTGGCGGCACCGTAGGTCCCGGTGGGCAGCAGACCGGCCACGGAAGAAATGTTCACAATGGCACCCCTCCCTCTCGCCCGCATCCCCGGGACAGCTGCGTGGCTGAGCCGCAGAGGCACGCGGACCAAGATCTCCAGCATCCGCTCCTCGTCCTCGAGCGAGTTGTACGGGAAGGGAGCCGCCAGTCCGAAACCGGCGTTGTTGACCAGAACATCGACGGGCCGCTCCTCCGAAGCAACCCGATCGGCCACCATCTGGCAATCCGTGGAATCAAGGAGGTCGGCGACGATGACGTCGACGGAGATACCAAACTCAACCCGCAGGTCGTCGGCGGCGCGCGCCAAACGTTCCTTGTCGCGAGCAACTATGACGAGATCGCAGCCTTTGGCCGCGAAGCGACGAGCGAACGCCGCGCCAATACCTGCGGTAGCGCCGGTGATGAGAACTGTGGTCACGAAAATTCGCTTTCAGAGTCATGACTTGAAGGTTCGAGCAGAGGCTGAGCCATAGGCGCGCGCCACGTCGACGAGAAACTTTTTCTCGTCCTCGAAATCGCCACTCGAAAGAGTGACTGTACTGAAAGAGCTCTGTCGTTTTGGCCGACCTGCCAGCTTTCCCCTGCTCGCTTCCATGATCACACACGCCAGTACGGCCGCGTCACTGCCCGAGATGGAACCGCGGGCGATCACTGTGTGGCTCCGGGCGAGGTCCGGAACTCCAGGCTCGATGTATTCGCTGAGAACCAGGATGGCATCCCGAATTTCGATGACCTTGCGGTACACGAGCAGCCTGCGAGGGACAAGAGGGAACAGCAACTCGACAAATCTTGCCCGGGGCTTGGTCAGCGCCACATGCGGCACAGCCTCCAGAAGATCTCGCCAGAGCGGCCAAAGATGCCATGCGACGATAGCGTCCGCCGCAATACGACGTAACGCGAAGAACGTCGGCAGCAGGATGGAAGCCGCTCTCAACAGGCCGTGCAGATTCATGAGGAGAGGTAGATAAGGAAGGGCCCAGGTACTGTCAAAGATCACTCGGATCAGGTAGGCGAGCCAGAAGAGTCCAGCCAGCGCAGTACCCAGAGCGAACAGCCGCAGACCGGCCGCGACACTACGACTCTCCGTGCGTCGGCTGTAATGCCAGCACACGAAGACACAAACGATGTTCGTCAGCAGATGTGTAGCAATCAGGGTCAGCCAGTAGCCAAGAAGAGGAATGGCGTCACCGGCCGCCGTGATGCCGTGTTCCCGGTGAGGCGGCGCCAGGATGTCAAGAACCACAAGGGCCGTCATTATCAAGCCAGTCGCGATGCAGAAACTGCTCTTCAGTCGACGACCGCCGATGGGTTCGGCTACAAAATACAGCACAGCACCGGCCGAAACCACACCGGTCAAGTTCCTCACCAAAGCGATGAGGTGAGTTGACCCGGATTCTCTGACGGCGAGAGCGACGACGTCGGGAAGGTTCAGAGTCATCGCCACGGCCGCTGTCATTACAGCAAGCCACAGCCCTCGCTGCTTCGGTGAACGGATAACCGAAGGAAGACGAGCCAGCACAGCCGCCCAGAGAAACACAACACTTGGATAATCGAGCGATTTACCGATGTCCGCTATATCAGCGGACATCTGATACCCCTACACCGAGCGCCGATTCGATTTTGGCCAGAGATCCTTGCGGTTGCGCCCCATGCGGTTGTGATCCATGCGACTTATACGCGCTCATCCGTATCAGACTGGCGAGCATCTCGGCCTCCTGTTCCTGGCGAGCATTGTAGTTGGTGCGTCCGAGAAAATATTGCACACGTCCCGGATCCAGATCTGGAAGCTTTTTTCCAATTCCATCACCAACACTCTGCCATTGTTCATTGTGTTCAAATAAAATATGCCCGATTTCATGCAAAATAATGTGCTCCTGATGCAATCTGGAGGTCTGGCTCTCATAAAATATGTGGTCAGCTCCGGAGGTTGCGAGCCACAATCCACAAACGCCGGCTGCCGCACCTTCTCGCGGTAACGGGTGAAGATGCAGAGGTTTTTTTCGGAGCTTCTCTATGCGACAACAGAGAACATCGAGAGAGAATGGATCCGGTACGTCGATATTTCGCAACATAACTTGGCAGAATTTACGCAGCTTAAGGTACTCGTACGACATGTACGACACGCACTCCTCTTCAGATTCACTCCGCCGGCAACGATGGTAGCCATACATTCGGGGCGACATCCTACCTTCTCCCTTCGGTCGGTTGGGTCAACAGGGGCGCGCCGGTAATTTCACGCAAAACATCCTCCGATGTCATCACAGCCGTAACCGTCGACGACGAAATCCTCTCCCCCAAGCAAGTTTGCCGATAAATCGACCAGAATGACCGTAGTCGAACCGATCCTCGAAGGCGAGAGGTTTGGAATATTGCAACGCCAGAAATTGTCCGAATTTAAATGTTTGAACACCACCTTGGCGGCGATGGCGAGAAAGGAAAGGCGGTACTCGACCTTGCCTTCGCAGCGGTGGCGCAGTCGGAGGCATCCGGCGAAGCAGGTGGTTGGGGCAGACTGTTCGGCAAGATCTCTGCCGTGGCGAGTCCCGTTCGACTCGGCCTCCCACCGAACCGGACGTGACGACTCCTCCTCATCCGCCTTCCCGTGATCACGGCGTGAAATCATCTGACCTTCTGCGCCTTGCCCGACAGCCGGGCGCCGGTGCTTCCCGAAACATCCAACAAGCCGGAACGGCCCATCGGGTGGCCTGACGAGCCGTCATGAAACACCGGATCGGCGCACCTGCGCCGGCCCGCGAGTACGCCCAGGCCGACACGGCATGGAGGCTTCAACTACGTCTCCCGCCAAGTCACTTCAACCTCACTCGGGCGCGGCCTCATCGCCCGGGCGGGGCGGGCCGATGGCTTCTTGTCGGCAGGTCGTACCACTTCGAACTGCTGGAGGCTCTGGTTGCCACGCCGGCGTTCCCGGCCTGATGTGCGGGTCACTCACGGCAGTACCTCTCTTCGGCCCCGAGGATCGGGACCGGGTCCCTGTGGGCCGCCTCCTGGAATTTCACTCGGGGAGGCGGGCCCACAGGGTTGCGGCCTTACGGGCGGGACTCGTCGCCCAGGGCGTGGACGAAGGTTGTCCACACGGCGGCGGTGACGACGAGGGCGGGGCCGGTGGGGATCCTGGAGTCGCGTACGGCCATGGCGGCACTGGCTAGGCGCGCGCCCTCGACGCAGTTGCCGCCGTGGCCGTCGCTACAGCTCGACTTGAACCAGTCGGCACCGGTCATCGCGCGTTCAGCTCCCCCTCGTTGAGGGCATGGACGAAGGTGGTCCACACCGCGCCGACCAGGACGAAAGCCGGGCCCTGGGGGTGCTTGGAATCTCGTACGGCCATGGCTCCGCCAGCGAGACGGGCGCCTTCCAGGCACAGGCGGTTGTCGTCGTTGCTGTAGCTCGACTTGAACCAGTCCACCCCGGTCAGCGTGTGAGCCGAGGTCACCATCGGCATCAAAGCTCCTCCATCGCTCTCTCGATCATGCTCAGAGACTCCCTCGGCCCGGGAGCCAGAGCTTGCAGTTCGTTGAATGCCTCTTCGTAAAGCTCTACGTCCGCCTGCCGCCGCAGCACCCAATGATCAGCCAGATGCTCCAGGCATACGATCGGCTTGAGGGCAGTGTCTCCCCGGAAACGCAGCGACGTGAACGATCCATTCATCGCCCGGTAGACACCGGAGGCGAAGGGGATCACCTGGACCTTGACGTTGGGGGCCGAAGCAGCCTCCACGATCCTGGCCAGCTGCGGCCGCATCACCTCCGATCCGCCCACCTGACGTAGCAGTACGGATTCGTTGAGGACCACAGTGAGCTTCAGCGGCGGGTCCCGATGGAGCACCGCTTGCCGTTTCATCCTCAGTTCGACCATCCGGTCGATGTCGGTACCGGAACGCCCCCCATGGGCATGCTGATGCAGCACGCGCACGTACTCGGCGGTCTGTAGCAGGCCGGGAACGTACTCGGAGTTGTAGCTCTGCAAAGCGGTCGCCGAGGACTCCAGGCCAAGGAGCGCCTTCGGGCCGGGACCGATGACGGAGCGGTACTTCTTCGCCTCCCACCAGTCCTGCTTCTTCTTGGTGACGAACGCGTACTCCTTCAGCTGTTCGGCCGTCTCCTCGTCAACCTTGTAGACCTGACAGAGCGCCATGATGTCCGAAGGCTCAACGGTCACGTTGTCACCCGTCTCCAGCCTGGTCAGCTTGGACGGGCTCCACAGAAGCCTCCGGACCACCTGTGTCGACGTCAGTCCCGCGTCCGTCCGGATCCGGCGCAGCTCACTGCCGAGCTGTAGCCGACAGAGGGTTGCCGTCGCCGCTTGCCATTCATTCATTCCGCTCCCCTTCTTGAGCGCACCCTGGCGCACGTTCCCGCTTCCACGAGCAACGTTCTGCGTCAGGGCGAAAATCGCCGATCGACGGCGAACCACCCGTCTACCAGCGGGAACTCACAACAAAACCTGCTCGCGCATTTCCGCCAACCAACTTCCGGGGCTCTCGCCTCGGTGCGAGGCTATACCCGCACATCACGCAACGCAGTTGATTCGCCGCTATCTGTGAGCACAGGATCGACGGTTAGGACTCTCGATGCCTCTCCCTACACACATCGCAACTCCCGCCCCAGCAACCCCAGTCGAGATACAGGACGCCCTGCGCCTGACCCTGTCGTTCCGCCCCCGGGCGCGGCGGGTCGAGTATCTCCGGCGGATCGCGGGCGCGGTTCTGCGGCAGTGCGGTACGGCGGAGGAGGCGGTCGAGACCGTACAGCTTCTGGTCAGCGAGATCGCCACCAACGCCGTGGTGCACGGGCGGGGGGAGCGTGTCCGGTTTTCTCTGTCGTACGACGAGCACGGGACCGTTCTCATCGAGGTGGACGACTGTTCTCCCGCCCCCGCGTCGCAGGTGTCGGTGCGGCGGCCCGGTCCTGATGAGGAGGGCGGCCGGGGGATGGTGCTGGTGGAGGCGTTGGCGCGGACGTGGGGGCGGCGGGGGACGTGTACCTGGTGCACCGTTGCCACGCGGGCGCGGCAGGAGGTGCGTACCGCATGACGCCCAACCGCCGTACGCCCGGCACCCATTGGCGCCGGATGCCGTTGGAGTTCGCCACGGACCGGCAGACCCTGCGCCGTATCCTCGCCGCGCTCGTCCGGCGGCGGGCGGAGGCGGGTGCTCGGGGCGTGGGGGATCCCCTCGACGTCCTGACCATTTCCCGTACGGTCGCCGCCGCGCTCGCCCTGCGGATCGACCTTCCGGACCGGGCCTGGGTCGACATCACGACGTTCAAGCTCCGGGGCCATCTGGAGTTGCTGGTCCGCGACGACGACGGTGACACCGGCAGCGCCGAGTCTCTGGCGCTGCGCCGGGACGCGTACCAGCTGCTCGCCCTGAGTCGTACGTTCGACGGGACGACGCCGCCGCTGCACGCGTACGAACTCATGCGTGGCCTGGCCACCACGGTCCGGGCCTTCCTCACCCTGTACCAGGCGCGCCCTCCGCAACCGCGCACGCAAGAAAAGCCGCCCCGGTGACACCGTTCCGGGCGCAGGCGCTCTACGTCCTCGCGGTCACGGCGGTGGGCGGGTCCATCGCGCTGGCGCTGTGGTGCCGGTGCTGAACCCTGGCCCACTCGGCGCGTACCGCTCGTACCGCTCGTACCGCTCGTACCGCTGGAATCGCAATCCCGCGCAATCCCCGTGCGGGGTGCGCGCATCCGGCCCATCCTGATTTCCCCACCAGCAACGCAGGAGGACGCATGACACTCCGGTTCATCGGCACGACGTCCGACCAAGGCAACTGCCCCACTCTGTACGACATCGAGGACACCGACAAGATCGTGGTCCAGGGAGAGCGCCTCACGGATCCCGAGGACCTTGCCCAACTGCGGGACGTCAAGGACTCGGAGACCTTTGTCGTCGTCCCCCGTGAACTGCTCATCCGCTTCGCGCCCACGGAGTAGCTGTGACCCCTTTGATTCCGTTCGAGGAAATCACCTACCTCTTCACCGAGTTCGAGCACACCGCCTGGCGGCTGGAGACCCAGCGGTCATACGCCACGGATCGCGCGAGCACCAAGTGGCAGTCCTGGAAGGCAGGTTCGGACATCACAGCCGGCCCCGCCGACTCCTGGCGCACGAACGTGACAGAACAGACCGGGCGGGGGAAACGGTTCGAACGCGTGCGGCTTGTGGACGATCCGCCGACCGAGGGACAGCGGTTCCTTCTCGACTCGGGGCTCGGTAATGTCGCCGCAGGTGAGGACATCCGTAACCTGTTCCGGGCCGACGCCGTACGGCTCGGGCTGCCGGACTTCGATTTCTGGCTGTTCGACTCCCGGACAGTCGTGAAGTTCACGATCGACGAGGAGGGAACGACACTCGGGGTGCAGATCCTCGATGACGCCGAGAGTGTGGTGCGGGCCTGCCGGACCCGTGATGCGGCGTGGCATCACGCGGTGGCCACGCGGGAGTTCCGGGTGGGCGTAGCGTCTGGTCCGTGACCACCGATTTCCAGGCCGGGCGGGTCGCCCTCGGTGCGCGGCTGCGTGAGCTGCGTACCGAGGCCGGACTCGACGGCAAAGGCATCGCCGAGCGGCTCGGCTGGCAGCGGTCCAAAGTGTCCCGGCTGGAGAACGGCAAGCAGACCGCGAGCGCGGACGACCTCGACGCGTGGGCGCGGGCTGTCGGCGACCCGGCGGAGGCCGCGGATCTCAGGAGCCGGTTACGCGGGCTGGAGTCGCAGCAGCGTTCCTGGCGTCGGCAACTCGCCGTCGGCCATCGCGGTGTGCAGGAGAAGTACGTCGCTGAATACCGGGCCACGACCGTGGTGCGTGGTTATGAGGCCACCGTCGTACCGGGCCTGTTCCAGACCCCCGAGTACGCACATCATCTGCTGCTCCACAACGCCGAGTTGATGCGGACCCCGCGCGACACCGAAGAGGCCGTGCGGGCCCGGATGAAGCGTCAGGAAGTGCTGTACGAGCCGGGCAGAGCCTTCCGTGTGCTGCTCTGGGAGGGCGCGCTGCACGCCTTGCCCTGCCCCCGGGAAGTGATGGCAGGACAGCTCGACCGGCTCGTCGGACTGATCGGCATGGGCAACGTCTACCTCGGCGTTGTGGCGTTCGGGGTGCCGTTGAAGCTCACCCCGAAGCACGGATTCTGGATCTTCGACGAGAAGCGGGTCGTCGTCGAGACCATCGACACCGAGCACCGGCTCGAAGGGGCCGACGATGTCGCGCTGTACGGACACGTGTGGGATCTGCTCAACGAGAGCGCTGTGTACGGCCCCCGGGCTCACCGTCTCATCGCCCGCGCCCGCGCCTCTCTCAGATGATTCATCCGCACGGGTTACCCCGTTCGCAATCGCCCGCAATCGCCTGGCGGCCCCCGTTGCGCGGCTTCTAGCGTGCGACGCACACAACCACGCAAGAAACGCGGAGGAGCCCGACATGGGTGGACAGCACAGCGGCGGCACCGGCAGCGGTCAGGGCGGTAGTCAGCAGGACGACTCGAACAGCGGCGCGGGGCACGGTGGGGGCGGGTCCGACGAGGGCGGGAACACCAGCGACGGTTCCGGTCCTGCGACCGGTAAGTAGGGGCGGGGCAGAGCGACCGATGGAATCGCGCAGGGAGGAGGCGGGTCCCCAGGGGCTCGCCTCCGCGCTGGTCGAGGCGGGGGCGTTGACGACGGACTGGCTGTCCGCGTTCGCTTCGGTTCCCCGGGAGTTGTTCGTGCCCGACAGGATCTGGCCCGGGATCACGGACGGGACCCGGCAGGGGGCTCTCGTGTCCCGCGTCGATGATCCCGGGGCGTGGCGGGCGGCGGTGTATTCCGACATTCCGCTGACAACGCAGTGGGACGACGGGGCCCACCGGGGCGATGGCCTCGGGACCACGCCGAGCAGTTCCAGCTCCATGCCTCGCATGGTGTGTGCCATGCTCGCGGACCTCGATGTCGCCGGTATGCGCGCGGGTGGCAGGGTGTTGGAGGTGGGCACCGGCACGGGATGGAACGCCGGGCGGCTCGCCCATCGGCTCGGCGGCGGGAACGTGGTCAGTGTCGAGTACGACGCGGGCGTCGCCCGTACCGCCGTCGGAAACCTGCGTCGGGCGGGGCTGAGCCCGGCCGTGGTGGTCGGTGACGGACGTCTCGGGTGCGGCACCGGGGCACCGTACAGCCGGATCGTCGCCACCTGCTCGGTCCGGGAGGTGCCGGGGGAATGGCTCGTCCAGGCGGAGGACGGCGCGGTGATCGTGGCTCCCTGGGGGACGGGGTACGGCGGCGAGGCGATCGTGCGCCTGCGGGTCGAGGGTGGGGTGGCGAGCGGTCCGTTCAGCCGCTCCTCCGCGTTCATGCGGTTACGGCAACACCGCGCGGCCCGGCCACCGTTCGCCGCGTATCTGAAGGGGCGGCGGTGGCCCGCCGACGGGGAGCGGCGCACCACCGCCCTCTCCCCCGCCGACACCGGCAGCTGGATCGCCCAGTTCGCCATCGGGCTCCGGGTGCCCGGGATCTTCTGGCGGGCGGAGCGGTACGAGGGCGGCGCGTACACCCTGTGGCTGTACGCCGACGACACCGCGTCCTGGGCCACCGCCGACCATGTGCCCCGTGGTGGCGGGGAGTTCGAGGTCGTGCAGTCCGGGGCGCGCCGGCTGTGGGACGAGGTCGAGGACGCCTTCGGCTGGTGGGACCGGCACGGCAGGCCCGGGTTCGAACGTTTCGGGCTGACGGTCGAGGCGAGTCGTACGGGAAGGGCGGAGCAGCATGCCTGGCTTGACGACCCGGCCCGGTCCTGGCCGGTCGGCCGCCTCGGCCCGCACGGGTGACCATAGGTTAGGGCACGCCGAATTACGACGAGGAGTTCCGTGTTCGTCGACCTGGTGTTCGTACCGGAAGCGCTGGCCCCCGACCGTACAGAGCGGGGCCAGTGGCCCTTCACCATGCCCTCCGTCGCCCAGCTCCTGGAGAGCGCGGACATCATCGAATGCGGCGCCGAGGGGTTCCGGCGGGTGAGGTGGGAGGAGCTCGAACTCGTCGATCACTGGCGCCGCTATCTGAACAACCCGGCCGCCTACCTGCGTCACATCACTCAATAACGGGCGCCGGAGAGCCCGAGGCCGCAGAACCTGCCGCCACGGAACACGGCACCCGCGAGGCCGACCGCCGCTTCCGCGTCTGGATGGGCCAGAACCTGGACCGGGCCGCCGCACACTTCGGCGTCACCATCGCCGGGCAGCCCGTCTTCGGCTGGCGTGACCGCTCCATTGGCACACGGGTGAACAGCGCGTCAGGCCGCCGGTGGCTACGCGTGGTATCCGAGCAGATCCCATGGGCGCGGGGCGATGGCTGGACAGGGAACATGGAGGCCAACGACGTACGAGGGATTCCGAAGCCGCAGGTACTCGGCGTACTCGAATGGGCAGAGGGCGAATGGCGTCGCCGGCGCGCCGAGATCATGACCTTTCTGCCGGGCGCTCCGTGCTCGCCCACCGCCACCGCCCACCCCGGTCTCGTACTGTCCGATGACCTCTCCGCGGTCTCGCCGCGAGACTCCTGCCGTCCACCCGCTTCACCACCAAGGAGTAGGCCACGTGCCGAAGTTCATCGATGACACCGCATTCGCGGACTACTTCACCGAGTTCGAGCACACCGCCTGGCGGCTGGAGACCCGGCGCGGGTACGCGTCCGACCGCGCCGGAGCGAAGTACGCCCGCTTCCTCGCGCGGGAGACCCTGCCCGACGACAGCGACCGGCCCCGGGGTGCCAACATCCGGGTCCAGACCGGCCTGGGCAAGCGCGTCGAACGAGTCCGTATCGTCGATCGCCCGCCCACCCAGGGGCAGTTGTTCCTGCTCGCGGCCGCGGCCACCAACAACGCGGCGGGCGAGGACATCCGCAACCTGTGGCGCCCCCGGGCCGAGGCTCTCGGGCTGCCGGAGGAGGACTTCTGGCTCTTCGACTCACGCCGTGCGCTGCTGCTGCACTTCGACGACGAGGACGAGTACCTCGGGTCCGAGCTGGTAGAGGACCCGGCACACATCGTGCGGTACTGCCGGATCAGGGACGCCGCCTGGCACCACGCGCTACGACGTGAGGACTTCCTCTCCGAGGTAGCTTCGACTGGGTGAGCGCCGATTTCCAGTAGCCCCCGCTCCTGGCCGGTCGGTCCGGGCGGCGGAGCGTGTCCGGACCGCGTGCCCCGCGCGTGACGTTCGTCATTGCGGCTGTTGTGGGGGTTCACCCCCTGCTGTCCCGCGCGTCCCGGACGTATGATCGGGTTCGCTTACCGGGGGGATCGCACCAGTTCGCACCAGCGTGGGGAAGCCGTCATGCGAAACGTCGGAACACCGGCCCTTCTGGTGGGCTGCGCTCTGCTTCTTCTTCTGCCGCTCACCTCCGCGCAGGCCACCGCGCCCCCTCCGGGTGCGGCTCGGCCGGCCGCTTCCGGGGCGCATGACAGGACCGCCTCCGACGCGTACTGGACCGCCGCCCGGATGCGGGCCGCCGAGCCGGTCGAGGGGGGCGGGGATCGTGACCGTACGCCCGCGCCCTCGCCCAGCAAGCCGTTCGCGGGGCTGCCGATCGTGGGGACGTTCTTCTGGAGCGACGCGTCCGGGTCGGGGCATTCCTGCGGCGGCACGGTGGTCGACAGCCCGGGGAGGGACCTCGTCGTCAGCGCGGGGCACTGTTTCGAGGGGAAGATGACCGGGACGAATCTCGCTTTCGTTCCGCAGTACGACGACGGAAAGAAACCCTATGGGTCCTATTCCGTCCAGCGGAACGGGATTTTCATCGACAACCGGTATCTCGTCAAAGGCCAGGACACCGCCGCCGATCTCGATTTCGTCTTCCTCCGGCTGAATCCGCGCGACGGGGTGAACATCCAGGATGCCCTGGGCGGCGCCGAGTTGATGGTCAACTCGGGGTACGAGCACGATCCCGTACGCCTCATCGGCTATCCGGACAACCAGCAGCACCCGCTCGACTGCACGGACCGGACGGTACGGTTCGACAGCCCCGATCCGGATATCCCGGGCAGCTTCCTCAAAATCAAGTGCGCCGCCTATTCCGGCGGTTCCTCGGGCGGGCCTTTTCTGGTGCGTCGGATGACGGGGTGGGGAATCATCGGGGTCATCGGCGGCTGGAAGACGGGCGGCGACGAGGACGACATCTCGTACAGCTCCTATTTCGACAACGACACGAAGGAGCTGTACGAGAAGGCCGTCAACGCCCCGGACAACAGCCCCGCCTCCGCCGCCCGCGAGGTCCTCTCCACCTCGGGGACCTGGAAGTACCCGGAGGCGCTGGCCATGGAGATCCTTCAGCGGGGGTGACCCCCGTCCCCCGCCTCACCGGGCTCACTCCGCGGTGGTCTCCGCGGCGGCCGCCAGCAGCAGCGCCGCCAAGTGGCTCTCGGTCGCGGCCTTGCCGATGCCGAGGCCCGAGAGCACACCCTTGCCGTCCTCAAGCTCCAGCAGGGCCAGCAGGATGTGCTCCGTACCGATGTAGTGGTGCCCCAGCCGCAGGGCCTCCCGGAAGGTGAGCTCCAGAGCCTTCTTCCCCTGCGTGTCGTACGGGATCAGATCCGGGACCCGGTCGGCCGCCGGGGGCAGCGCGCCGGTCACGGTCCGCCGGAAGGTCTCCGGCGCGACGCCCTGCGCGGCGACGGCCAGCGCGGCGAGTCCCTCGGGCTCGCTCAGGAGGCCGAGCGCGAGGTGTCCGGGGCCGATCTCCGCGCCGCCGGCCGCGCGGGCCTCGTTCTGCGCGGCGATGACGACATTGCGCGCCCGTGGGGTGAAGCGGCTGAACCCCTGGCTCGCGTCGAGGTCCACCGCGGCGCCCGAGTCCTTGGGGACGAACCGCTTCTGGGCGGCCTGCTTGGTGACACCCATACTGCGGCCGATCTCCGTCCAGGAGGCGCCGGATCGGCGGGCCCGGTCGACGAAATGACCGATGAGGTGGTCGGCCACCTCACCCAGGTGATCTGCGGCGATAACCGCATCGGAGAGCTGTTCGAGAGTATCGGTATGGACCTTCTTGATGGCCTCGATCAGGTCGTCGAGGCGTACCGGACCGGTCATCCGCGTGGGGTTCTCCATGCGTCAACCATAAGTTGACGATTCCCGAATCGTCAACCTTGAGTTGTCGATGGGCTCGCTCGATCACGGCCCGCGCGCGGCACTCGTTTGCCGCGCTTCGCGCATACACCCCAAAACAGGGAGGTATCCATCCCTTCGCATGTCCCACCCGCGAGGAACCGACATCTGGAGCACCCCTTATGACAGGGATCGAGGCCAAGGCCGAGACCACGACCGGCCCTCCCCCCACCTGCCCGTTCGACTTCAACCAGGCCCTGGACTTCGATCCCGTGCTCGCCGGCCTGATGTCCCGGGGACCCGTGACCCGGATCCGGCTGGCCCACGGCGACGCGGACGCCTGGCTGGTCACCGGGTTCGACGCGGTGCGACAGGTGACCACCGACCGCGTGTTCAGCCGCGCGGCGATCATCGGCCGGGACTTCCCCCGGATGACCCCGGAGCCGATCTTCTCCCCGGAGTCGATCAATGTGCTGGACCCGCCCCGCATCAGCAGGCTGCGCCGACTGGTCTCCCAGGTGTTCACCAAGCGGAACGTGGACCGGATGCGGCCCGCCATCGACCGGATCGTCGCGGAGCTCCTCGACACGATGGCCCAGCACGGGCCGCCCGCCGATCTGGTCGCCCACCTGGCGGACCGGCTCCCCCAGCACACCATCTGCGAGCTGCTGGGCGTCCCGGCCGCCGACCGCGACCGGCTCCAGCACGACGCGCTGCGGATGCTGTCCACCGACCCGGACCGGAAGGCCGCGGCGGACGCGAAGACGGGGGTCATCGACTATTTCCGCGAGCTGACCGCCGAGCGGCGGCGCCACCCCGGGGAGGATCTGCTCTCCCTGCTGGCCGCCGCCAGGGAGGGCGACGACGCCCTGGACGACCAGGAGCTGGCCGTCATGGCGGAGACCCTGATGCTCAGCGGGAACGACACGGCGGCCTGCGAGATCAGCGACATCTCCTACGCCCTGCTCACCCGGCCCGAACTCGCGGACCGGCTGCGGCGGGACCCGGCGTCGCTGACCCGGACCCTGGACGAGCTGCTGCGCCACATCCCCTTCCGCAACGGTGTCGGGATCCCCCGGGTCGCCACCGAGGACACCGAGATCGCGGGGGTGCGCATCAGCGCCGGTGACTTCGTGCACGTGTCGTATCTGGCCGCCAACCGCGACCCGGCCCACTTCCCCGACCCGCACACCATCGATCCCGACCGCCCCGCCACCCCGCACATGACCTTCGGCTGGGGCGGCCACCGCTGTATCGCCGTCCCGCTGGCGATGGCGGAGCTGGAGGCCGCGATCGGCGGGCTGCTGACCCGCTTCCCCGCGCTGCGGCTGGCGGTGCCCGCCGAGGAGATCCGCTGGGACACCCGCACCATCCGGCGCTTCCCGCACGAGCTGCCGGTGGCCTGGTAGCACCCGGGGGGCGGCGGCGTCCGTACTCGTACCCGTACGGCTGTACGGAGAAATCCCGGAGGAGTACGGGTACGAGTACCGGCAGCCGCCGCCTCACGCCCCCGCCGTCGGCTTCGCCGGGTGCGGTACGGCCGCCTGCCGCCGTTCGTTGCGGCCGCCGCCCTTCACCAGCGCCACCGTCACCGCCGCGATGACCCCGACCACCGACAGCCCGATCAGCCCGCCCTCGGTGGAGCCCGTCGTGTCCTCCAGGACGCCGAAGACCGTGGGCGAGACGAAGCCGCCGAGGTTGCCGATGGAGTTGACGAGCGCGATGGCCGGGGCCGCGACCCGCGCGTCCAGATAGCTCTGCGGGATGGTCCAGAAGATCGGGGACGCCGTCTTGAAACCCATCGCCGCGACGCACAGCGCCCCCAGCCCCGGCCAGGGCGGGACGACGGTGGCCAGAAAGGTGCCGACCGCCCCGGTGAGCAGGGCCGCGACCAGGAACGGGCGGCGTTTTCCCGTACGGTCGGAGGCGCGCCCCGCGACGTACACCGCGCCGATCGCGCACAGCCACGGCACCGCGACGAGCAGCCCGACCTCGAACTCCGACAGCCCGCCGATGTCGCTCACCAGGCTGGGCAGCCAGAAGGTCACCGCGTACAGCGCCAGCGAGATCGAGAAGTACAGCCAGCAGAAGAGCAGCATCTGCCGGTCCGCGAGCAGCTTCCACCGGGAGACCCCCGCCGTGCCGCGCTCGCCGGCGCGGGTCGCCTGTTCGGCGTCGACGGCCCTGGTCAGGGCCGCTTTCTCGGTGTCCGTGAGCCAGTCGGCGTCCTCGACCCGGGAGTCCAGGAAGCGGAAGACGACGAAGCCCAGCACGACGGAGGCGATGCCCTCGATGAAGAACATCCACTGCCAGCCGCGGTGCCCGGCGACGCCGTGCATCTCCAGCAGCGCGCCCGACAGCGGTCCCGCGATGACGGAGGCGGTGCCCGAGCCCATCAGGAAGATCGCGGTCGCGCGGCCCCGGTCGGCGTCGGGCAGCCAGCGCGTGAAGTAGTAGATGACGGCGGGGAAGAACCCCGCCTCGGCGGCGCCGAGCAGGAAGCGCAGCACGTAGAACATCTCGGCGCTGTTGACGAAGGCCATCGCGGTGGCGACCAGCCCCCAGGTGATCATGATCCTGGTGAGCCAGATCTTGGCGCCGAACCGCTCCAGCATCATGTTGCTGGGCACTTCGAAGAGGGCGTACGCGATGAAGAACAGCCCCGCGCCGAAGCCGAAGGCGCTGGCGGACAGGCCGACGTCGACGCGTAACTGGTCCTGCGCGAAGCCGATGTTGACCCGGTCGATGTAGTTCGCGACGAACATCACGAAGAACAGTGGCACCACACGTCGGAAGATCTTGTGCACAGCGGAACGGACGGCGATCTCATCCATGTGCGGCTCCCCGGCAGGACGTTGTGGAGCCCGGGGGTCGTGGACGGCCCCCGGGCGGGGGCCGTTACCAGCGCGGCACCGGCGGCGCCACCCAGTCCGCGTCGACCACCCGCATCGCCGCCGCGTCGTCCCGGTCCCGCATCGCGCCGTCGTCGTCCAGCCAGCGCTGGTGGAGCGACGCGAGCCGCTCGCGGTCGAGTTGGACCCCGAGCCCGGGTGCGTCCGGTACGTCGAGACGGCCGTCGGTGAAGGTGAGGCGCGCCCGTGAGGCGTCGGTGATGACGTCCTCGGTCTGCCAGGGGTAGTGGCTGTCGCAGGCGTAGTCGAGGTTGGGGACGGTGGCGGCGACATGGGTCATCGCGGCGAGGCTGATACCGAGGTGGGTGTTGGAGTGCATGGACAGCCCGACGCCGAACGTGCGGCAGATCGCGGCGAGTTCACGGGTGTTGCGCAGCCCACCCCAGTAGTGGTGATCGCTCAGCACGACCTGGACCGCGCCCCGGACGAACGCCTCGCGGATCTCGGCGAAGGTGGTGACGCACATGTTGGTGGCGAGCGGGACGCCCGCCTTGCCCGCGACCTCGGCCATGTTCGGCGTACCGCTGGTGGGGTCCTCCAGATACTCCAGTACGTCCCGGAGAGCGTCGGCGACCCGGCACGAAGTCTCCACCGACCAGGCGCCGTTGGGGTCGAGGCGCAGCGGTTGGCCGGGGAAGCGTTCGGCGAGGGCGCGGACGGCGGCGATCTCCTCGGCGGGTTCGTACACACCGCCCTTGAGCTTGAAGGAGGTGAACCCGTAGTCGCGGGCGAAGCGTTCGGCCTGGGCGACGATTCCGGCCGGGTCGATGGCGGCGGCCCAGTCGTCCGGCTCGCCCGCGCCGTTCGGGTGTTCGGCCCAGCGGTAGAAGAGGTAGGCGCTGTACTCGACGCGGTCGCGGACCTTGCCGCCGAGCAGCGCGTGTACGGGGAGACCGGCGGCCCGGCCCCAGGCGTCGAGGCACGCGACCTCGAAGCCGGAGACGACCGACAGCCGCAGCTTGCCGGCGGTCTGCACCCCGCGCAGTCCGCCGACGTCCACGGAGTTCTCCACCCGGGCGTCGTCGACGGCGAGCCGGTCGGCCAGGGCCTGCAGCCCGTTGAGGTCGGTGACGCTGTGGCCGGGGAGCTGCTCGGCGAAGGGCCGGGCCAGCTCCAGGTACTTCGTGTCGCCGTAGGTCTCGCCGACGCCGGTCACCCCGCCCGCCGTGACGACCTCCACGATCAGCCGGGGTGTGTACGGCTGGTGGACGCCCTGGGTGTTCAGGAGCGGCGGGTCCGCGACGAGGATCGGGGTGAGCCGTACCTCGGTGATGATCAGGGCTTCGGCCGCCGGGGTCGTGGACTCCGGCTCCCCGGCCGCCCGGTTCTGGGACGCCGCGCTCTTGGACACCATGGAAGCGATCTCCCCATATAGATGACGTCTACGTATGAAGATAGAAGCTAGGCATATGGACAGGGCCCGTCAATACCTCCGGCCAACGGGAACTACGATCCGGGACATGGCCGACACCGGGGGCGTACGCGAAGTGAAGTCGGCGGCCCGTACCACGGAGCTGCTGGAGCTGCTCGCCGCGCGCGGCGACCGCCCCGCCCGGCTGCGCGAGCTGGCCGAGGAGTTGGAGGTCCCGCGCAGCAGCATGTACGCGCTGCTCCAGACCCTGATCGACCGCGGCTGGGTACGCACCGATGTCACCGGCTCGCTGTACGGCATCGGCATCCGGGCGCTGCTCGCCGGCACCAGCTATCTGGACAGCGATCCGCGCGTCCTGGCCGTCCGGCCCTTTCTCGACGAGGCGTCCGACGCGCTGGGCGAGACCATCCATCTGGCGCGGCTGGACGGCTGCGACGTCGTCTATCTCGCCACCCGCGAGTCCCATGAGTACCTGCGCACCTTCAGCCGGGTCGGCCGCCGCCTCCCCGCCCACGCCGGGGCCCTCGGCAAGGCCCTGCTGGCCGAGCGCGACCCGGACGCCTCGCCGCTCCCCGAGGGGCCGCTGAGGCGGCTCACGGACCGTACCCACCGCGACCGCGCGTCGCTCGCCGCGGATCTCGCCCGGGTGCGGGAGCGCGGCTACGCGATCGACCGCGAGGAGGGGGTCGCCGGGATCTCAGGGTTCGGCTTCGCGCTGCGGTACGACACGCCCGCCACCGACGCGATCAGCTGCTCGGTGCCGACCGTACGCCTCACGGAGGAGCACGAGCGGCGGATCGTGACCGTCATGCGCGGGATCAGGGACCGGATCGAGGCCACCGCGCCCCGCGCGACCGGCTCGGCGCCCCAGTGGCGGTGAAGGCCCAGCGGCGGTGAAGGCCCCGTGGCGGTGAGGACAGCCCGTACGGCCCGTATCACAGGCCGAGTCCGGAGCCGCCGTGGACCATGTACTGGTCGAGCAGTTTCGTACGGGCCGCCTCCAGCCTGCGGGCGAGGATCTGCGCGACCGAGCGGGTCAGCGCGAACCCCAGCGCCGGATCGCCCTCGCAGAGCGACCGTACCGCCGCCGCGTCGAACTCGTGGGCCCGTACGGGAGTGAACGCCTCGGCCCCGAAGTGCCATTTGTGCGGCGGGAACAGCCATGACCAGCCGAGCAGATCCCCGACGCCGAGCGTCTCGACCGTCACCCGGCGCCTGCCGGGCACATCCAGATCGAGGGCGACCGTGCCCGTGTGGATGATCCAGAACTTCTCCGCGGGGGCCCCCTCCTCGGCGATCCTGGCGTCCTGGGCGAAGAGGACATCGCGGGCCATTCTCATCAGCATGTCGCCGCGGCCACCGGGGAGCACCGTCAACATACGCATCGCGGAAGTCATGGTGGAACCTCCTTGCCGAGTAACCGCAGAGCGACCGGAGGCGACCATGGAGTGACCGCAGGGCTCAGACGTACGGCTATATATACGATCGTATCCCCACCGAGCAACACCCTCCGCGCCTCCCACCGGCAACGGATCTTCCCGCCCACCTGGGCGGACCGACCCGCCCACCAACAACGGACCGGCCCGCACGGAGGGCTTTCCGTGCGGGCCGGTCCGGCAGGGCCGGGGTGCGGAGGGAGGGGGGTGTCAGACCCCGGCCTCGCTCTTGTCGCCGCTGCGCCGCTCCGGGGCGTCCTGCGACTTCACCAGCGGGCCCTTCGGGGCCTTCGGAGCGTCGGCGGGCTCGTCGGCGGCGGGGGCGCCGTGGCCGTCGTCCACCAGCGTCTTCTCGTCGAACGGGAACTGGCCCGCCAGCACCTGTCCGACCCGCTCCTTGTCGATCTCCTTGGTCCACGTGCCGATCAGCACCGTCGCGACCGCGTTGCCCGCGAAGTTCGTCATGGCGCGCGCCTCGCTCATGAAGCGGTCGATGCCGACGATCAGGCCCACGCCGTCGACCAGCTCGGGCCGGTGCGACTGGAGACCGCCGGCCAGCGTCGCCAGACCCGCGCCGGTGACGCCCGCCGCGCCCTTCGAGGCGATGATCATGAAGAGCAGCAGCGAGACCTGCTCACCGATGGAGAGCGGGTCGCCCATGCTCTCCGCGATGAACAGGGACGACATCGTCAGGTAGATGGCGGTGCCGTCCAGGTTGAAGGAGTAGCCGGTCGGCACGGTGATGCCGACGACGGGCTTGCTGACACCCAGGTGCTCCATCTTCGCGATGAGGCGCGGCAGCGCCGACTCGGAGGAGGAGGTGGAGAGGATCAGCAGGAACTCCCGGCCCAGGTACTTGAGCAGCGAGAAGATGTTCATGCCCGCGACCAGCCGCAGCAGCGCGCCGAGGACGAGGAAGACGAAGAGGGCGCAGGTGATGTAGAACCCGATCATGATCATCGCGAGGGACTTCAGGGCGTCGAGGCCCGTCTCCCCGACGACCGCCGCGATGGCGCCGAAGGCACCGACCGGCGCGGCCCACATGATCATGCCGAGGATACGGAAGACCAGCCGCTGGATGTGTCCGATGCCCCGGATGATCGGGTCGCCCGCCGAGCCCATCGCCTGGATCGCGAAGCCCGCCAGCAGGGCGATCATCAGGGTCTGGAGGACCGAGCCCTCGGTGAAGGCGGAGACCATCGTCTTGGGGATGATGGAGAGCAGGAACTCCGTGGTGGACTCGCCGCCGCCCGCCGCCTGGGCCTCGCCCGCGGTGCGGGTGGCCTCGGAGATGTGCATGCCGTCGCCGGGCTTGATGATGTTGCCGACGAGCAGGCCGATGCCGAGCGCGACGGTCGACATCGCCATGAAGTAACCGAGGGCGAGCCCGCCGACCGCGCCGACCTTGGCGGCCTTGCGGACCGAACCGACACCCAGCACGATCGTGCAGAAGATGACCGGCGAGATCATCATCTTGATGAGGTTCACGAAGCCGGTACCGATCGGCTTCAGTTCGACGGCCACACCAGGAGCCGTGAAGCCCACCAGAATGCCGAGCGCGACGGCTACGATCACCGCGATGTAAAGGTAGTGGGTACGGTCCCGCCTTGCGGCCACGGGTCCTCCTTGACTCGTCCTGCACATCCCCCGCCCTGAACCGGGGGGTCCCGAGGACTATCCACCAGCCTGTGACACCGGTCACCCTTACGTTCATTTCGTTCATATGAATCCGGCCAGGCATTCTTGTTTCATGAAGCTGCCCCGCCCCCGCAGTCTTGCCGCCCAGCTCTTCGCGATGCAGGTGGTGCTGGTCGCGGCCGTTGTCGCCGGATGCGCGGTCTTCGCGTACGTCACCGGACGCTCCCACGCGGAGGAGACCGCGCGGAAGCAGGTTCTGGCCACGGCACACGCGCTCGCCGACTCCCCGTCCGTACGGGAGGCGATCCGTACGGAGGACCCGAGCGCGGCCCTCCAGCCGTACGCGGAGCGGGTACGGCGCGACACCGGGATCGACTTCGTCACGATCATGAACCCGGCGGGGATCCGCTGGACCCACCCCGACCCGCACCAGATCGGGATGCGCTTCCTCGGGCGTACGGGGCCGGCGCTGCGCGGGCATACGTTCACCGAGACCTACACCGGCACGCTCGGCCCCTCGGTCCGGGCGGTGGTCCCGGTCAGGGACGGCGCCGGGATCACGGGGCTGGTCAGTGTGGGGATCACCGTGGACCGGATCTCCTCGGAGGTGACCCAGCAGGTCAAGCTACTGGCCCTGGCGGCGGGCGCGGCGCTGGCGCTGGGCGGGGTCGGTACGTACGTGATCAACGCCAGGCTGCGGCGGCACACCCACGGGATGAACGCGGCCGAGCTGTCCGCGATGCACGACTACCACCAGGCCGCGCTGCACGCCGTGCACGAGGGGCTGCTGATGCTCGACGGCCGGCACAGGATCGCGCTGGTCAACGACGGTGGGCGGCGGCTGCTCGGGCTGGACGGGTCGGCGGTGGGCAGGCCGGTCGCCGAGCTGGGGCTGCCCGCGCCGCTCACCGGGGCGCTGCTGGCCTCGGAGCCGCAGGTCGACGAGGTGCATATGACCGCCGACCGGATCGTGGTGGTCAATACGCGTCCGGTGGTCGGCGGGGATCAGCGCGGTACGGTCGTCACCTTGCGCGACCACACCGAACTCCAGGCGCTGTCCGGCGAGTTGGACTCGGAGCGCGGCTTCACCCAGGCGTTGCGCTCACAGGCGCACGAGGCGGCCAACCGGCTGCACACCGTCGTGTCGCTCATCGAGCTGGGGCGTGTGGAGCAGGCGGTGGAGTTCGCCACGGCGGAGCTGGAGCTGGCCCAGGCACTGACCGACAAGGTGGTCGGCGCGGTCGGCGAACCGGTGCTCGCCGCGCTGCTGCTGGGCAAGGCGGCGCAGGCCAACGAGCGCGGGGTGGAGCTGGTGCTCGCCGAGGACAGCCTGATCGACGACGGTGTGCTGCCCTCGACGCTCCCGGCCCGGGATCTGGTGACGATCCTGGGCAACCTCATCGACAACGCGGTGGACGCGGCCCAGGGCGGCGAGGGCGCGCGGGTCACCGTGACCGCGCGGGTGGACGGCGGGGAGCTGCTGCTCGGGGTACGGGACACCGGGGCCGGTGTGGACCCGGGCGACCGGGACGAGGTGTTCCGGCGGGGCTGGTCGACCAGGGGCCCCGGACGCGGGCTGGGGCTGGCGCTGGTACGGCAGGCGGTGCACCGGGCGCACGGGACGGTGGAGCTGACGCAGAGTCAGGAGTCTTCGGGTGGAGCCGAGTTCACCGTTCGGCTGCCGCTGTCGGCGAGAGCGGCCGACGCGCAGGTGACCGTATGAACGGCGCCGGGCCGGCGGAGGCGGCGATCCGGGTGCTGATCGTCGAGGACGACCCCGTCGCGGCGGACGCGCATCAGCTGTACGTGGGCCGGGTGCCCGGTTTCGTGGTGGCGGGGGTGGCCCACTCCCGGGGCGCGGCGGGCCGGCTGCTGGAACGCACGGAGATCGATCTGATCCTGCTCGACCTCTATCTCCCGGACGGCCACGGGCTCCAGCTCCTGCGCAGCCTGCGCGCGGCCGGGCACCACGCGGATGTCATCGCGGTCACCTCGGCGCGCGATCTGGCGGTCGTCCGGGAGGGGGTGTCGCTGGGCGTCGTCCAGTACGTACTGAAGCCCTTCACCTTCGCCACCCTGCGCGACCGGCTCGCCCGGTACGCGGAGTTCCGGGCGGCGGCCGGGGAGGCCAGCGGTCAGGAGGAGGTGGACCGCGCGCTGGGCGCGCTGCGCGCCCCGCAGCCGTCCTCTCTGCCGAAGGGGCTGAGCGCGCCGACGCTGGAGGCGGTGACCCGGACGCTGCGGGCCTCCGTGACCGGGCTGACCGCCGCCGAGGCCGGGGCCGAGGTCGGCATCTCACGGATCACGGCCCGCCGCTATCTGGAGCACCTGGTCACCAACGGGCGGGCGGCGCGCAGTCCGCAGTACGGACAGGTCGGCCGCCCGGAGTTGCAATACCGCTGGATTCCGGCGACACGCTGAGGAACGTACCGGTCATCACCGCCCATAACCGGTCAAGGGTCGGTCAAGGGGGACCGATCACGAGCTACGGTGTGCCCGTGGAGCACACTGCGTCGCCGCCCTTCAACGCCCCAGCCGCGCGCCGACTGCGCGAGGCCCTGGGGATGGCCCCCGTGCACGTCGCGTACGGTCTGGGCGCCCAGTACGGCCTGTCGATCGCCCCGGACACCGTCGTGGCCTGGGAGTACGGCTACATCCCGCCCACCGCCCGGGAGATCACCGCGCTCGCCGGGGTGCTCTGGTGCTCCTACGAGGAGCTGCTCGCCGAGCCCACTACCCTGCGCGAACACCGGGTCGCGCGTCGGCTGGAGCCCGCGGAGCTGGCCCGCCGCGTCGATATGGACACCGCCGCGTATCTGCGGCTGGAGGAGTCGCCCGGCGGTCGGTGGCGCGCCACCGACCGCCAGACCGCCGCCCTCGCCTCGGCCCTCTCACTGGGCCCGCGCGCCCTGACGACCGTCACCGGCCGGGACGAGGAGCTGACCGCGCTGCTGCGCTCGGCCGTGGCGGGACGGTGGCAGTCGTACGTCAAACCGGCCGTGAAACTGCTGCCGCCCGCCTCGGACCGGGCCAGGCTGGAGGCCGTACTCCAGCGGCTGCGCACCGAACACCAGGCCGGCGCCGACCCCGAAGAGGTGCTGGGGCGCTTCTGGGAGCTGTGGGGATAGCGCCCTGCCCCGGTGGACCGCTCAGGAACGCCGGATCCAGCAGGACCAGTGCCCCTCCCGGCCCTAGAACACCGACTCCGCCTCGAACATCCGGCTCTCCGGCACCGTCTTCAGCTGCGTGACCGCCTCCGCCAGGGGGACCATCTCGATCCTGGTCCCCCGCAGCGCCGCCATCCGGCCGAACTCGCCCCGGTGGACCGCCTCCACCGCGTGCCAGCCGAAGCGGGTCGCGAGGACGCGGTCGTACGCCGTGGGGGTGCCGCCGCGCTGCACATGGCCGAGGATGACCGGGCGGGCCTCCTTGCCCATGCGGCGCTCCAGCTCGGCGGCGAGGACGTTGCCGATGCCCCGGAAGCGCTCGTGGCCGAACTGGTCGATCTCGCCCTTGCCGTACTCCATGGAGCCCTGCGCGGGGTGCGCGCCCTCGGCGACGCAGATGACGGCGAACTTCTTGCCGCGCGAGAAACGCTCCTCGACCATCTTGACCAGGCTCTCGACCTCGAAGGGCCGTTCGGGCAGACAGATCCCGTGCGCGCCGCCCGCCATCCCGGACTCCAGCGCGATCCATCCCGCGTGGCGCCCCATGACCTCGACGACCATCACGCGCTGGTGGGACTCGGCGGTGGTCTTGAGACGGTCGATGGCTTCGGTGGCGACCGTCACCGCGGTATCGAATCCGAACGTACGGTCGGTGGAGTAGATGTCGTTGTCGATCGTCTTCGGTACGCCCACAACGGGCATCCCGGCGTCGGAGAGCAGCCGCGCCGCCGTCAGCGTGCCCTCGCCGCCGATCGGGATCAGGGCGTCGATGCCATAGCTGCGGGCCAGCTCGGCGCAGTTCTCCGCGGCCTCGCGCAGCCGGCCGCGTTCGAGCCTGGCCGAACCGAGGATCGTACCGCCGCGGGCGAGGATGCCACTGACCGCGTCGAGGTCGAGCGGCCGGAAATGGCCGTCGAGAAGCCCCTTGAAGCCGTCCTCGAAGCCCACGACCTCGTCCCCGTGCCCGGTCATGGCCCGGTGCACGACCGAACGGATCACTGCGTTCAAGCCGGGGCAGTCGCCGCCCGCCGTCAGAACTCCGATACGCATCGTGCTGTGTCTCCTGTGATCACTAGGGCTCGCCGAGGCTCTGTTTTCCCGGAAGAGGGCGGGGTTGCCGGCGCTCCCCGGGAGGCCGAAACCGATCCTCCCACGGGCGGTCGCGCGCCCGCACCGTCCTTCACCCTCCCGCCAGGTGCCCTAACGACCACCGGAGGTATTGTCAAGGGGAAATCGCCGCACTATGGGTGATCGTTGTACGAAGTCGTACGGATCGCAGGGACGGGAGAGCACGCGTGACACGCAGCGTGTATGTGACCGGGATCGACCGCGGGGACGGCCGCCAGGTCGTCGAACTGGGAGTCATGGAGCTGCTGACCCGCCAGGTGGACCGGGTGGGGGTCTTCAGGCCGCTGGTCCACGACGGCCCCGACCGGCTGTTCGACCTGCTGCGCGCCCGCTACCGCCTGTCGCAGGACCCCGCCACGGTGTACGGGCTGGACTACCACGAGGCGTCCGCGCTCCAGGCCGAGCGGGGCACCGACGAGCTGGTGTCCCGGCTGGTCGAGCGGTTCCACCGGGTCGCGCGGGAGTACGAGGTCGTCCTCGTCCTCGGTACGGACTTCGCGGCGACCCAGCTCCCCGACGAACTGTCGCTCAACGCCCGCCTCGCCAACGAGTTCGGCGCCGCCGTGATCCCCGTGGTCGGCGGCAAGGGCCAGACCGCCGAGTCCGTACGGGCCGAGGCGCGCAACGCGTACCGCGCCTACGAGGTGCTGGGCTGCGAGGTGCTGGCCATGGTGGTCAACCGGGTCGCCGCCGAGGACCGCGCGGAGATCGCCCAGGGGCTGCGCGCCCAGCTCGCGGTGGAGTGCTACGTCCTGCCCGACGAGCCGGCACTCGCCGCGCCGACCGTCGCGCAGATCACCCAGGCGCTCGGCGGCACGGTGCTGCTCGGCGACGATTCCGGGCTGGCCAGGGACGCGCTGGACTTCGTCTTCGGCGGGGCGATGCTGCCCAACTTCCTGAGCGCGCTGACCCCCGGGTGCATGGTGGTCACCCCGGGCGACCGCGCCGATCTGGTGGTGGGCGCGCTGGCCGCGCACTCGGCGGGGACGCCGCCCATCGCCGGCGTGGTGCTCACCCTGGACGAGCGGCCCGACGACCGGATCATGACGCTGGCCGCGCGGCTCGCGCCCGGGACTCCCGTCATATCCGTACCGGGCAGATCCTTCCCCACCGCCGCCGAGCTGTTCGGCCTGGAGGGCAAGCTCAACGCGGCCACCCCGCGCAAGGCGGAGACCGCGCTGGGCCTGTTCGAACGCCATGTGGACACCGCCGCGCTGCTGGCTCGGCTGTCGGTGGCGCGCGGCAGCCGGGTGACCCCGATGATGTTCGAGCACGAGCTGCTGGAGCAGGCCCGCGCCCACCGCCGCCGGGTCGTGCTGCCCGAGGGCAGCGAGGAACGGGTGCTGCGCGCCGCCGACGTACTCCTGCGCCGTGACGTGTGCGACCTGACGCTCCTCGGGGACACCGACGTCATCCGCAAGAAGGCCGCCGACCTCGGGATCGACCTGTCCACCACCCAGCTGATCGACCCCACCACCTCCGAGCTGCGCCAGGACTTCGCCGAGCGGTACGCGAAGCTGCGCGCCCACAAGGGTGTGACGGTGGAGCTGGCGTACGACGTGGTGGCGGACGTGAACTACTTCGGCACCCTGATGGTCCAGGAGGGCCTGGCCGACGGCATGGTGTCGGGGTCGGTGCACTCGACGGCGGCGACGATCCGGCCCGCGTTCGAGATCATCAAGACCCGGTCGGACGCCTCGATCGTCTCGTCCGTCTTCTTCATGTGCCTCGCCGAGAAGGTGCTGGTGTACGGCGACTGCGCGGTCAACCCGGACCCGGACGCCGAACAGCTCGCCGACATCGCCGTCCAGGCCGCGGCCACCGCCGCCCGCTTCGGCGTCGACCCCCGGATCGCGATGCTCTCGTACTCCACCGGGACCTCGGGGTCCGGCGCGGACGTCGACAAGGTCCGTGAGGCGACCGAGCTGGTGCGGGCGGCCAGGCCGGATCTGCGCGTCGAGGGCCCGATCCAGTACGACGCGGCGGTCGAGCCGTCCGTCGCCGCGACCAAGCTGCCGGACTCGGAGGTCGCGGGCCAGGCGACGGTGCTGATCTTCCCGGACCTGAACACCGGCAACAACACCTACAAGGCCGTGCAGCGCTCGGCGGGCGCCGTGGCGGTCGGCCCGGTGCTCCAGGGGCTGCGCAAGCCGGTCAACGACCTGTCGCGCGGCGCGCTGGTGCAGGACATCGTCAACACGGTCGCGATCACCGCGATCCAGGCGCAGAGCGAGCAGGCATGACCGCCGACCACGACAGCCCCCGCGACGCCCGTGACGACCACGACAGCCCCCGTGACCCCCGTACAGAAGGCGACCAGCCCGTGACCACGCACACCCCGGCCGCTCCGGCCACCCGGGTCCTCGTCCTCAACTCCGGCTCCTCGTCGGTGAAGTACCAGCTGCTGGACATGGGCGACAGCTCCCGCCTCGCCTCCGGTCTGGTCGAGCGCATCGGCGAGCAGACCTCCCGGCTGGCGCACACCCCGCTGACGCCCGGATCCGGTGGGAAGCGCGAGCGTACGGGCCCGATCGCGGACCACGCGGCGGCGCTGGAGGCGGTCGCGGAGGAGCTGGGCCGCGACGGGCTCGGGCTGGACTCCCCCGAGCTGGCGGCCATCGGCCACCGGGTCGTCCACGGCGGGCTGGAGTTCAGCGCGCCGACCGTCATCGACGAGGACGTACTGGCCGAGATCGAACGCCTGGTCCCGGTGGCGCCGCTGCACAACCCGGCCAACCTCACCGGGATCCGTACGGCGCGGGCGCTGCGCCCCGATCTGCCGCAGGTCGCGGTCTTCGACACCGCGTTCCACACGACGATGCCGGAGTACGCCGCGCGGTACGCGATCGACACGGCGACGGCCGACGCGTACCGCATCCGGCGCTACGGATTCCACGGCACGTCGCACGCGTACGTCTCCCGGAAGACCGCCGAGCTGCTCGGCAAGGACCCCGCCGAGGTCAATGTCATCGTGCTGCACCTCGGCAACGGCGCCTCGGCGTCGGCCGTCCGGGGCGGCCGGTGCGTGGACACCTCCATGGGGCTGACCCCGCTGGAGGGGCTGGTGATGGGGACCCGCTCCGGGGACATCGATCCGGCGGTCACCTTCCATCTGAAGCGGGTGGCCGGAATGTCCGTGGACGAGATCGATGAACTTCTGAACAAGAAAAGCGGTCTCATCGGCCTCTGCGGGGACAACGACATGCGCGAGATACGCCGTCGGGTCGACGAGGGCGACGAGCGCGCGACGCTCGCATTCGACATCTATATCCACCGGTTGAAGAAGTACATCGGCGCCTACAGCGCGGTACTCGGCCGGGTGGACGCGGTGGTCTTCACGGCGGGTGTGGGCGAGAACGCGGCGCCGGTGCGGGAAGCTGCGGTGGCGGGGCTGGAGACGATGGGGCTGGCGGTGGACCCGGAGCGCAATACCGTACGTTCCGACGAGCCGCGCGTCATTTCGCCGGACGGGGCCGGGGTCGTGGTGGCCGTGGTGCCGACCGACGAGGAGTTGGAGATCGCACAGCAGACCTTCGCGCTGGTGAACGAAGGCCGAACGCTTATCGCCTGAGCGCACCCTCGCCCATTTGTACTTTCCACCAGACGGAATATTCCGCATCGAAACAAACCGATAGGATCCGCCCCATGCGCCGTTCCAAAATCGTCTGCACCCTGGGCCCAGCCGTCGACTCGTACGAGCAATTGAAGTCGCTCATCGAGGCCGGTATGAATGTGGCCCGACTGAACATGAGCCACGGAAGCCACCCGGAGCACGAGGAGCGGTACCACCGCGTCCGCAAGGCGGCGGCGGACACCGGCCGCGCCGTGGGCGTGCTGATCGACCTCCAGGGCCCCAAGATCCGCCTGGAGACCTTCGCCGAGGGACCGGTCGAGCTGGTCCGCGGTGACGAGTTCACCATCACCACCGAGGATGTCGCGGGCGACAAGTCGATCTGCGGCACCACGTACAAGGGCCTGCCCGGCGATGTCTCCAAGGGCGACCAGATCCTGATCAACGACGGAAACGTCGAGCTGCGGGTCGTCGAGGTCGTCGGCCACGAGGTCAAGTCCATCGTCATCGAGGGCGGTGTGATCTCCGACCACAAGGGCATCAACCTGCCCGGCGCGGCGGTCAACGTCCCCGCGCTGTCCGAGAAGGACATCGACGACCTGCGCTTCGGGCTGCGGATGGGCTGCGACATGGTCGCGCTCTCCTTCGTCCGGGACGCCGACGACATTCTCGACGTCCACAAGATCATGGACGAGGAGGGCCGCCGGGTCCCCGTCATCGCCAAGGTCGAGAAGCCGCAGGCGGTGGCCAACATGGAGGCCGTCGTCGCGGCCTTCGACAGCGTCATGGTGGCCCGCGGCGACCTGGCCGTCGAGTACCCGCTCGAAAAGGTCCCGATGGTCCAGAAGCGGCTCATCGAGCTGTGCCGCCGCAACGCCAAGCCGGTGATCGTGGCGACCCAGATGATGGAGTCCATGATCACCAACTCCCGCCCGACCCGCGCCGAGGCGTCCGACGTCGCCAACGCGATCCTGGACGGCGCGGACGCGGTCATGCTCTCCGCCGAGTCCTCGGTGGGCGCGTACCCGATCGAGACCGTCAAGACGATGTCGAAGATCGTGGTCGCGGCCGAGGAGGAGCTGCTCTCCAAGGGCCTCCAGCCGCTCAACCCGGGCCGCAAGCCCCGCACCCAGGGCGGCTCCGTGGCCCGCGCGGCCTGCGAGATCGCCGACTTCCTGAGCGCGAAGGCGCTGGTCGCCTTCACCCAGTCCGGTGACACGGCCCGCCGGCTCTCCCGCTACCGCGCGGCGCAGCCGATCCTCGCCTTCACCACCGACGAGTTCACCCGCAGCCAGCTCGCGCTGAGCTGGGGCGTGGAGCCCTTCGTCGTCCCCTTCGTGAACAGCACGGACGCGATGGTCGACCTGGTCGACCTGGAGCTGCTCAAGCTCCAGCGCTACAGCGAGGGCGACACCATGATCATCACGGCGGGCTCCCCGCCCGGCGTCGCGGGCACCACCAACATGGTCCGCGTGCACCACCTGGGCGGCACGGCCGCCTGACGTATCGACGTATCAGGGGGCTGTGCCCCGCACCGGCAACAGCACTGCCGGTGCGGGGCACAGCCTTTTCCGTACGGTACGGGTACGGGTCAGCCCGTGAGGTAGTTCCGCAGGCCCGGGATGGTGAGCGTGCCGCCGAACTGCCCCGCCTGGACCACATGGGCGTCCGTGAAGAAGGCGAAGGGGATGTTCAGCGGGGGCGGGGTCTGCGGGCTGAAGGTGACCGGGATGAGGCCGAAGAGATTGCCCTTCAGCTCCTCCGTGTACATCGTCACCTCCCCGTCGCGGATGGTGGAGACGGAGCCCGCGCGCGCCTCCGCGTGGACCGTCCTGCCCTCCGGATAGACGGCGGTCTGGTGCAGGTCCTTGATGTCGAGCGAGGAGGCGGTGAACTTGAGCGCCTTCTTGATCTTGCCGCTGCCCGTCTTCACTTCGACGATGCCCTTGTAGTCGAGCCCGTTGAGCGTCAGCCGCGAGCTGTCGAGCCGCCAGGGGTGGTCGGGCAGCAGCGGGATCCCCGGCTCCTGTTCGGCGGCGGCCAGGGCCTCGGGGTCGGCGGTCGGGCACGGGAAGGGTTCCTTCCCGGTCGCGGCCGCCGGGATGTCGTCGTCCGCGCGGGGGGCGAGCCCCTCGGCGCCCTTGCCCAGTTCCTCGACCTTGGCGCCCGCCTCGTCCGCCGCGTCCTTGATGGCGTCCTTGGTGGCTTCCTTCGTGGCTTCCTCGTCGCTGTCCTTCTCGCCGTCGTCGGAGTCCTTCTTGCCGTCGTCGGAGTCCGTCGTGTCCTCGGCGTCCGTCGCGTCCTCGGCGTCCTCCGGGTTCTCGGCATCCCCGGGGTCCGCCACCTCCTCGTCGTCCGCCACCTCCTCGTCATCCGTCGCGTCCTCGTCGTCCGACTCCGTATCGTCCGGGGAGCCGTACGCGTGCGGCTCCCCGTCGGCGGAGGGGCCCGGTGACGGGCTGCCCGTCGCCTCGTCGCCCGACCCGTCGAGGAGGCCGGCCAGCACGGCCCCCAGCACCAGCGGGTCGAGCGGGTTGGCCGACTGCTCGGTGGTGAGGCCGGCGGACGGTGCCGCGGCGGCCACCGCGGCGGAGGCGACCGTGGCCGCCGGCTCGGGGACGGCCGGGGGGGCGTACGGATCCGCACTCCCGTACGGATCCACGCTCCCCGACGGCTCCGGTCCCCGCCCCGGTTCCGGTTCCGGTGCCCGCTCCGGATCCGGAGAGGCCGTGGGGGACGGCGAGACATCCGGCTCCGGTGCCGTCTCCGGATCCGGCTTCGGCCGCTCGGGCGCGGAGGCGGACGGCGGGGGGGCGGGGGACGCGTCCGGCTCGTCCGAGCGGGTCACGCAGGGCCCCGGCGCGAAGGGGACGTCCCGGTCGTCGGCCAGCGCGAGCCGGGGCGTGAACCCCATGCCCACGAAGACCGCGGTCGGCATCGCCGCCAGCGCCATCGCCTTGCCCGCGGGTATCTGAAGCTTGGTCAGGAGCGACTTCCTGGGAGCCGCGTGGCGCGGCCCCTTTCTCACCCGGGTTTCCTCACTTCCGCCCACGATGCGCTGCGCGTCGTCACCCCGCACTGTTCCTCCCGCCGTTGGCCTGGGCAGTCGTTTCCGTCACGTCTCGGTGCTCCCCGGCGCGCTGACCGGGACAGAGGGAGGCATCGGCGCCGTTGTCCGGCCTCGGTGTCTCGTGGGGGGTGCGGTCCTCGGCGGCCTGCCCGGCAGGCCGGCCGGGCGACCAGGAGATGGAGAGCGCACCGCCCACCAGCGCGAGGAGAAAGCCCAGCAGGAAGCCGCCGATATTGGAGACGGGGATCGACACCAGCGCCAGCAGGATCGCGGCGACCCCCGCGAAGACCCGGACGATGCTCTGGAACCACATCGTCAGCCCGAGCGTCACCAGCAGTACGCCGATGATCAGCGACCCCGCACCGGCCGTGGTGGACATGGCCAGTGTGAGATTCCCGAAATGCAGTTGTGCGTACGGGAAGTAGGCGATCGGCAGTCCGCCGAGAAGGGTGAACAGACCCGCCCAGAACGGCCGGGTACCCCGCCAGCCACGGAACCTCAGCCGCCAGTACGTGAATCCGCGGGAACTTGTGGACTCGGCGCTCATGAAAAACAGCTCCCTGGAAAACGGTCGTGCGATAGGAGGGGCCGGGCGGACCGGACGGCCCTGGGACCGAACGGCCCGCCCGTCAGAAGTGCCTAATAGCACTCGTACTTCTTCGGGTCACCGACTTTGAGCCTGAGGTTGAGGTCAGGAAGTCTGAAGGTGCCCGCCGTGGTGGCCCACGCGGTCTGCTTCACATTGGTCAGCGTGGCCGTCTCGGCCTCCTGCGCGAACCCGTTCGCATTCGCCGTCGTCCCCTTCTGCACACCGGGGGACTTGTTGGCGCCGGCCGCGACACCGATGTTCATATTCTCGAACTCCGCGTCGGCGTCAAGGGATTCGACGTCGAGGTAGAGATTCTCCGCCGTGATGTCCGTGCCCTTGTCACCGGCGTTCAACACCAGCGTCACACTGGTGTTGAGCAGCGGCAGCGGGGTGACCACGGACTGGCACATCGCGGTGATCTCGGCGGTCTTGAACCCGGAGACGGCGACCGGGTGAACGGTCTTCCTGCCTTCGAGGTCAGTGCCTTCCGCGACCCCTCCGTACTGGACGAAATCGTGACCGACGAGCTTGTCGGCACGTACCTTGAAACTCTGCCCCGACACACTGAACGACGCGGCCAGCGCCCCCTGTGCGAGGGCCATTCCTATCGCGGCCGTCGCGGCCACACCGGGCACCATGACAACGGCGAACCGCTTCCATCTGGTCCCGCCTCGAACTTGGGACTCCATGAATGTCCTCCTTCTCGGACGTACATCTCCGGACCGGGTTGGAGCCCGCCCTGGGATGGGAGAAGTGCTACGTCCTCGGGAAGGAGAGCGCCCGTTCCGGAGGCGCTGTACCGCGTCTCGAAGCACCGGCGATCACCCCCGAGCGACAACCACTGGCCGCGCCTTCGCGCAACCTCTGGACAGGCCCTGCCCGTTGGGCAGGAGCCCCCCTGTCCGGTCCGGCGGCGCTGCCGCCGGTCCACCCGGTGGGGACCCAGAATCCGTACGGGGCGCGGCAGGCTGCCGTGCTGGTGCGGAATTGGACCGAGCGTCGCCGATCGTGGTGCATTCACGCCCGCGACACAAGGGGGATCGTTACTGGCTGGTAACGGCCCATTGACCGGTGCGCGACCCGGCGGTATCGGACGGCCACCCAGGGTGTCCCGGACCACCGCGACACAAGCCGTGATTACCGCCCATAGCCGGACAGAACTGGGGGGTTGATTTACTACGAGTAACAGCAACCGCTTTTGCCAAGTTTTGGCAAAGCGCGGTCGCTGATGTCGTTGTGTCGCCAAATCCGCAGCGGTACAGCGGAGTCGACGGCGCGTCAATGCGTCGGCGAGAGCCTCAACACTTCCGCACACCCACAGCCTAGAAGAGAACCCGGGCAAGAGCCGAACGGGCCGCCGTCACACGGGGATCGTCACCGCCGATGACCTCGAACAGCTCCAGCAGCCGCAGCCGCGCCGTCTCCCGGTCCTCGCCGAACGTCCGGCGCACCGCCTCGACCATCCGGCCGAAGGCGTCCTCCACATGACCGCCGACCAGATCGAGGTCGGCCGCGGCGATCTGCGCCCGGACATCGCCGGGGCGCTCCGCCGCCTCGGAGCGGACCTTCGCCGGGTCCATCCCCTGGACCCTGCCGAGCAGTTCGGCCTGGGCGAGGCCGAGCCGGGCCTCCGTGTTGCCGGGGTCGTCCGCCAGCACGCCGCGGTACGCCTCGGCCGCGCCGTCGAAGTCATTGGCGTCCAGGGCCTGCACGGCCGCCTCCAGCAGGGCGTCGTACGGACCCACCGGCACGGGGGCCTCGTGCTCCGCCTCGTCATCGGCGCCGGCGTCACCGGCGACCGCGATCCCGGTGAGCCCGAAGCGCTCCTCGCCGACCTGGATCAACTGGTCCAGGGTCTGGCGGATCTGGGTCTCCGGGGCCGCGCCCTGGAAGAGGGGCAGCGCCTGGCCGGCCACCACCGCGAAGACCGCGGGGATGCCCTGGATCCCGAACTGCTGCATCAGCATCTGGTTGGCGTCGACATCGATCTTGGCGAGCACGAACCGGCCGTTGTACTCCCGCGCCAGCCGCTCCAGCACGGGGCTCAGCTGCTTGCACGGCTCGCACCACTCGGCCCAGAAGTCGATGACGACCGGGACCTCGGTGGACCGCTGGAGGACATCGCGTTCGAAGCCCGCCTCGTCGACGTCGATCACCAGGCTGGACGGGGGTTCGGCGACGGCGCCGCCCTGGCGGGCCGCCTCGGCACGGGCCTGCTCCGCCTTCGCCTTGGCCTCACCGGCCGCCTTCACCGCGGCGAGGTCGACGACGCCGCTCATGGACATGTTCCTAGGCTGCATGAGTACATCCTCCCCCCTCCGCGCCCACTTCAGAAAAGCGGTGCGCACCGTCGTACAGCACCGGGTCCCCACCCGGGTCGTCCGTGGTCGTCGCGTGAGCCGGTCAGAGCTTTCGCTACGGGTCGTAGCGTAACTTCGCCCACCGTGCCTGTGTGAGATTCCTCCGGTGAACTGGCTCACAGCGAAATACCTACCGGCCGGTATGGTCGCCGTCATGTCCAGCCGCCGCGACAGCTCCACCGACGCCGGGGGAACCTCGGCCCCCGCCGTGCCCCGCACCGGCCGCCCCCGCAGCACCGCGGCGGATTCCGCGATCCTGGAGGCCACCCGGGCCGCCCTGGTGGAGCTGGGCTGGGCCAAGCTGACGCTGGGGGACGTGGCGAGCCGGGCCGGTGTCGCCAAGACCACCCTCTACCGGCGGTGGGCGGGCAAGAACGAGCTGGTGGTGGACGCGGTCGCGGCCCTCTTCGACGAACTCGAACTCCCCGACCGGGGAAGCCTGTCGGCCGATATCGAGGGCGTGGTGCTCCAGTTCGCGGAGCTGCTGGAGCGGCCGGAGACCAGCACCGCGCTGATGGCCGTGGTCTCCGAGGCCACCCGCGACGAGGCGCTGCGCGAGCGGATCCGCGTCAGGATCGTCGACCGGCAGAAGCGGCTGGTGCTGCTGGGCCGCGAGCGGGCCCGCGCCCGGGGCGAACTCACCCACGAGCCGGACAGCGCCGCGGCGACCCGCGCCGCCGACCTGGTCTTCGACGTGATCGCCGGGGCGACGGTGCACCGCGCCCTGGTCAGCGGGGCGCGAATCGACGAGGAGTGGGCCCGCGCGTTCACCGCGCTGCTGCTGGGCGGTCTGCGCCCCTCCTGAGCCGCCTCGTGGGTACGGTCAGAAGCCGGGCGGCTCCGTGTACGTCCCCCACTCGTCCCGCAGGGTCCCGCAGATCTCGCCGAGCGTCGCCTCCGCCCGGACCGCCTCCAGCATCGGGGGGATCATGTTCGAGCCGTCGCGGGCGGCGGTCAGCATCGCCGCCAGGGCGGTGCGCACCCGGGCGTCGTCGCGGGCGGCCCTGCGCTCCCCGAGGACCCGGACCTGGTCGCGCTCGACCTCGTGGCTGACGCGCAGGATCTCCAGATCGCCCGTGACGGAGCCGTGGTGGACGTTGACGCCGACGACCCGCTTGTCGCCCTTCTCCAGCGAGCGCTGGTACTGGAACGCCGCCTCGGCGATCTCCCCGGTGAACCAGCCGTCCTCGATCCCGCGCAGGATCCCGGAGGTAATGGGCCCGATCGGGTGACGCCCGTCCGGGTGGGCGCGCATGCCCCGCTCCTTGATCTGCTCGAAGATCCGCTCGGCGTCGGCCTCGATCCGGTCGGTCAGCTGCTCCACGTACCAGGAACCGCCGAGCGGGTCGGCCACGTTGGCGACGCCGGTCTCCTCCATCAGCACCTGCTGGGTGCGGAGCGCGATCTCGGCGGCCTGCTCGCTGGGCAGCGCGAGGGTCTCGTCCAGCGCGTTCGTATGCAGGGAGTTCGTCCCGCCGAGGATCGCCGACAGGGCCTCCACCGCCGTCCGTACAACGTTGTTGTACGGCTGCTGCGCGGTCAGCGAGACGCCCGCGGTCTGGGTGTGGAAGCGCAGCCACTGGGCCTTGTCGGTCCTCGCTCCGTACACCTCCTTCATCCAGCGCGCCCAGATGCGGCGGGCGGCGCGGAACTTGGCGATCTCCTCGAAGAAGTCGAGGTGTGCGTCGAAGAAGAAGGAGAGACCGGAGGCGAAGCCGTCGATGTCCATCCCCCGGCTGAGCCCCAGCTCCACGTAGCCGAAGCCGTCCGCCAGGGTGTACGCCAGCTCCTGCGCGGCCGTCGAGCCCGCCTCCCGGATGTGGTAGCCGGAGACGGAGAGCGGTTTGTACGCGGGGATGTCGGCCGCGCAGTGCTCCATCAGATCGCCGATCAGCCGCAGATGGGGCTCGGGCTGGAAGAGCCACTCCTTCTGCGCGATGTACTCCTTGAAGATGTCGGTCTGGAGCGT
Source organism: Streptomyces sp. NPDC088554 (assembly GCF_044752945.1). Classification (NCBI taxonomy): domain Bacteria; kingdom Bacillati; phylum Actinomycetota; class Actinomycetes; order Kitasatosporales; family Streptomycetaceae; genus Streptomyces; species Streptomyces sp. NPDC088554. The sequence goes on along the minus strand of NZ_JBIVMF010000001.1, from coordinate 79,434 downwards.
GCCGTTGAGCACGGCGGGATCGATGCCCTGGCGCTCCGCCGCGACGAGGTACATGCAGAAGACCGGGACCGCCGGGCCGCTGATCGTCATCGAGGTGGTGATGTCGCCGAGCGGGATGTCGCCGAAGAGGATCTCCATGTCGGCGGCCGAGTCGATGGCCACTCCGCAGTGGCCCACCTCGCCGAGCGCGCGCGGGTCGTCGGAGTCGCGGCCCATGAGCGTCGGCATGTCGAAGGCGACGGAGAGCCCGCCGCCGCCGTTGGCCAGGATGCTCTTGTAGCGCTCGTTGGTCTGGAGCGCGTTGCCGAAGCCGGCGAACTGGCGGATGGTCCAGGTCCGGCCCCGGTAACCGGTCGGGTGGAGGCCCCGGGTGAAGGGGTACTCCCCGGGCCAGCCGATCCGCTCGAAGCCCTCGTAGGTGTCGCCGGGCCGGGGTCCGTAGACCGGCTCCACCGGATCGCCGGAGAGCGTGGTGAAGTCGGCGTCGCGCTTGCGTGCCTTGTCGTAGCGGGCCTGCCAGCGGCGGCGGCCGTCCTCGATCGCTTCGGCGTCCATGCCTCAAATTTACTAGGACGTCCTACTAAATGTCGAGAGGAAACCGCCCACGCGTTCGGCGCGCGGGCGGATCGGCGGGTACTACGCCTCGGCGGTGACGGGCTCGCGGTCCGTCAGCAGCGGCCGGGTCTCCCGGGTGATCCTCGGCTCGACGAAGAACGAGGCGGTGGGGATACAGCCCACGGCCAGCACCCAGAGCAGCTTGCCGAAGGGCCACTTCGCCTTGGAGCCCAGGTCGAAGGCGAAGACCACGTAAATGATGAACAGGACACCGTGGATCTGGGAGATCACCATCGTGTCGCCGGTATCGAAACCGTACTTCAGGATGATCGCCACGGTGAAGACCAGCAGCCAGACAGCGGTGACGTACGCCATCACCCGGTAGCGCGACAGCACATTCGACTTCATGGGGGCGAGCCTAACCGGGCACTTCGGGCGATCTTCGCCCGCCCCCGCCCCGCGGCCCCGCCCCCCTACCCGGCGATCAGTCCTCGAAGTCCTGGGCGGCGACCCGCAGCGGGCGCAGCATCGCGAAGATCTCGGCGCACCCCTCGGCGCCGTACGCCCCGAGCCCGAACTCCATCTCCATCAGATCGCGGGTGGCCCGCTCGACCACCTCGCGCCCCTTGTCGGTGATGGAGGCGAGGGTGCCCCTGCCGTCGTTGGGGTTGGGCCGTTTGCCGACCAGCCCGGAGGTCACCAGCCGGTCCACGGTGTTGGTGACGGAGGTCGGGTGGACCATCAGCCGCTCGCCGATCTTGGACATCGGCAGCTCGCCCGCCTTGGAGAAGGTCAGCAGCACGAGCGCCTCGTACCGGGCGAAGGTCAGTCCGTACGGCTTGACGGTCGCGTCCACCTCGGCGAGCAGGATCTGGTGGGCGCGCATGATCGAGGTGATCGCGCCCATGGAGGGGACGGGCCCCCAGCGGCGCCGCCAGAGTTCGTCGGCGCGCGCGATGGGGTCGAAGGCGAGACTGAGCGGCTTTGACACGACATCGACCTTACCCACTGGCCATATGGCGGTCAGCACTGTCTCGCTCTTCGGTCGGCGGTTCCGGCCGGGCCACCCGCCCGCTTCCGGTGTCGCAGCCGGATCCCGGCTATTCGTTATGTAACGATATGACCGTTCTGTCATATCCGTATTCTTTTCGTCGTCCTCCGAGGGTGCTGGATGTCCGGCCACAGACCACCGCGTTCGTACCGCACCGCCGCCGTCGCCGTCCTTCTCTCGCTGACCGCGACCGGCTGCTCCCTCCTCCCGGCCTCCTCCCCGGCCTCCCCGGCCACCGGCCGCGACTCCGCCGAGCGGGCCCGCCCCACCCCGGTCAGGGGCGAGGCCGCCCCCGCCGTCGCGTCGCCCTTCTGGACCGACCCGGACAGTGACGCGGCCCGCCAGGTCGAGCGGTGGGAGAAGGAGGGCCGCACGGCCGACGCGAAGGCCCTCCGCCGGATCTCGGAGCACGCGGCCGCCGTATGGCCCGCCGGGGACGACCCCGAGCCGCAGATCCGCAGGGTCGTCCGGGGCGCGACGGCCGCCCGGCGTACGGCGGTCCTCGTCGCGTACAACATCCCGCACCGCGACTGCGGGCTCTACTCGGCGGGCGGCGCGCCCGACGCCGGGGCCTACCGCGCCTGGATCGACACCTTCGCCACCGCCATCGGGGGCGCCGACGCCATCGTGATCCTGGAGCCGGACGCCGTACCGCACCTCGCCGACGGCTGCACCCCCGACCAGCACCGGGCCGAGCGGTACACGCTGCTGTCCGAGGCGATCGGCCGGCTCAAACGGCAGCCGCGCACCCGGGTCTATCTGGACGCGGGGAACCCCGACTGGATCACCGACCCGGACAAGCTCGCCGGGGCGCTCCAGCAGGCCGGGGTGGGCGCGGCGGACGGCTTCTCCCTCAACGTGTCCAACTTCCAGACCAATGACGCGGTCAAGCTGTACGGCACCCGGCTCGCCGGTCTGCTCGGCGAGGCCCACTTCACCATGGACACCAGCCGCAACGGAGCGGGCCCGCTCCCCGGCGACCGCGACCAGGCCTGGTGCAACCCGCCGGGCCGGGCCCTGGGCACGCCGCCCTCCACCAACACCGGCAACGAACTCCTCGACGCCTACCTCTGGATCAAACGCCCCGGCGAGTCCGACGGCCCCTGCCGGGGCGGCCCGGCGGCGGGCACCTGGTGGCCGGAGTACGCCCTCGGCCTGGCCCGCAAGACGAAGGGGTAGGCGCAAGGGGTGGACGCGGGGTGGGGCGCAGGGGGCGCTATTCGACCCGTACCCACTTCGCCTCCGAGGGGACGCCCGACGCGTCCGTCGCGAAGAGCATGTACCAGCCGGGCGGGACCATGGTGCGGTCGTTGGGGGCCTCGACGGTCACCGCGTCCTTGGTCCTGGTGAGCTTCAGTTCGACCGAGCGCTGTTCGACATCCGTCGTGTGGGTGACGGCGCTCGGGCGCATCAGCCGGGCCTTGGCGATACGGTCGGGGTGGTCGGTGGCGAAGGTGGCGCGGCCCTTGGCATCGAGCCGGTCGGGGCCCGTACCGAGGGCGGGGCGGTTCTCCTTCTTGGCCCTGTCGCCCTGGAGGTAGGGCGGCGTATAGATCTCGACGCGCTGTTCGAAGGTGCCGAGCTTGGTGTTGTCGGCGTCGCCGAAGAGCGGGTCGGAGCCGAACGTCACCACGCGGCCGTCCGGCAGCAGCAGCGCCTCGGAGTGGTAGTTGCGGCCCACGGTGGGGTCGGCCGCGCGGCGGAAGGTGTTGGTGCGGGGGGTGTAGAACTGCGCCTTCAGGATGTCGCTGGCGCCCCGGCCCCGGTAGTCGGAGGAGCCGCCGGTGGTGAAGACGGTGTCGTCGGGGAGGAGCACGCTGCTCAGATAGCGGGTGCCCTGCGGCAGCCTGGGGCCCTCCTGGAAGGCCGGGCTGTCGTCCTTGAGGTCGACGATCGCCGTACGGGCGGTGGCCTTGGAGGACTCACCGACCCCGCCGCCGCCGAGCAGCATGACGCGCTGGTCCTGGACCGGCGGCAGCAGCAGGGAGGCGGAGGTCTCGGTCTGGTCGAGGTCGGTCAGGCCGTCGACGGTGGTGAAGGTGTTCTTCTCGATGTCCCACAGGCCGGGCCTGCGCCCCTTGTCGGCGGGGCCGTAGCCCGCGTTGGAGCCGGAGTAGAAGAGCTTGCCGCCCTTGGTGAGGAAGAGCGCGGGGTAGGTCGGGAAGTAGCGGGTGGGGCCCTTGGACCACTTCTTGGTCTTCGGGTCGTACAGCTCGTTGTCCCCGGTGAGTACGGCGCCGACATCGTCCAGACCGGAGACCGCGAGCACCTTGCCGTCGTCCAGGGTCACCAGCGTGGGGTACCAGCGGGCTTCCTTCATGGGGTCGACGGGGAGGTACTTCTCCGCCCTGGCGTCGAATTCGTACGCGGACCGGATGCCCTGGAAGTCCTGCTTCTCCGTGGTGATCTTCTGCGCGAGGCCGTAGAGGTTGTCCGCGTCCTTGCCCTTGAGGCCGACGATCTCGTACTGCGCGGCCTGGGTGGTCAGCGCCCCGACGCCCTTCTCGGCCGCCTCCACGAAGACCCGGGCCTCGCCCGCGGTGACCTTGGTCTTCCAGGGCAGCATGCGGCCGCCCTGGCCGTACGCGACCTTGAACTCCTTCTTCGCCTTGGGCACGGTGACATCGAACTTGCTGACGTACTCGACGCCCGAGGGCGAGCGGAAGCGGGTGCCCTTCTTGAAGGTGTGGGCGCGGTCCGGGTTCTCGTTCTTGATCCGCATCCGGCCGCCCGCGCGCTCGACCTCGCCGTCGAGCACCTCGTACCGCGCGGTGCCGCCCGCCACCAGCAGGCGGCCGTCGGCGAGCTGGGTGTGGCCGGCGCAGAAGAAGTCCTCGGGGGTGGGGATCTTCTTGAAGGAGTTGTCGGCCGGGTTCCAGAGGATCGTGTCGAAGGAGCCCGCGTCGAACTTCTTCTGGTTGTTGCCGGACCCGGCGATGATCAGGACCTTGCCGGTGTGCAGCAGGGCCGCGTGGATCGCGTTCGTACGGTACCGCTCGGGGACGTCGAGCATGGCCCAGGAGCCGTACTCCTGCTTGTAGCCCGGCTGGGCGATCTTGTACGCGTGGTACTTCTCCGAGGCGAAGGAGTAGGCCGCGGGGGCGTTGAGGCCCACGAGCACGGCCAGCGCTCCGCCGCCGAGCAGGGTCTTCTTGAACTTCTTCGACGGCCGGTACCGCGACTTGTTCCGCTCGGGCATGGCTCAGTTCCCTCCTGTCGTCGCTACGGGCACCGCGGTCGTCGCCGGGGCGGTCGTCGTCGCCGGGGCGGTCGCCGGGGCGAGGTCGGGCTCGGGTGCGAGCGCGGGCGTGGGCATGGGCGCGGAGACCGTGGTCGTACGGGCGGCGCGCTCCTGCCGCAGGGTCCAGAGCCAGACGCCGACCGGGGCAAGCGCGATCACCAGGGCGAGCACGGCCCAGGTGCGCATCGCGATGTGGGTGTGGCCGAGGAAGACGGACGCGATCAGCGAGGCGAGGAGCACGGCCGCCCAGAAGAGGTGCAGCCGGAAGGTCATCAGCCGGTCGGGGCTGGCCTCGCCGCCCTTGGGGGTGACCACGAAGCGGCCGCGGGTGCGCAGGAGCGCCGAGCCCAGCGACTTGAGGTAGACCGGCGCGGAGAGCGCGGACATCGCCATACCGGCCAGTCCGCCGGAACCCTCGGGTTCGTGGGGCGAGACGTTGTGGCGCCGGTTCCAGAGGTAGAGACCTATCTGGAGGGCGGCGGCGTCGCTGTAGAGCATCAGCAGGATCGAGGACGAGACCTGGGTCCCGGAGGCCCCGAGCCAGAGGAACAGGACACAGCTGAGGATGCCCAGGAACCAGTTGACGGCGGTCATCGGGTAGTAGACGAGCATCAGCGTGTAGCTGAGCAGCCGCCCCGGCGGCACCCGGAAGGGCGCCTTCCAGTACTGCTTGAGGAGCGTCTCGTAGGTGCCCCTGGACCAGCGCAGCTGCTGGGTGAAGAAGTCGGTCCAGGAGGCGGGCCCCTCCCCCACGGCCAGTACGTCGGGGGTGTAGACGGAGCGCCAGAACCTGCCGGTGAGGGGGTTTCTCGTCCGGTGCAGCTCGAAGCCGGTGGCCATGTCCTCGGTGATCGAGTCGTACAGCCCGCCTATCTGCTTGAGCGCCTTGATCCGGACGATGTTGTTCGTGCCGACGAACATCGGCGCGTGGTAGCGGTTGCCGGCCCGCTGGATCAGCGCGTGGAACAGGAACTGCTGGGATTCGGCGGCCTTGGTCACCGGGGAGGTGTAGTTCCCGTACACCTGGGGTCCGACGACGAAGGCGACGTCCGGATCGCGGAAGTAGCCGAGCATCCGCTCCAGGAAGTTGGGGAGCGGGGTGTGATCGGTGTCGACGGAGGCGAAGAAGTCGTAGTCGTCGCCGTGCATCGCGAGCCAAGCGTTGTAGTTGCCGTGCTTGGTCCGCGCCTTGTGCACCCCCGACCTGCGGTTCCACTCGGGGACACCGTTGCGGGTGAAGTGCCGTACCCCCAGCTCCGCGCAGAGCGCCCTGGCCTCGGGGGCGTCGCCCTCGTCGAGCAGCCAGACCTCCAGCGGTCCGCTGTGGCGCAGCTGTACGGCGCCTTCGAGCGTGGCCCGCACCATGGCGAGCGGCTCCTTGCCGGGGACGTACGTGGTAAGAAAAGCGACCCGGGTGCCGACTTCGGCCGGGACCGGTATCGGGTCCCTGGCGACCATCGTGGCGTGGGCCACGGAGACCACGTTGACCAGCATGAAGAAGGCGATCAGACCGATCGAGCCGAGCATCACGTGGTCGAAGACGATCAGCCAGCGGTCGCCGCCCTCCCGGACGGTGCGATGGCTGGGCCAGACCAGATAGACCAGCAGGGAACCGGAGAGGAGCGGCGCCAGGGCCATCAGCAGGACGGCTCGTATTCGGCGGGGTTCCCGCGCGAGCAGGCTCCGGTACCGCACCCGGTAGGCGGCGGCCCGGTCCGGTTCCATGAGGGGACCGGCCAGGCAGCTGTGGATGTCGTAGTCGTACTCGTAGCCCTCGGGCCGCACGATGCCTCCAGCTGATTCACAAGGTCGATATCCCTACAGAAAGGGACATTTACCGGCGTGTCGACTGGAGGCGTCCGAGCGAGCGAGTTTATGTTCGCGGGTTGCTGCGTCCGAGTACCCTACGGGAGTTCGTACGGATGCCCTACGGGGCGTCGGGCGTCCGAACGGGCGCCCCGGCGGCGAGGTGGCGTTCGACCGTCTCGACCTTCGAGGTGAGGCCGTCGGTGACACCGGGCCTGATGTCGGCCTTGAGGACGAGGGAGACGCGTCCGGCGCGCGCCTCGACTGCGGCGACGGCCCGTTTGACCACATCCATCACCTCGTCCCACTCCCCAGAGTCTCAGGGGACGATCAGGAAGCACGGTTGCAGCTCGACGCCCTCAGGGAAGCGGGCTGTGCCCGGGTCTTCACCGACAGGGCGAGCGGGAAGAACACGGAGCGCCCGGAGCTGACGGCCGTTCTCGACTACGTCCGCCCCGGGGACACCCTGTGTGTGTGGAAGCTGGACAGGTTCGCGCGGTCGCTGATCGACCTGGTGAACATGGTGGACGCTCTTGCCGCGCGGGGTATCGGGTTCAAGGTGCTCACGGGCGCGTTGGCGAGCATCGATCCGAACACCCCGGACGGCCGTCTCATGCTCCACGTCGTCGGCGCCATGGCGGAGTTCGATCGTTCGTTGATTCAGGAGCGGACGCGCGCGGGTCTCGACGCTGCCCGCGCTCAGGGACGCACCGGGGGGCGTCCGACGGTCATGGACGCTGACAAGCTCGCCGCTGCCAAGGCGCGCCGTGCGCAGGGGGAGAGCGTCACGGCGGTGGCCAAGGCGGTGGGCGTGTCCCGCGCGACGCTGTACCGGGCGCTTGGCCACACGGAGTGATCCGATCCTGACCCGAGAGACCGTTCACCGATGGGTGGACGGTCTTCCCCGTTCGAGTGCTCTGTACGTGCATCGGAACAGAGCGCGTTCCCGGGGAACATGCTCTCTGGCGTAGCTTCGGAAGCATGGCTACTGAGCATTTGGGCGATCGCATCGCCAGACTGCGCCGCCTTGCCGACCTCACCCAAGAGGGGCTGTCCGGGCGTTCCGGCGTATCCGTGGATGTGATTCGGAAGTTGGAGCAGAAGCGTAAGCACAGTGCGCGGTTGCCCACCCTTCACGCAGTGGCCAAAGGGCTTGGCGTCGAACTCACGGCGCTACTCGGCGACCCACCCGGCGTGTCATCGAACGGTGAGCCGGATTCCCCTTCTCTGGTCGCCGTCCGGCGCGCACTCATGCCGCCGCTCTTCGCCCTGCCTCCCGAGCCGTCGGGCGCCGAACGGCTCTCCTTGCCCCTTCTGCGGGCTGAACTTGCCGCCGCGTGGACGCTCTACCACGACGCGGAGTTCGGACGGCTCATGGACGTTCTTCCGGGGATCATCGCGGACGCTCGCCTGGTGGCTGCTGTGGGCAGCGACGATGAGAGTGCGGCCGGGCAGGCGGCATTGGGCAAGGCGTTGCAACTGGGCGGTCATCTGGCCATCCGGCTCGGGAAGTCGGATCTTGCGCTGTCCGCTCTGGAGCGAGCCATAGGAGCAGCGGAGAAGTCTTCCGATCCTTTGCTGTCCGCCATGGTCTCCAACTCCGTGGCGTGGGCGTATCAGCGGCAGAACAGGTTGGATGACGCGCAGCACTTGGCGGTGTACGTCGCTGACGGAGTTGAGCGGCAGCACACCGACACGGCGGAGGGTGTCCGCGTGTGGGGCGGCTTGCTCATGTCCGCAGCAACGTCCTACGCCCGGAATGGTGACTACGGCACGGCCAACGACATGATGGTGACGGCTGAGGCTGCTACAGGCCGTTTGGCGACGCTCCCGCCCCCGGCAGACGGCAAGTTGGTGTCAGTCTTCAGCCGGTCCTCTGTACGGATTGAGCGGGTGCGTCTGGCTGTCCAGCACGGTCGCCCGGACGAAGCGTTGACATTGGCACGCGGTATGCGTCTCAGCAGAGACATCCCGCCTTCATGGCGAACATGGCTGTTGCTCGACGTGGCCCGTGCCCATGCCGACGTCGGGGACTCCGCCGGAGCCGTCCGCGCGCTGGAATCGCTGCGCAGGGTCGCCCCGGCATGGATGAGGCATCACACGTTGGCTGTCGCGATCGTCGGTGATCTGTGGCACGGACCCACGCGCCCCCCTGGATTGCGCAAGCTGGCCGAGTTTCTGGGGGTTACCGACTAGCTACGGAAAGTAGGACGTTCCGTCCCTGTAACTCCGCACCGTTCAACGGAACGCTCGGAACATGACCGAACCGACGCGTTACCAGACCTTGCCGGTGGAACTGCCCTTACGTACGGAGCTGGAGCCGACCCCGGTGGAGGAGTGTCCGGGCTGTATCGAACTCGCGAACGTACGGGACCGTGCCCGTGCCGGGGGCGACATGACCACCGTGTCCGACTGCAACGTCTACATGAAGCGGCATCCGGAGGGGCACGGGTGATCGCGCGCGAGGACATCGGCGCACGGGTGGAGGACGCTGCGGGGAGGGTCGGCATCCTGCGGGACGTGATCCCCGACTACGAGGACCCCGCCGAGTCCCCGGGGCTGCGCCGTAAGCGCTCTACGGCGTTCCTGCGGCCCGTGGGCGGGGGCCCGGAGTGGCTGGCGGCCCCGGAAGACGTGAGGCGCGCCCGGTGAACCGTAGGGCGAGACAGATGGTCGGCAGGGTCGCATGGGGAGCCGGGGTGGCGGTCTGCTGGGGGCTCATCGCACTCGGGATCGTCCTGGCCGTCCGTACCGAATGAGCGAGCGCTGATCACCTGATACGCCCCGTCCGACGCCAACGAGCAACACTCGCCGGACGGGGCTCCGCCATGTACTCAGAGGTACACTCTTTCCCCCTCGATCGAGGTGAACATGGCATCGGTGCGGTTCGGCAGCCCGGACTCGCGGACGACCCGGACGGCGTCGGCGACGTACTCGCCGACGTCCTCCCCCACACCGAGGGGCAATACGGAAAAGGCGACGATCATGCGCTGACCGTACCTTCGCTGCGGGCGCGGGAGGCGAGGACGGCGTCGTCGGCGGCGCGCTTGAGCTTGCGGTCGGCGAAGAAACCGCCGGTCGGCAGGACGGAGAGCACGAAGTAGAGGGCCGCCGTCCTGAGAGACCACTTGGTGCGGTTCCAGGCGTCGGCCCAGAAGATCACGTACAGGACGAAGAGCAGGCCGTGGACGGCGCCCATCACCGGGACCGCGTTGAAGTCCGTGGTGCGCTTGAGCACCGAGCAGACCAGCAGCAGCAGGAAGGACACGGCCTCGGGCGCGGAGACCAGGCGGAGGCGATGGAGGGAGGAGGCGGTCTTGATGTCCACGGGGCAGGCACCTTCGTCATCGGGTCCGGGAACGGGTGATCCAGCGGGTGATCTTGTGAAGCAGGTGATCTTGTGAAAACCCGCACAAGCGCTCCTCATTGTGGCAGCCCGCCCGCGCACGACCGTTGTCAGGGTCCGGTCGGGGTCCGGTCGGGGATGGTTCGGGGCTGTTGGGCCTGTTGCCTGCCGGTGCCTCCGGATACCGTCGACCCGTGGCTCAGTTCCGACTGCAAGGCAGCAAGGTGCTCGCCGTCGACATGACCGGCGACGCCGTCAAAGCGAAGAACGGCTCGATGGTCGCGTACGACGGCCGGATGGCCTTCAAGAAGATGACCGGCGGCGGTGAGGGTCTGCGGGGGATGGTGACCCGCAGACTCACCGGCGAACAGATGACCGTAATGGAGGTGAAGGGCCAGGGGACGTGCTATTTCGCCGACCGGGCGAGCGAGATCAGCCTCGTCTCGCTGCATGGTGACAAGCTCTATGTGGAGTCGAGCAACCTGCTCTGTACGGACGCGGGGCTGCGGACAGGCACGACCTTCACCGGTCTGCGCGGCGGAGCCTCGGGCAACGGACTGTTCACGACCACGGTCGAAGGGACGGGCCAGGCCGCGATCATGTCGGACGGCGAGGCGGTGATCCTCCGGGTGACGCCGCAGTATCCGCTGCATGTCGACCCCGGCGCGTATATCGCGCACCAGGGCCGGCTTCAGCAGAAGCTCCAGTCCGGGGTGAATTTCCGGACGTTCATGGGCGAGGGTTCGGGCGAGGCGTTCCAGCTGCGCTTCGAGGGCGAGGGGCTGGTCTACGTCCAGCCGAGCGAGCGGAACACGGTCGGGGGTGAGGTGTGATGCCGTTCCGTGAGATCAACTCGAAGATGGTCGAGGCGACGGTGGTGCCCGGCCAGAAGATGTTCAGCCAGCGGGGCGCGATGCTGGCGTACCGGGGAGAGGTCAGCTTCACCCCGAACATCCAGGGCGGCCAGGGCGGCCTGATGTCGATGCTCGGGCGGCGGGTCGCCAACGAGGCGACGCCCCTGATGACGGTGGAGGGGAGCGGCACGGTGATGTTCGGCCACGGCGGCCACCACATCCAGGTGATCAATCTGGCGGGCGACACCCTGTATGTCGAGGCGGACCGGCTGCTGGCCTTCGACGGGACCCTCCAGCAGGGCACGATGTTCATGGGCTCGCAGGGCGGGGTCATGGGCATGGTGCGCGGCCAGGTGACCGGCCAGGGGCTGTTCACGACCACGCTCAAGGGCCATGGCGCGGTCGCGGTGATGGCGCACGGCGGCGTGATCGAGCTGCCCATCACCCCGGGCGCGGAGGTCCGGGTGGACCCGCAGGCGTATGTCGCGCACCACGGCGACGTACGGAACAAGCTCTCCACCGCGCTCGGCTGGCGGGACATGGTGGGGCGCGGCTCGGGCGAGGCGTTCCAGTTGGAGCTGACCGGCAGCGGCGCGGTCTACGTACAGGCGTCGGAGGAGAAACTGTGAGCGCGGGAGCGATGGGCGCACCGGTGGTTTTCGACCCGATGACGCTGCCCAGCGATGACAACGTCAACGCGTACACCTTCTGTGTGGAGCTGAAGGGGAGCCAGTGGTTCCTCCAGAAGGGGAAGATGATCGCCTACTACGGGCAGATCAACTTCGACGGGATCGGTCACGGGCGGTTCGAGCGGCTGGTGCGCAGCAGTTTCCACTCGCCGCTGCACGCCGCCGACTGGGTGGTGGCCGAGGGCAGCGGCAAGATGCTGCTGGCGGACCGGGCCTTCGACGTCAACTCCTTCGATCTGGAGGACGGCAATCTGACGATCCGTTCCGGGAATCTGCTGGCGTACCAGCCGACGCTGGCGCTCAAGCAGTCGATCGTGCCGGGCTTTCTGACCCTGATCGGTACGGGGAAGTTCGTCGCGGCGTCCAACGGGCCCGTGGTGTTCATGGAGCCGCCACTGCGGGTGGATCCGCAGGCGCTGGTGGGCTGGGCGGACTGTCCGTCCCCGTGCCACCACTACGATCATGGCTATATGTCCGGTGTGCTCGGAGGCATCCGGTCGCTCACCGGCATCGGCGGCGCCTCGGGCGAGGAGCATCAGTTCGAGTTCGTCGGGGCCGGGACGGTGTTGTTGCAGTCGTCGGAGGCGCTGATGGCGGAGCAGCCGACGGGTGCGGTCCCTCCCGAGCAGGGGGTGCCGGGCGGCGGCGCGCCGCCGGTGGGGCACTCCGGGCAGCAGGGGGCGCGGATGCCCGGCCAGCTCGGCGATCTCCAGCGGCGCTTCGGTCTGTGAGCGGTACCCTGCGGAGTGTGACGTCGAACGCGTGCGCTCCCCCCGTTCGGCACGACGGGTGCCTGGCGTCACATATCGCCGCCATCGTAAATTTCGTCCAGAATTCAACTTCTTAGGTAGAATCGATACATGGAGACCGAGACGGCCACCCGCTGGCTGAGTGACGCGGAGCAGTGCGCCTGGCGCACCCATCTGGTGGTCAACAAACTGCTGACGCATCAGCTGGAGAAGGACCTTCAGCCGTTCGACCTCACCATGAACGACTACGAGATCCTGGTGAGTCTCTCCGAGTCCGACGACCGACGCATGCGTATGACGGATCTCGCGGCCGTCACGCTCCAGTCCAAGAGCCGGCTCTCCCATCAGATCACCCGGATGGAGCGGGCCGGTCTGGTCCGCAGGGAGAACTGCCAGTCCGACCGGCGCGGACTCTTCGCGGTCCTGACGGACGCCGGCATGGAGACCATGCAGAAGGTCGCTCCGTACCATGTCGCCTCCGTGCGGAAGCATTTCATCGACATGTTCTCCCCGGAGGCGCTCGCCGAGCTGCGGGTGGCGCTGGCCCCCGTGGCCGAGCATCTGCACGGACGGCGGGGCAGGGTCTGAGCCCGGCGCCGCCGAGCACAGCCCGGCGGCGCATCCGGATCCCGGACATCTCCCCGCGGAGTCTCAGCACCTGTCGGGTGACCTCGGTCGGAAAGCGGACGCGATCCGGTGCGCCGCGCTCGCTCCGCCTCGGCGCCCGGACTCGTCCTCCGGATGCCGAGCGCGCTTCCAAGGCGGAGGAGGGAACCGACGCGGTGGGGCCCCTCCCCCGCCCCTGAGGCGGTGGGGAGTCGGCGCCCGACGACAACGACAACGCCGGATGGGGGCACCCCCGGCCAGAAACCGGGGAAGGGCGTGCCGGGCCGCCGTCGGCACACCGCCCACCAGAGGTCACCCGACAGGCTCTCAGGCGCCGGCGTCCGCGCGGGTGGCGGTGGGCCGGGCACGCGGCAGCCGCAGCTCGAACAGGGCGCCGCCCGTCGGCGCCCTGCCGACCGTGAGCGTGCCGCCGTGCCGTTCCGCCACGTCCCGGGCGATGGCCAGCCCCAGTCCGGCCCCGCCGTCGTCCCTGGCGCGGGCGTCGTCGAGCCGTACGAACCGTTCGAAGATCCGCTCGCGCTCCGCCTCGCCCACCCCCGCCCCGTCGTCGGCGACCGCCAGCACGACCCACTCGCCCTCCTGGCGCACGGACGCGACGACCGTGTCCTTGGTGTGGCGCTGCGCGTTGTCGAGCAGATTGCCGAGCACCCGGGCCAACTGGCCGCGCGATCCGGCCACTTCGAGCCCCGGCTGAGCATCCACCGCGACCTGGACCCGGTCCGTGCCCCGCTGCGAGACCTCCTCGTGGACGAGCGCGCCCAGATCGACCGGCAGCCGCTCCGGGCGCTCCCCGGAGTCCAGCCGGGCCAGCATCAGCAGATCGGCGGCGAGCTGCTGGAGCCGTACCGTATCGGCGACCGCGCCCGGGACGTCCAGCAGGTGCGGATGTGCCTCGCCCACTTCGAGCTGGGTACGGAGCGAGGCGATGGGGCTGCGCAGTTCGTGCGAGGCGTCCGCGACGAAGCGGCGCTGCCGGTCGACGGCGGCCTCCAGCGCGGTGAGCGTCTCGTTGGTCGTACGGGCCAGCATGGCCACCTCGTCATGGGTGTCCGGTTCCGGCACCCGCCGGGACAGGTCCTCGGAGGCGGTGATCGCCGCCATCTCGCGCCGGATGCCCTCGACGGGCCGCAGCGCCCGGCGCATCATCAGCCAGGTCACTCCCCCGACCACCAGCAGCAGCACGGGCAGCCCCGCCAGCATCGCCGCCGCCGTGGTGCCGACCGCGCTCTGCCGGTCGGCGAGCGAGGCGCCCGCGTGGACCAGGACGGTCGCGCCCGCGCGGTCGGTCGCCTCGACCGTGGCGAAGCGGTAGTCCTCGACGACTCCGTTCACCGTGGCGCTGCCCGTACCGTACGAGACGTTGTCGCCGATCCCGCCCACCCCGGGGTCGTCGTCGGCGCCGTTGCGACCGTCGTCATCGCCATCGTCGTCATCGGTGGCCGGGGCGCCGCGCGGGACCGTGCCCCCGACGCGCACCGAGTCCACGCCGGTGCCGCTGATCCGCTCCAGCCCCTCGCTGACGGCGAGCAGCCGGCCGGACTCGTCGGCCACCTGCACCGGGTGCTCCTCCGCGTCCGGCAGATCGAGCTTCGCGTACGCGATCTGGTCCGGCACCCGCGAGGCGATGTCCAGCGCGACCTCGTGGGCGACCGCGTCGGCCTGCCGGTCGGTCTGGTCGGTGAGGTTCATCCGCAGCGAGAGAAGGACCACGATCCCCGCGGCCACCAGCGCGACCGCCACGACGGCCGTCGCGCCGAACGTCGCCTTCGCCCGTACGGACGAGAACCGGCGGCGCCCGCCGGGCCGCTCCGCGAGGACCGGGGACCGTACCGGCCGGCTCATGAGGTCACCAGCCGGTAGCCCGCGCCGCGCACCGTCTGGATCGCGGTGGCGCCGACCTTGCGGCGCAGCGCGCTGATGTACACCTCGATGATGTTCGGATCGCCGTCAAAGGCGAAGTCCCAGACGTGCTCCAGGATCTCCGGCTTGCCGACCACCTCGCCGGCCCGTACCGCCAGCTGCTCCAGCACGGCGAACTCCTTGGCCGTGAGGGCCACTTCGGTCTCGTCCCGGAAGACCCGGCGGGCCGCCGTGTCGATGGTGAGCGCGCCGATCCGCATCACGGGCGAGGCCCCGGCCGTCCCCCGGCGGCGCAGCAGCGCCTTCACCCGGGCGACGAGCACCACGTACGAGAACGGCTTGGTCAGATAGTCGTCGGCGCCGGTGTCCAGCCCCTCCGCCTCGTCGTACTCGCCGTCCTTCGCGGTGAGCATCAGAATCGGTACGTCATGACCCGCCGCGCGCAGGGCGGCGCAGACCCGGTAGCCGTTCATGCCCGGGAGCATGATGTCGAGCAGGACCAGGTCGTACACCCCCTCGCTCGCCCGGTGCAGCCCTTCGAGGCCGTCGTGGACCACATCGACCGCGTACCCCTCGGCCCGCAGTCCCTTGGCCAGCGAGACCGCGAGCCGCTTTTCGTCCTCAACGATCAACAAGCGCATGGCCCCACCTTCCCAAATCCGAGCTGAAGATCACTTCAGGTGGCTTCAGCGGCTCTTCAGGTTGCCTGGTGCACATTGAGGTCGTTCCCAAACGGACCCCGACTCGGGAGGACTCCCCACCATGAAGCTCAACCTCGCCATCTCAGCCATCACCGCGGCGGCGCTCATCGGCGGCGGTACGTACACCGCGTACTCCATGACCGGCGGCAGCCGGGCCGAGGCCGGCACGGGGGCGCTGCCCGTCCCCGAGTCGCACATCAGCGCCACGGACGACACGGACGAGGGCCGGGACGACGCCAGGGACACCTCGCGGAACGACGACCGGGACGACGCGCGGGACGACACGGACAACGCGGACCCCATCGTGGTGCCGACGGTCCTGCCGCCGGCCGCGGTGACGGCGGTGCCCGGCAGCCGCACGATCCTCACCGCGAGCGGCGCGGCGGACGCGGCGCTCAAGAAGCACCCCGGCGCCGTCTACTCCGTCGACCTGGACGACGACCGGACGAACGTCTGGGAGGTCGATCTGTACGGCGAGGACGGCCGGGCGCACGAGCTGCGGGTCGACGCGATCACCGGCTCGGTGACCACGGCCACCTCCGACGACGACGCGGACGACGACGCCGGCGACCGGGCCGAGGACCGGAGGGAGAACGCCCGGGACCGGGCCGCGCTGCGCGCCACCACGGTCGACGTGAAGCGTGCGGTGGCCGCCGCCCTGGCCTCCGCGCCCGGCAGCGTGACGTCCGTCGCGCTCGACGACGAGGCGGGTGGCCGCTGGGAGGTCGACGTACGCGGCAAGGACGGCCGTACGCACGAGCTGAACGTCCACCCGCAGACCGCGAAGGTCACGGTGGAGCACGACGACGACCGCGGCGGCGACGACGACCGTTACGACGACTGAGCCCCCCGGGGCTCCGGGGCCGGGTGACCGTCCGCACGGGCGACCGTCCACGGACGACCGTCCGGCCGGCGCCGTACCGCCCGAACTGCCCGCGTTCAGAGCCGAGTTGACCCAGGCTCCGGTGCGGGTACGGGCGTCCGGGGCCGCCGCCCCGTCCGCGATCGGACAGGCCGTGGTCGGCACGGATCGACGGAAGCCGCCGTCGGGCGCCCGCCCGGTCGGCCGCCAAGGCCCTTACAGACGAACCCCGTTGACCGTACGAGGTGCCTATCCCGTGATCTGCGCGATCAGTTCGTCCGCCGCCGTGTACGGGTCCAGTTCGCCCGCGACGATACGGGCGGCCAGTGTGTCCAGGCGGTGGTCGCCGTGGAGACTGCCGATGCGGGCGCGCAGGGCGGTGACGGCGATGGTCTCGACCTCGTGGGCGGCGCGGCGGGTGCGGCGGCGGGTGAGGGCGCCGTGCTCCTCCATCCAGGCGCGGTGTTTCTCCAGGGCCTGGACGACCTCGTCGATGCCCTCGCCCCGGGCCGCCACGGTCTTGACGATCGGGGGGCGCCAGTCCGCGGGGCCCCGGGATTCGCCCAGGCCGAGCATGTGGTTCAGCTCGCGGGCCGTGGCGTCGGCGCCGTCGCGGTCCGCCTTGTTGACGACGTAGATGTCACCGATCTCCAGGATCCCGGCCTTGGCCGCCTGGATACCGTCGCCCATGCCGGGGGCGAGCAGGACCACGGAGGTGTCCGCCTGGGAGGCGATCTCGACCTCCGACTGGCCGACCCCGACGGTCTCCACCACGATCACGTCGCAGCCCGCCGCGTCCAGCACCCGGATCGCCTGCGGGGCCGCCCAGGCGAGGCCGCCGAGGTGGCCCCGGGTGGCCATGGAGCGGATGTAGACGCCGGGGTCGGAGGCGTGCTCGGACATCCGGACGCGGTCGCCGAGGAGCGCGCCGCCGGAGAAGGGGGACGACGGGTCGACGGCCAGGACGGCGACGCGTTTGCCCGCCTTCCGGTACGCCGTGACCAGCGCGGAGGTCGATGTCGACTTGCCGACACCGGGCGCTCCGGTCAGCCCGATGACGTACGCGTTCCCGGCCAGTGGCGCCAGCGCCGCCATCACCTCGCGGAGCTGCGGGGACGCCCCCTCGACCAGGGAGATGAGCCGGGCCACGGCCCTCGGCCGGCCCTCGCGGGCCTGGGCCACCAGCTCGGGGACGTCCCTCATCACAGCTCCCGTTCCTTCCGTACGTACCGGAGTGTGTCCGTTCGGCCGTCGGCCGGCCCCGCGCCGTTCTTATTCGGCCACTTATTCGGCCGTTTACCCGGCATCCTCTACCCGGTCGGCTACTTGCTCACGCGTACGATCAGCGCGTCGCCCTGGCCGCCGCCGCCGCACAGCGCCGCCGCGCCCACGCCACCGCCGCGCCGCTTCAGCTCCAGCGCCAGGTGCAGGACGATCCGGGCGCCGGACATCCCGATCGGGTGACCGAGGGCGATGGCGCCGCCGTTCACGTTCACCTTTTCCGGGGACACCCCGAGGTCCTTCATCGACTGCACGGCGACCGCCGCGAACGCCTCGTTGATCTCGATGAGATCGAGGTCGGCCACCCCGAGGCCCTCCTTCTCCAGGGCGTGCAGGATCGCGTTCGACGGCTGGGAGTGGAGCGAGTTGTCGGGGCCCGCCACATTGCCGTGCGCGCCGATCTCGGCGATCCAGTCGAGGCCCAGTTCGAGCGCCTTGGCCTTGCTCATCACGACGACCGCCGCCGCGCCGTCGGAGATCGGCGAGGACGTGCCCGCCGTGATCGTGCCGTCCTTGGCGAACGCGGGCCGCAGCCCGGCCAGCGACTCGACGGTCGTCCCGGCGCGGATGCCCTCGTCCTGGGAGAAGAGCACCGGCTCGCCCTTGCGCTGCGGGATCTCCACGGGGGTGATCTCCGCCTCGAAGATCCCGTTCTTCTGGGCCGCCGCGGCCCGCTGGTGGGAGAGCGCGCCGAACTCGTCCTGCGCCTGCCTGCCGATGCCCAGCCGGGCGTTGTGCTTCTCCGTGGAGGCGCCCATGGCGATGCCCTCGAAGGAGTCGGTCAGCCCGTCGTGCGCCATCGAGTCGAGCATCTCGATCGCGCCGTACTTGTGGCCCTCGCGGGACTTGGGCAGCAGGTGCGGGGCGTTGGTCATGGACTCCTGGCCGCCCGCGACCACCACGTCGAACTCGCCCGCGCGGATCAGCTGGTCGGCCAGCGCGATGGCGTCGAGCCCGGAGAGGCAGACCTTGTTGACGGTGAGCGCGGGAACGTTCAGCGGGATCCCGGCCTTGGCCGCGGCCTGGCGCGCGGGGATCTGTCCCGCCCCGGCCTGGAGGACCTGGCCCATGATCACATACTGCACCTGGTCGCCG
Source organism: Streptomyces sp. NPDC088554 (assembly GCF_044752945.1). Taxonomy (NCBI): domain Bacteria; kingdom Bacillati; phylum Actinomycetota; class Actinomycetes; order Kitasatosporales; family Streptomycetaceae; genus Streptomyces; species Streptomyces sp. NPDC088554. The sequence goes on along the minus strand of NZ_JBIVMF010000001.1, from coordinate 60,717 downwards.
CCGATACCGGCCCGGTCCAGCGCCGCCTTGATGGCGAAGCCGCCCAGCTCCGCGCCGCTGAAGGAGGTGAGCGAGCCGAGGAGCCTGCCCATGGGAGTACGGGCGCCCGCGACGATCACGGATGTGGTGGTGTGGGTTGCAGACATGAGACGCGATCCCCTTTGCGTACAGCTTGAGGGTGAGGTGTGGGGTGACGAGCGAGTCGACGAGTGAACGACGGTTCACTTCAAATGTACTGAGCGGTCCGACCCCGGGTCATCAGCCGGTACGTGTGATCGCGCGCACGTTGCGTAATCGCGTCCGTACCGCTGCACTGTGTGCATGCTGACGCGAATCGACCACATCGGAATCGCCTGCTTCGACCTCGACGCGACCGTCGAGTTCTACCGGGAGACCTACGGCTTCGAGGTGTTCCACACCGAGGTCAACGAGGAGCAGGGCGTCCGGGAGGCCATGCTCAAGATCAACGAGACCTCCGACGGCGGGGCTTCGTACCTCCAGCTCCTCGAATCCATCGACGAGAACTCGGCCGTCGGCAAGTGGCTGGCCAAGAACGGCGAGGGGGTTCATCACATCGCGTTCGGGACGGCGGATGTGGACGGTGACTCCGAGGGGATCCGCGAGAAGGGCGTACGGGTGCTGTACGACCAGCCCCGCGCCGGTTCCATGGGCTCGCGCATCACGTTCCTCCACCCCAAGGACTGCCACGGCGTACTGACAGAACTGGTCACCTCCCGTCCGGAGCACTGACCTTAAGGATTCTCGGCCCGGTAGAGTGGGGCGCTCCGGGCCGGGGCCGGGCCGGGGCCGCGCCCCTGCCTTTGATCTGTCACCATTCCCCGGGAGACCGTTCGCCGAGAACGGTGCTCAATTGGGCAGTTGCGACCAGGGGACGGATGGGACCGCGCAGTGCGGGGCTACGAACGCCAGGAGAGCCACCGAGCTGACGACGACCACCTTTCGCGGTTCGAAGCCGAGATGGACCGGCTGAAGACCGCGCGGGAGAAGGCCGTCCAGCACGCCGAGGACCTCGGTTACCAGGTCGAGGTCTTGCGTGCCAAGCTCCACGAGGCGCGCCGCACTCTGGCGACCCGCCCGTCCTCGTACGACAGCGGTGATCTCGGCTATCAGGCCGAACAGCACCTGCGCAACGCCCAGATGCAGGCCGAGCAGATGCGCGCGGACGCCGAGCGCGAGCTGCGCGAGGCCCGCGCCCAGACCCAGCGCATCCTCCAGGAGCACGCCGAGCACCAGGCGCGGCTCCAGGCCGAGCTGCACGCGGAGGCGGTGCAGCGGCGCCAGCGGCTCGACCAGGAGCTGGCGGACCGTCGGCAGACCGTCGAATCGCATGTGAACGAGAACGTGGCCTGGGCCGAACAGCTCCGCGCCCGTACCGAATCGCAGGCCCGCAGGCTCCTCGACGAGTCGCGCGCCGAGGCCGAACAGTCCCTGGCCGCCGCGCGCGCCGAGGCCGCCCGGGTCGCCGACGAGGCGCGCAGGCGGCTCGGCTCGGAGGCGGAGGCGTCCCGAGCCGAAGCGGAAGCGATGCTGCTCCGGGCCCGCCGGGACGCCGAGCGGATGATGAACGCGGCCTCCGCGCAGGCGCAGGAGGCCAGCGGCCACGCGGAGCAGCTGCGTTCGTCGACGGCGGCCGAGGCCGACCAGGCCCGGCAGCAGGCGTCCGAGCTGAGCCGCGCCGCCGAGCAGCGGATGCAGCAGGCGTCGGAGCGGCTGCGCGAGGCCCGCGCCGAGGCCGAGAAGGTCATCGCGGAGGCCAAGGAGGCCGCGGCCAAGCGGCTGGCCGGCACCGAATCGCAGAACGAGCAGCGCACCCGTACGGCCAAGTCGGAGATCGCCCGCATGGTGGGCGAGGCGACCAAGGAGGCCGAGGCCACCCGCGCCGAGGCCGAGCAGGCGCTCGCCGACGCCCGCGCCGAGGCCGAGAAGCTGGTCGCGGAGGCCGCCGAGAAGGCCCGTACCGTCGCCGCCGAGGACACCGCCGCCCAGCTCGCCAAGGCGGCCAGGACCGCCGAGGACGTCCTGACGAAGGCGTCCGACGACGCCCAGGCCACCACCCGGTCCGCCGTCGAGGAGGCCGAGCGGATCAGGCGCGAGGCCGAGGCCGAGGCCGACCGGCTGCGCGGCGAGGCCGCCGAGCAGGCCGACCAGCTCAAGGGCGCGGCCAAGGACGACACCAAGGAGTACCGCGCCAAGACCGTCGAGCTCCAGGAGGAGGCCCGCAGGCTGCGCGGCGAGGCCGAGACCCTGCGCTCCGAGGCGGTCGCCGAGGGCGAGCGCATCCGGGGCGAGGCGCGCCGCGAGGCGGTCCAGCAGATCGAGGAGGCGGCCAGGTCCGCCGAGGAGCTGCTGACCAAGGCGAAGGCCGACGCCGACGAGCTGCGGTCCGGTGCCGCGACCGAGAGCGAACGGGTCCGCACCGAGGCCATCGAGCGCGCGACCACGCTGCGCCGCCAGGCCGAGGAGACCCTGGAGCGCACCCGCGCCGAGGCCGAGACGCTGCGCGCCGAGGGCGAGGACCTGGCGCAGGCGATGCGGGAGGCGTCCGAGCAGGCCGCCGCCGAGATGCGCGAGGAGACCGAGCGCGGCGTCGAGGCCCGTAGGGCCGAGGCGGCCGAGGAGCTGACCCGGCTGCACACGGAGGCGGAGCAGCGGCTGGCCTCCGCCGAGGAGGCGCTCGCCGAGGCCCGCGCGGAGGCCGAGCGGATCAGGCGCGAGGCCGCCGAGGAGTCGGAGCGGCTGCGCTCCGAGGCCGCCGAGCGGGTCCGTACGCTCCAGGCGCAGGCCGAGGAGGAGGCGGAGCGGCTGCGTACCGACGCCGCGTCCGACGCCGCGCAGTCCCGCGCCGAGGCGGAGAACGCGGCGGTCCGGCTGCGCACCGAAGCCGTCACGGAGGCGGAGCGGCTCAGGACCGAGGCCCAGGAGAGCGCCGACCGCACCCGGTCCGAGGCGAACGCCGCGGCCGAGCGGGTCGGCGCCGAGGCCGCCGAGGCGCTGGCCGCCGCGCAGGAGGAGGCGACCCGGCGCCGCCGCGAGGCCGAGGAGACCCTGTCCGGCGCCCGCGCCGAGGCCGACCAGGAGCGCGAGCGGGCCCGCGAGCAGAGCGAGGAGCTGCTCGCCTCGGCCCGTAAACGGGTGGAGCAGGCGCAGACGGAGGCGCAGCGGCTGGTCTCGGAGGCCGACTACCGCGCCACGGAGCTGGTGGCCGCCGCCGAGCAGACCGCGCAGAACGTACGGGACTCCGTGGCCGGCCTCCAGGACCAGGCCGAGCAGGAGATCAACGCACAGCGGACGGCCGCCGAGATGGCGGCGGACCGGGTGCGCGGCGAGGCGCAGGAGGAGTCCGACCGGGTACGGGCGGACGCGTTCGCCGAGCGGGAGCGCGCCGCCGAGGACGCCAACCGCATTCTGGTCAGGGCCCAGGAGGAGTCCGACGCGGCGCAGGCGCTGGCCGAGCGGACCGTCACCGACGCCATCGAGGAGGCGGAGCGGCTGCGCTCCGACACCTCGGAGTACGCGCAGCGGGTGCGGACGGAGGCGTCGGACTCCCTCGCCTCGGCCGAGCAGGACGCGTCCCGCGCCCGCGCGGAGGCCCGCGAGGACGCCAACCGGATCCGTGGCGAGGCGGCGGCCCAGGCCGACCGGCTCATCGGCGAGGCGTCGGGCGAGGCCGAGCGGATGCGCGCGGAGGCCGCCGAGACGGTGGGCTCCGCCCAGCGGGCCGCCGACCGGATGCGCGCGGACGCCGAGCAGTTCAAGGCGGAGAGCGAGGCGGCGGCCGAGCGGCTGCGCGGCGAGGCCCAGGAGGAGACGGACTGGCTCCTGGACGAGGCGCGCAAGGACGCGGCCAAGCGCCGTGCCGACGCGGCCGAGCAGGCCGACCAGCTCATCAACAAGGCCCAGGAGGAGGCGCTCATCGCCGCCACCGAGGCCGAGACCCGGGCCGACACGATGGTGGCGGCGGCCCGCAAGGAAGCCGACCGCATCACCTCGGACGCCACCCTCCAGGGCAACTCCCTGGTGGAGAAGGCCCGTACGGACGCGGACGAGCTGCTCGTCGGCGCGCGCCGGGACTCGACCGCCATACGGGAGCGGGCCGAGGAGCTGCGGGTCCGCGCCGAGCAGGAGATCGAGCAACTCCACGAGCGGGCCCGTCGCGAGACGTCCGAGCAGATGAGGACCGCGGGCGAGCGCATCGACCATCTGATGAAGGCCGCGACCGAGCAGCGGGCGGAGGCCGAGGAGAAGGCCAAGAAGCTTGTCTCGGACGCCGATTCGGAGGCGAGTTCGGTCCGGATCTCCGCGGTACGCAAGGCCGAGGGCCTGCTCAAGGAGGCCGAGACGAAGAAGGCCGGTCTGACCAGGGAGGGCGAGAAGCTGCGCGCGGACGCCGCCCAGGAGGCGAAGCGGATGGTCGACGAGGGCCAGCGCGAACTCGACGTGCTGGTCCGCAGACGGGAGGACATCCAGGCGGAGATCTCCCGTGTCCAGGACGTACTCGAAGCGTTGGAGTCATTTGAGGCACCGTCGGCTTCCGCGAAGGACAACCCCGTCAAGGCGGGCGCCACGGCGGGGATCACCCGTTCGAGCGGCAAGTCGTCGGACGGTTAGTCGCCGAGCGGCTTGTCGGGCAACGTGTTCGGACATTTTGTTCGTACAACTGTCGGACAACTTGTCAGCGACCGTTGAGTGGCTGTCGGGTACCGCTTCCGCTCACACCGGGTGCCGCTACCACTCAAAAGGCTGGACATTCTCCATATCAAACCGGTATCAGCTCGATGACACGCCGCTTAGGCCCCTAGGATTCCCCCTATCACCTCACCGGTCTCATTCGACAGGAACCCCATGAGCGACACTTCCTCCCCATTCGGCTTCGAGCTCGTGCGGCGTGGTTACGACCGCGGTCAGGTGGACGACCGCATTACCAAACTCGTCGCCGACCGTGACAGTGCTCTGACCCGCATCACCGCTCTCGAAAAGCGCATCGAGGAACTCCACCTTGAGACGCAGAACGCCCAGGCCCAGGTCAGCGACGCGGAGCCGTCGTACGCCGGTCTCGGCGCCCGCGTCGAGAAGATCCTCCGCCTCGCCGAGGAGGAGGCGAAGGACCTGCGCGAGGAGGCCCGGCGCGCGGCCGAGCAGCACCGCGAGCTGGCCGAGTCGGCGGCCCAGCAGGTGCGCAACGACGCCGAGGCGTTCGCCACCGAGCGCAAGGCGAAGGCCGAGGACGAGGGCGTCCGTATCGTCGACAAGGCGAAGGGCGACGCCTCCACGCTGCGCTCCGAGGCGCAGAAGGACGCGCAGTCCAAGCGCGAGGAGGCCGACGCGCTCTTCGAGGAGACCCGCGCCAAGGCCGCCCAGGCCGCCGCGGACTTCGAGACGAACCTCGCCAAGCGGCGTGAGCAGTCGGAGCGCGACCTGGCGTCGCGTCAGGCGAAGGCCGAGAAGCGTCTGGCCGAGATCGAGCACCGCGCCGAGCAGCTGCGTCTGGAGGCCGAGAAGCTGCGTACGGACGCGGAGCGCCGGGCCCGTCAGACGGTCGAGACGGCTCAGCGTCAGTCCGAGGACATCGTGGCGGACGCCAACGCCAAGGCCGACCGGATCCGCAGCGAATCGGAGCGCGAGCTGGCGGCGCTCACCAACCGCCGCGACTCGATCAACGCCCAGCTGACCAACGTCCGCGAGATGCTGGCCACGCTGACCGGCGCCGCGGTGGCCGCCGCGACCGTTCCGGACGACGAGCCGATCTCGCGCGGTGTCCCGGCCCAGCAGTCCCGCTGAACCGAGCGCGCCGCGCGACGCGGGTTCGCCCACCTCGGGCCCGTACAGTCGCGTCCCTCTCGCGAAAGCCCCTCGCCACTCCGGTGGCGGGGGGCTTTGCGCCGTTCTAGGTTGGCCGCATGATCGAGGTCGACGAGCTGACCAAACGCTTCGGCCGCAAGGTGGCGGTCGATCATCTCTCCTTCCAGGTCGGACCGGGGGTGGTGACCGGATTTCTGGGGCCCAACGGCGCCGGGAAGTCGACCACGATGCGGATGATGCTCGATCTGGACAATCCGACCGGTGGAACGGTCAGGATCGACGGGAAGCACTACCGCGATCTGGCGGAACCGCTCAAGTACATAGGCGCGCTGCTGGACGCCAAGGCAATGCACGGCGGGCGCAGCGCGTACCACAACCTCCTCTGTCTGGCGCAGAGCAATCGGATCCCGGAGCGCCGGGTGTCCGAGGTGCTCGACATGGTCGGACTGACCTCGGTGGCGAAGAAGAAGTCGAAGGGTTTCTCCCTGGGTATGGGACAGCGGCTCGGTATCGCCTCGGCGCTGCTCGGCGATCCCGAGATCCTGATGTTCGACGAACCGGTGAATGGTCTGGATCCCGAGGGAATCCACTGGATCCGCAATCTGATGAAGGCCCTCGCGCGCGAGGGGCGGACGATCTTCGTTTCCTCACATCTGATGAGCGAAATGGCCCTGACCGCAGATCACTTGATCGTGATCGGGCAGGGCAGACTGCTGGCGAACACCTCGATGGCGGACTTCATCCACGAGAATTCCCGCAGTTTCGCGCGGCTGCGTTCACCGGAGCGCGAGCGGCTCAAGGACGTTCTCCACGGGGCCGGTTTCACCCCGGTCGACGCGGCGGGCGGGGTGCTGGAGATCGACGGGGCGGACACCGAGAAGCTGGGTGAGCTGGCCGCCCGGCACGGTCTCGTCCTGCATGAGCTGAGCTCCCAGCGGGCCTCGCTCGAAGAGGCGTTCATGCGGATGACGGCGGAGTCCGTCGAGTACCACGCCCACGCCGGGCCCGGCGACCCGCCGGCGGCGAACCCGCCCCGCTGGGGACCGCGCCCGCCGGGCCCGGCCGACCAGGGCAAGGGAGTCTGACCATGGCATCGGTACCCGCGGTCCTCCGCTCCGAGTGGACCAAGATCAGTACGGTCTCCTCCACCACCTGGACCCTGATCAGCGCCCTGGTGGTGACCGTGGTCCTGGGCGGGGCGCTCTCGGCGCTGCTGAACGCGCAGTTCGGCGATCTGTCCCGGGCCCAGCAGGCCACCTTCGACCCGACGCTCACCAGTTTCTCCGGGATGATCCTCGGCCAGCTGGCGATGGTGGTCTTCGGGGTGCTGGTGGTCGGCTCGGAGTACAGCTCGGGCATGATCCGCACCTCGCTGGCGGCCGTGCCGCAGCGGGCCACCTTCCTCTTCGGCAAGATCCTGGTGGCCGGGGTGCTGGCGCTGCTGGTCGGGATCGTGACGGGGTTCCTGACGTTCTTCCTCGGCCAGGCGCTGCTGGGCGATCACCGTACGACCATCGGGGAGCCGGGGGTGCTGCGGGCGGTGGTCGGCAGCGGTCTGTACATGGCGCTGATCGCGGTCTTCTCCATGGGGGTGACGGCGATGCTGCGCAGTTCGATGCTGGCGCTGGGCATCCTGATGCCGTTCTTCTTCCTGGTGTCGCAGATCCTCTCGGCGGTGCCGGGCGCCAAGGACGTCGCGCACTACTTCCCCGACCAGGCCGGCTCCAGGATCATGCAGGTGGTGCCGGACGCGATGAACGCGGACAAGGTGCCGTACGGCCCCTGGGCGGGGTTCGGGATCATGGCGATCTGGGTGGCGGCCGCGCTGATCGGCGGCTACGCGGTGCTCCGCGAACGGGACGCGTAGGGCCGCCGGGCGTCGTACGGACGGGTAACGCGGATCACACCGGCGCCCCGGCGACGCTCCGTCGTAATGCCTTGGCCGGAACCGTCAACGCCCGGATATCCTCCTAACCCTTACGGGGGCCTTCGGTCGGGACACGGCCACTGCCCCGACGAGTGACCTGTTGATGGGGCTGGAGAATGATCGAGGCAATCGGCCTGACGAAGCGCTATGGCGCCAAGACGGCCGTGTACAACCTGTCCTTCCAGGTACGACCGGGCCATGTCACCGGATTCCTCGGCCCCAACGGCTCCGGCAAGTCGACGACGATGCGGATGATCCTCGGGCTCGACCGGCCGACCTCCGGTGAGGTACGGGTCGGCGGACACCCCTTCCGGCAGCTGCCGAACGCCCCGCGCCAGGTCGGCGCCCTGCTCGACGCCAAGGCCGTGCACGGCGGGCGCAGCGCGCGCAACCATCTGCTGTCGCTGGCCCAGCTCTCCGGTATCCCCGGCTCGCGGGTCGACGAGGTGCTCGGGGTGGTCGGCCTCCAGGACGTCGCCAAGAAGCGCTCCAAGGGGTTCTCCCTCGGAATGGGCCAGCGGCTCGGGATCGCGGCGGCGCTGCTCGGCGACCCCCAGGTGCTGCTCTTCGACGAGCCGGTCAACGGTCTGGACCCCGAGGGCATCCACTGGGTGCGCAATCTGATGAAGCAGCTCGCGGGCGAGGGCCGGACGGTCTTCGTCTCCTCGCACCTGATGAGTGAGATGGCCCTGACCGCGGACCATCTGATCGTGATCGGACGCGGCCGGCTGCTCGCGGACATGAACATCAAGGACTTCATCTCGGCGAACTCCTCGGACTTCGCCCGGGTGCGCGTCCCGGACACCGAGCCCGAGCCGCGCGAGAAGCTGACCTCGGCGATCGCGGAGGCGGGCGGCAGCGTGATGTCCGAGCCGGACGGCGCGCTGCGGGTCACGGGGCTGCCGCTGCCCCGGATCAGCGAGCTGGCCCACGGCGCGGACGTACGGCTGTGGGAGCTGTCCCCGCACCAGGCGTCGCTGGAGGAGGCGTACATGCGGATGACGCAGAGCGCCGTCGACTACCGCTCCACGGACGACGCGCTGGCCGGCTTCGAGCAGCCGGGGTACGGCCCGCAGGGGTACGGCCCGCAGGGGTACGGCGCCCCGGCCGCCGCCGGGACGCCGCAGCAGGGCTGGTACGCCCCGCCGCCGCCCGGACAGAACCCGTACGCCGGTCCGCCGGCCCCCCAGCAGCCCCCGGCGCCGCTCCCGGCCCCCGGACCGACCCCGCGCGACAGCAACGAGGACGCCCGATGACGACCCCGTACCAGCAGATTCCGCCGCAGAGCGGTGGAACGCCGCACGGCCCGGTGGCCGGTTCGCCCGGCCACTTCGGGTACACCTCCCCGATCCCCGCCCGCCGGGCCCATCTCGGCGACGCCCTGGCCTCCGAGTGGACCAAGCTGCGGTCCGTCCGGTCCACGGTGTGGACACTCGGTGTCATGGTCGCGCTGATGCTGGGCATCGGGCTGCTGGTGGCCGTGGTGATCTCCGTCGCCGACGGGGACCTCGGCGACGATTCGGTGCTCGCGCTCGGCTTCTTCGGGGTGCTGCTCGGCTCGATGTGTGTGATCACGCTCGGGGTGCTGACGATCTCCTCGGAGTACGGCACCGGCATGATCCGTACGACCCTGACGGCCTGCCCCGGCCGGGGCCGCGTGCTGGCGGCCAAGTCGCTGGTCTTCTTCCTCCTGGTCTTCGTGGTCTCGACGGTGACCACCCTGACCGTGGCCGCGCTCCAGACCTCGATCCTGAACGCGCCCTCGCCCGACGGGCAGGAGTGGTTCCGGGCAACGGTCGGCGTCAGCCTCTATCTGGCGGTGCTCGGGCTGCTCTCCCTGGCGGTCGGCGCGCTGGTACGGCACTCGGCGGGCGCGATCACCGTCATGATCGGCGTGATGCTGCTGCCGCTGGTTCTGGGGATGTTCATGTTCGCGGATTCGCTCGCGAAGACGCGCGAGATCATGCTCGGCTACAACATCCCGGCCCAGCTCATCGTCTTCTACTCCGACGGGTCGGCCTACACCGGCCGCCCGGGGCCGCACGGCTGGGAGCCGCTGTGGATCCTGCTGGGGGTGACGGCGGTCGCGATGACGGGCGCCTTCTTCTCGCTGGACAAGCGCGACGCGTGACCCTCGGCGCGGCTCAGTGCTTGGGGGCGTTACGGGACCGCTGCACCCGGGTGGTGCGGCGGTCCTTCGCCTTCCAGCAGGCCTGGTGCCAGTGGCGCCGCTCGTCCACGCCGCTGTACTCCGGCCAGGCCACCACATGCGGCACCGCCGAGGGGATCTCCTGGTCGCATCCGGGGCAGCGATACCGCTTGCTCGCGGCACTTGCCCCGGCCACGTGGCGGACTGACCAGTTCTCGCCCTGCCATGTTTCGGATCGCTGGAAGCCGCCGTACCGCTCCCCCGGCTCGGCTCCACGCTCGGTCGGGTTCTCGCCGCCTCGGGGGCGGTTGCGACGCGGGGACACAGAACACCTCACGGGACGGAAACGGCACGGATCCCCCCAGCCTACGGCCCGCGCGAGAGGGCATTCGTCCGCGTAAGGCCGCCGGCCGCCCCGGCTGCGGAAGCCACTTGCCGGACAATCGCAAGAATTTGACGAGCGGGCCGTGCCTTTGGCACGTGTCAGGCGTTGTTGCCGGTAGGGGGAGTCGCGTCGGCCGCAAGGAGGCAGAAGGCGATGCGTGTTGGAGCTTTTGTACTGGCCGCCCAGTTTCCGGGCCAGGGACAGGGAGAGGCGCTGCATCGGGCGGTGCGCGCCACCGAGCTGGCCGAGGAATCCGGGCTCGACTCGGTCTGGCTGGCCGAGCACCACTTCGTGCCGTACGGCGTATGTCCCTCGGCCGTGACCCTGGCCGGGGTGCTCCTCGGCCGGACCCGACACATCCGGGTGGGTACGGCGGTCAGCGTGTTGCCGAACGTACATCCGGTGGCGCTCGGCGAGCAGGCGGCCCTGCTCCATCTCCTGTCCGGCGGGCGGTTCACACTCGGGGTGGGCAGGGGCGGCCCCTGGGTCGACCTGGAGGTCTTCGGCGGCGGTCTGCCCGCCTATGAGCGGGACTTCCCGGAATCCCTCGGTCTGCTGCTGCGCTGGCTGCGTGAGCCGAGCGTGGCGGCCTCGGGTGAGCGGTACCGCTTCCGCGAGGTCCCCGTCGTACCGAGGCCCGACGAGTTCGCCGACGCGGGCGCCGGCCCGGAGACGGTGATGGCGTGCACCTCGCCGAAGAGTGTGCGGCTGGCCGCCGAGCACGGGCTGCCGATGCTGCTGGGGATGCACTGCGGCGACGAGGAGAAGGCGCGGATGGTCGCCCTGTGGCGGGAGCACGCGCGGGCGGCGGGCCGGACCGCCGACGAGATCGAGGGTGCCGCGCATGTGTCGGCCGGGGTCGCGCAGATCGCGGACGGCCGGGCCGAGGCGGTGGAGGCGCTCGCCAAGGCGATGCCGGGCTGGCTGCGGCAGGGGCTGGGCGCCCATGTGACGGTCGACGGCAGGGCGCGGGCGATGCGGGACCCCGTGGCGTACACGGAGCTGCTGTGCGGGCTGCATCCGGTGGGTCCGCCCCGGCTGGCCGCCGACCGGCTGACGGCCACCTCGGAGCGTACCGGCATCACCCGGTTCGCGCTGCTCGTGGAGGGCTCGGGCGATCTCACGGCGACGGAGGAGAACGTACGGCGCCTCGGCGCCGACGTACTGCCCCTGCTCACCTGACCGGTTCCGTACGCTTCCGCGTACGTGGCGTCCGTGTGCCCTTGACGGCGGAGGGCCTCTTGACGCCCCCGCCTTCATGACGCTGCCGCTCCAGCACCATGCCGCTTGCCACGGCGCGGAGCGGCAGCAAGAGGCGTCAGCAGTCCCGGAGTTCGGGTGACTGGTTGAGCAACTGGGCCCGGACCGATGTGAATCGGCCCAGTCGCTCGTCGACCGAGGAGTCCAACGGGAACACCGCTACGCGGTGGCAGTTCTGGAAGGCGAGTCGCACTCCGAAGTGTCGTTGCAGCGCGCCCCGAATGGCATCGCTGGCGAGCGCGCGCAACAGCTGACCACGTGCCTGCTCGTCCGGCGGCGGCGTCTGGTTGTCGGCGAACTGTCCACCGTCGACCTTCAGCTGTGCCACCAGAGAGCTGATCATCTCCCATGCGTAGGGCAGGGAGGTCCGGACGCAGTCGACGAAAGCCGCTTCGTCGACCTCGCCTCGCTCGGCCTGTTCCAACAGCGCCGGTGAGACGTCGAGCGACATGGGTTCTCCTCTCGCGACCCCGGGGGGCGGGGCCTTACGGGCAGGGAAGAAGGCGCCGACGACGCAGCGCGCACGACCGGCGACCTCCTGCGTCCACGTTAGGCGCGCCACCCGGACCGCACCAGGAGAATGGGACCACAACCGGCCAATAACGAAGGGGGCTTCCGGGGCGAATCGCGCGCGGCACCGGCCGTCGAGTAGCGTTGCCGACCATGCGTCTCGTCATTGCCCGCTGCTCCGTGGACTACGCGGGCCGGCTCACCGCCCACCTGCCCTCCGCTCCCCGTCTCATCCTGGTCAAGGCCGACGGCAGTGTGTCCATCCACGCCGACGACCGGGCGTACAAACCGCTCAACTGGATGTCCCCGCCCTGCACGCTGAAGGAAGGCGCCGACGCCGACGCGGGCGTCTGGACCGTCATCAACAAAGCGGGCGAGAAATTGATCATCACCATGGAGGAAGTTCTGCACGACTCCTCGCACGAACTGGGCGTCGACCCGGGCCTTATCAAGGACGGCGTGGAAGCGCATCTCCAGGAGCTGCTCGCCGACCGGATCGAGACGCTCGGCGAGGGCTACACCCTGATCCGCCGCGAGTATCCCACCGCGATCGGCCCGGTGGACATCCTCTGCCGGGACGCGGACGGCGGGACCGTCGCCGTGGAGATCAAGCGGCGTGGCGAGATCGACGGCGTGGAACAGCTCACCCGCTATCTCGAACTCCTCAACCGCGACCCGCACCTGGCCCCGGTGAAGGGCATCTTCGCTGCGCAGGAGATCAAGCCGCAGGCCCGGGTGCTGGCGACGGACCGGGGCATCGGCTGCGTCGTACTCGACTACAACGGCATGCGCGGTATCGAGGACGACAAGCTCCGACTGTTCTGACCCGCCCGTCCGCCGTTCATGGGTCGGCCCCGGCACCTCTGGTGAGAGGTGCCGGGGCCGACCTGTTCGGTCACGCGGTCACGCGGCTATACGACCGGGGCCTCCGGCGCCGTGGCCTCGCCCTGGCCCGCGCTCGGGACCGGGCCGCTGCTCAGCGTGGGCGGAGCGGGCGGGTCGGTCGCCGGGGGGTCGGTGGGCTCGGTGGTCGGGGGCTCCGCCGGGGCGGAGGTGGTCGGCTCGGCCGTCGGCTCGGGCGACTCGGTCGGGGTGACCGGGTCGGAGGGGTACGGGGACGTGGCCGGGTCGGAGGGGAGCGGTGACTCCGACGGGGTGGAGCCGGGCGACATGCCGTCGGAGGGGGTCGCCGAGGGCGACTCGGACGCGGCGGGGCTACCGCTCTCGGACGGCTCCGGGCTGCCGGATACGCCGGGCGCCACCGGCACCACGCCGGGGCCGGTGTCCGCGTTGCCGACGGGCTGGTCGGTCGGCTGCCCGTCGGCGGTGTCGTCCGGTTCGGTGGTCTGTTCCGTACGGAGCGGATCCGTGGGCGTCTTCTCGTTGCCGGAGGTGGCGCCGAGCGTCACCACCGTGCCGAGTACGACGGCGAGTACGGCGCCGGTGCCGACCGCGACCAGATTGCGGTGGGCCCCGCTGAACACCGGACGGCGGATGCCGCGCGAGACGGGGGCGGGCCCCGGTACGACGGGGATGTCGCTCCGGGTCGTCCCCATACCCTCGACGGAACCGGAACCGAAGGCGGCACCCGGACCGGCCACTGGGCCGAGCCCCGAGCCGGCACCCGGACCAGAGCCCATGCCCGGCCCTGTCCCCTGCCCCGCACCCGACCCCCGCCCCGAGCCCCGCCACGCCCCGGAGCCGGCGACGGCCGCCGGGCCGAGCCCGAGCCCCGCCCCCAGGCCGATCCCGGAACCGATGCCCGCGCCCTTGCCGGCCGGGGGCAGGGCCGCGATGGCCGTGCCGCTGGTGCCGAAGGTGGCCGGGGACGGCGCGTCGTTCCGTACCGGCGGCGCGGGGGTCCGGCCGCCGGACAGCGCGCGCTCGCGGTCCGCGACGAGGGCCAGCGCCCGGCGCCCGGCGACCGTACCGACCTTGTCGGCGACGGCCCCGCGCATCCCGATGGACGCCTCCAGCTCGGCACGGGCCCGGTCGGGGTTGCCCACGCAGAGTGCGAGAACGCCCAGGTCATGGTGGAAGTACGCCTCCTCGGCGACCTCCCCGGCCAGCCTGGCGGCCTCGGAGCCGGTCCGCAGGGCCCGCTCCCAGGCGCCCCAGTGCAGCCCCGCCAGGAAGGCGGGCGCGGCGCTGCGGGCCAGCAGGACGGCGGCGCTGGGGTGGCCCGCTTCGGTGCCGGGCACCAGCGGGGCCATCGCCGCGAGGATCGCGGCCGCCTCGGCGACGGCGCGCTCGGGGGTGACCGAGGGGTGCCCGGCCCACCAGGCGTAGTGCTGGGCGGCGGTGTGCGCGTGGGCGGCCGCGTCGTCCGCGTACCCGTCCTCGGTGAGCTGGGCGGCGACGCCCGCGGCGAGCCGGTAGCGCGCGCCGACCGGGGTCAGCAGCCCGCAGCTCATCAGCTCGCCGAGCGCCGCGTCGGCGTGGGTGTCGCCCACCAGCGCGGGCAGATGGGCCTGGTGCGGGACCTCACCGCCGAGCGCGACGGCGAAGCGCAGGGTGGCGCGGGCGGCCTCGCTCAGCCGGGAGGCGAGCAACGCTGCGGGCGAGGCACCCTCCCCGAGGGAGGGCAGGGGTATGTCGTAACCGTCGGGGGTCTCGCGCGGCACGACGCCCGCGAAGGGCCGCTGCGCGGCGGGGTCGGACGCCGCGCCCGCGGACCGCTCGAAGGGCTCGAACTCGTCGAACGCCTCGATGTCCCCGCGCATCCGGTCGCGCCGGCGCAGCAGCGCGCCCGCCTGGACGAAGCGCAGCGGGAGGCCCTCGGACTCGAACCAGAGGTCGCCCGCCCAGTTCGCCTCGTCGTCGGTGAGGGCCCGCTCGACGACGTTCTCCAGCAGTTCGAGCGAGGAGCCGCGCCCCAGCCCGCCGAGGGCGACCTCTTCGAGGCCCGCGTCGGCCGGGGGTTCGGGGGTGGCGGGGGTGGCGGCGAGCAGATAGGCGCACTCGGGGGTCGCGGCGAGCAGCTCGCCGAGCGCCTCCCCGCCCAGCTCCAGATCGTCCAGGACGACGACCGCGCCGATGCCCTTGACCCGCTCGCGCAGCCCTTCGCGATCGGGCCGCGCCAGCGGGGAGCGGTACACCGCCGCGTACAGCTCGTACAGCAGCTCGGTGGCGGTGCGGTGGTGCCCCGAGAGCCGGACGACCCCGTCCGGCGCGAGGTCGGCGCAGTCCCCGGCGACGGCTTCGAGCAGTGCGGTACGTCCGGAACCGGCGGGCCCGGTCAGCCGCACGGAACGGCCCCGGCCCAGCAGCTCCGTCAGCCGGGCGCGCTCCTCGCCCCGCTCCAGCAGGGGCAGCGGCGGCGCGGCGGGTCCCGGCGGGACCGGCGGCCGGCCCGCGCGCTGGAGGTCGACGCGCTCCTCGGCGGTGTGCCGGACGGGCGGCGCGGGCAGCCGTCCCGGCGGGCAGAGTTCGATCTCGCTGCCGTCGACGGGGTTGACGGTCAGCAGGAAGTCGCCGGAGATGAGTTGTACGGTGCGGACGGGCGGCGGGGTGGTGACGGCGCCCGCGCCCTTGATGTGCGCGACGGCGGTGCCGCGCGCGGACGGCGCGGCCCCGGGCGCCCGCGACACCGCGTCGTGCGGGACGGCGTTGTGCGGTACCGCGTCCTGCGGGACGGCGTCGCCCGGCGTCGCCGAGGCCGTACCACCGCCGAGGTGTGTGCCGGTGCGACGCGCGTGGTCGCCGTACTTGTCCGGTCCCGGCTGTATCGGGTCCATGGTGAAAAGCCCCCCAGATCATGGCGTGCCGTTGCCCCCGGCCTCACACGCCCATCTGTCGCTTCTGGTCCGGTGCCTGCTTCTACGGGTCGGCCATGCGCGGACGGCCGAACCCTAAAACGCTGTTCAGTATCTACGAACAGCCGGGGTGACACCCAGTCCAAGACATCACGGTCTTATGAGGATTGCGCGGTGTGCCCCGGCTGGTTCGCCGTCCAGGTCAGACGCGAGGAAGCGATTCAGCGGCGATGCCGCCCTCGATGGCGAGGATGCGGTGCAGCCTGGTGGCCACCAGCAGCCGCTGCATCTGTGGCGGGACACCGCGCAGCACGAGCCTCCGGCCGCACCGCCCCGCCCGTCGGTGGGCTCCCATGATGACGCCGAGTCCGGTGGCGTCCCAGGAGTCCAGTTCGGTCAGGTCGAGCACCAGATCGCCGGCCCCGTCGTCAACGGCCGAGTGCAGGACCGTACGGGCGTCCGCCGCACTGCGAACGTCGAGGCGACCCCCGACGACCAGCTCGGCGTGGTCGCCCCTGATGTGCATATGCGCTCCCCGAGAGTACTTTCGTGCTCGGTGACTGAATGTGACTTTTCCGTCTTCCAACAACTGACTGCCGGACGGCCGGAGAAGTTGCCGTTCGTGAGCGAACCGATACCGAATTCACCCTGTGGGGTGAGAGTGCGTCGGCGGGCCCGTCCGCTCAGTGCGTGTAGAAGCCCTGCCCACTCTTGCGCCCGATGTCACCCGCGTCCACCATCCGGCGCATCAGCTCCGGCGGGGCGAACTTCTCGTCCTGGGTCTCGGTGTAGATGTTCCCGGCCGCGTGGAGCAGGATGTCGACCCCGGTCAGATCGGCGGTGGCGAGCGGGCCCATGGCGTGCCCGAACCCCAGCTTGCAGGCGATGTCGATGTCCTCGGCGGAGGCGACACCCGACTCGTGGAGCTTGACGGCCTCGACGAGCAGCGCGGAGATCAGCCGGGTGGTCACGAACCCGGCGACGTCGCGGTTGACCACGATGCAGGTCTTGCCCACCGACTCGGCGAACTCCCGCGCGGTGGCGAGGGTTTCGTCGCTGGTCTTGTAGCCGCGTACCAGCTCGCAGAGGCGCATCATCGGCACCGGCGAGAAGAAGTGCGTACCGACCACGCGCTCCGGGCGTCCGGTCACGGCCGCGATCTTGGTGATCGGGATGGCCGAGGTGTTGGAGGCGAGGACCGCGTTCTCCTGTACGACCTTGTCGAGCGCCCGGAAGATCTCGTGCTTCACTTCGAGCTTCTCGAAGACCGCCTCGACGACGATGTCCGCGTCGGCCACGGCGTCCAGGTCCGTGGTCGTGGTGATCCGGGCGAGCGCCGCGTCGGCGTCGGCCTCTTCGAGCCTGCCCTTGGCGACGAACCTGCCGTACGAGGCCCTGATCGCGTCCGTCCCCCTGGTCAGGGCCGCGTCGGTGACATCGCGCAGTACGACGTCCCAGCCCGCCTGGGCCGAGACCTGCGCGATTCCGGACCCCATGAGTCCGGCTCCGATGACGGCGAGCTTCCCGGCCACGACGCACCCCACGCTTCTTGTTCGGCTTCTGTTCAGCCTTGACGCCTGTTTTATCTGCTGTCTGCTCTGCGGAGGTTAGCGGTCACGGACCGCCGGGGGACCATGAAGAGATGCGCGTCACGTCTCACATGACGGACATCACATCGCGGCGGTCCATCGGGCGCCGCGCGCCGCCCACTTGAGGACGGGACGCACCCCGCCCGCCTACCCTGGATCCCATGGTCAATCTGACGCGTATTTACACCCGTACCGGGGACAAGGGCACCACGCACCTGGGCGACATGAGCCGTACCGCCAAGACCGATGCGCGGATCTCCGCCTACGCCGACGCCAACGAGGCCAATGCCGCCATCGGTACGGCGGTGGCCCTCGGCGGGCTCTCCGAGGAGGTCGTCAAGGTCCTCGTCCGGGTCCAGAACGACCTCTTCGACGTGGGCGCGGACCTCTCCACCCCGGTCGCCGAGAGCCCCGAGTTCCCGCCGCTGCGCGTCGAGCAGTCGTACATCGACAAGTTGGAGGCGGACTGCGACCGCTTCCTGGAAGACCTCGACAAGCTCCGGAGCTTCATCCTCCCCGGCGGCACCCCCGGCGCGGCCCTTCTGCACCAGGCGTGCACGGTCGTCCGCCGCGCCGAGCGCTCCACCTGGGCCGCGCTCGAAATCCACGGCGAGGTCATGAACGCCCTCACCGCGACCTATCTGAACCGCCTCTCCGACCTCCTGTTCATCCTGGCCCGTACGGCGAACAAGGAGGTCGGCGACGTGCTGTGGGTGCCGGGCGGCGAACGCTGACCGTACGTACCGGCTCAGCCCTTCGTGTACGTCGACGGGCACTCCTCCGCCGGGTCCGGCCCGGCGTCCGTGGACGGCTTCCTCGGCCGGAGCCAGTACGTCAGGGCGACGATCCCGTGGATCACGACGACGCGGAGCGCCCCGCTCTGCCAGGCGGCCAGCGAGCCGGTGTCGTTGGCGTCGCCGACGTACAGGATCGCGAGCTGGAGCAGGCCGATCGCGACGGCCGCGCCGAGGACGGTACGGAGCCAGAGCTTCGTCTCGTGCCAGGCGCGCGCCGTGCCGTGGCGCGGGGGGACGGCCGGGGGCGGGGCGCCCGCGAGCCGGTGGGCGGCGTGACCGTCGAGCCACGTGACCGTGTAGTGGCCGAAGGCGACGGTGTAGCCGATGTAGAGCGCGGCGAGGCCGTGTTTCCAGTCGGGCGCGGCACCGTTCCTGAGGTCGACGGCCGTGACGACCAGCAGGACGACCTCCAGCAGCGGCTCCAGCAGCAGGACCCCGGCCCCCAGCCGTGGCTTGCGCGCCAGGTAACGCAGCGCGAGGCCACCGGCGAGCAGGACCCAGAAGCCGACCTCACAGATGACGATCAGCGCGACGATCACTGCGGACTCTCCTTGCTCACGGCGGACTCTCCCTCTCTCTCCTCCAGCCTCCCGGCCCCGGCGCCGCCGCACGTCGTCGGCAGTGACGAAACGTGACTGCATCCTTCGATGTACTCGGTGCTCCCCCCGTACGGTGAGGCCCCGCGCCGCCCGGCCGTGTTGGATGGAGTGGTGATCGCTTCCCTCCGGCCGCACCGCGTCGATGTGCTGATCGCCGCGGCCGGACTGCTGGGCGGGCTCTGCCTCTGGTCCGTCGGGCTGCATTTCCAGGGCGGCCTGCTGCTGCCCGGGGCCTGGGTCCTCGTCCCGCTGGCCGTGACGGCCGGTCTGGAGCTGCTGCGCCGGACCGCGCCCCCGGCCGCGCTGGGCACCGGCGTGGTCGCGCTCGTCGCCGACCAGCTCACGACGGGCAGTGTGGCGACCGTCCTGATGTTCACGGATCTCGTGTACGCGTCCGTCGTGTACGGCTCCCCGGCCGCCGCCCGCCGTATCCCCTGGGTGACGGTGCTGGTCTCCGTGGCGGCGCTGATCGGGTTCGCCGCCTGGTTCCGTACGGTCGACTCGCTGATCCACGGCATAGCGGTCGGGCTGGTCAGCATCGCCCCGGCCACCACCGGGGTCCTCGTACGCAACCATCGCGACGCCGCCGAGGCCGCCCGGCTGCGGGCCGCACAGACCGCGCTGCTCGCCGAGATGGACCGGGTCCAGGCGGTCACCGCCGAACGCGCCCGGATGGCGCGCGAGTTGCACGACGTGGTCGCGGGCCATCTCTCCGCCATCGCGATCCACGCGACCGCCGCCCTCTCCCTGAACGAGGAACGAACCTCCCGGGAGGCCCTCACCGTCATCCGGGAGAACAGCGTCGCCGGGCTGGCGGAGATGCGCCGGCTCATCGGGCTGCTCCGGGACGGCTCCGGACGCCGGGCGCCCACCGTCACACCGACCCTGGACGCCCTGGACACCCTGCTGGAGCAGGCCCGTACCAACGGCGCCCCCAACGGACTGCGCTTCACGCTCGACGACGGACGCGGCGCCGGTACGGCGCTCCCGGCCCCCGTCGAGCTGGCCGCGTACCGCATCGTCCAGGAGTCGCTGACCAACGCGTTCAAACACGCGTCCCCCGGCACCGTCACCGTGGAACTGCGCCACGCGGAAGACTCCCTGACGGTACGGATCAGCAGCCCGTACGGCGACCGCCCCGGCCCCCGCGCCCCGGGCTCCGGTGCCGGGCTCGTCGGGATGCGCGAGCGGGTCGCGCTGCTGGGCGGGGAGTTCACCGCCGGCCCCGAGGACCCCGGCGGCAGCTGGGTCGTACGGGCCCTGCTGCCCACCACCGAACGCGGGGAAGGAAGCGGTACGTCATGACGATCCGGGTACTGATCGCCGAGGACCAGTCGTCGGTACGCGCGGGGCTCGCCCTGATCCTGCGCAGCGCCCCCGGCATCGAGGTCGCCGGGGAGGCCGCGGACGGCGAGGAGGCCGTCGCGCTGGCCAGGGAGCTGCGGCCCGATGTGGTCCTGATGGACATCCAGATGCCGCGTCTGGACGGGGTGTCGGCGACCCGGCAGGTGGTCGCGGAGGGGCTGGCCGATGTGTTGGTGCTGACCACCTTCGACCTGGACGCGTATGTGTTCGGCGCGCTGCGCGCCGGGGCCGCGGGCTTCCTGCTGAAGACCGCCGAGGCCGCGGAGCTGCTGACGGCGGTACGCACGGTGGCGCGCGGCGAGGGCCTGATCGCGCCCGCCGTGACACGCCGCCTGATCGCCGAGTTCGCGTCCCCCACCCCCGTACGGGCCGAGGACGCGCCCGACCCCGCCGTGCTGGACGTGCTCACGCGCCGGGAGCGCGAGGTGCTCTCCTGCCTGGGCGAGGGGATGTCGAACGCGGAGATCGCCGTACGGCTGAACATGGCGGAGGCCACCGTCAAGACGCATATGAGCAGACTGCTCGGGAAGCTGGAGCTGCGCAGCCGGGTCCAGGCGGCCGTACTCGCACAGGAGCTGGGGCTCTGAGGCCCGGTCCCTGAACGACCGGTCCGGAACCTCCGCCACGGCGAAGAGGGGCGGCGCCCGAAAGCGCCGCCCCTCTTGAGCCGTATCCCGTCCGCCGTATCCCGTCGCCGTGTCAGGCCACGTTCACGCGCTGTCCGGGCGGCGCAGCCTCCAGCCAGGCCAGGAAGCCGGTGAGCGCGTCGTCGCTCATCGCCAGCTCCAGCCGGACCCCGTCGTGCGTACAGCCGAGGATGACCGCGTCGGAGAGCAGCGCCAGCTCCTCCTCGCCCTCGGGGGCGCGCCGGGCCAGCACCTCGATCGCGGAGCGCTCCAGCGTACGGCGCGGGCGCGGGGCGTACGAGAAGACCCGGAACCAGTTGATCCGGTCGCTGTTGTAGCGGGCGACCCCGTACACCCAGCCCTTGCCGGAGAGATCCGGCTCCTCCGGGACGTCCCACCGCACACTGCAGTCGAACGTCCCGCCGGAGCGCTGGATCAGCCGTCGGCGAAGACCGAAGACGAAGAGCCCCACCGCAACCAGCACGACGACCAGTCCGCATACGAGCAGAGCGAGGACCATCAACACCGACCTCCTCGCTCATTCAGTACCGGAACCAGAACCGCACCCGCATCGCCTCAGCCGCGACCCGGTCCGGAGAGATTCCGGACGAGCCGCGGCTGAGGATAAATCCGTTGTGCCGGCCGTTATCGGGCCGCCACCGCACGCAGTCGTACATCGGCGCGCCGCTCGGCGGCGTCGTCCTCCGCGGACTTCGCACGGTCCAACGCGCGCTCGGCGCGCTGGGTATCGATCTCGTCCGCCAGCTCGGCGACCTCCGCCAGCAGCGAAAGCTTGTTGTCGGCGAACGAGAGGAAACCGCCGTGCACAGCGGCTACGACCGTCCCGCCCTCGCTCGTACGAATGGTCACCGGGCCCGATTCCAGCACACCGAGCAGCGGCTGGTGACCGGGCATGACGCCGATGTCGCCGGACGTGATACGCGCGACGACGAGGGTGGCCTCGCCGGACCAGACGCTACGGTCCGCGGCGACCAGCTCGACATGCAGCTCAGCAGCCATGGGTGGCTCCTCGGGTCACCACCCGGCCATATCGCCGGGTGTTGGCTTCAATTCTATGGGGTGTCGCTGACAGCCTCGGAGGGGGGCAGGACGGACCCGCCCCCCTCCGAGCCGAACGGCTCAGGAGACGCCGAGTTCCTTGGCGCTGGCCTTGAGGTCGTCGAGGCCACCGCACATGAAGAACGCCTGCTCGGGGAAGTGGTCGTAGTCCCCGTCGATGATCGCGTTGAACGCGGCGATCGACTCGTCCAGCGGAACGTCCGAACCGTCCATGCCGGTGAACTGCTTGGCGGCGTGGGTGTTCTGCGACAGGAAGCGCTCGACGCGACGGGCGCGGCTGACGACGAGCTTGTCCTCCTCGCCCAGCTCATCGATGCCGAGGATGGCGATGATGTCCTGGAGGTCCTTGTACTTCTGGAGGATCCCCTTGACGCGGCTGGCCGCGTTGTAGTGGTCCTGCGAGATGTAGCGCGGGTCCAGGATGCGGGACGTCGAGTCCAGCGGGTCCACCGCCGGGTAGATGCCCTTCTCCGAGATCGGACGCGACAGCACGGTCGTCGCGTCGAGGTGCGCGAAGGTCGTGGCCGGGGCCGGGTCGGTCAGGTCGTCCGCCGGCACGTAGATCGCCTGCATCGAGGTGATCGAGTGACCGCGGGTCGAGGTGATGCGCTCCTGGAGCACACCCATCTCGTCCGCCAGGGTCGGCTGGTAACCCACCGCGGACGGCATACGGCCGAGCAGCGTGGAGACCTCGGAACCGGCCTGGGTGAAGCGGAAGATGTTGTCGATGAAGAGCAGCACGTCCTGCTTCTGCACATCGCGGAAGTACTCCGCCATGGTCAGCGCGGAGAGCGCGACCCGCAGACGCGTGCCCGGCGGCTCGTCCATCTGGCCGAAGACCAGCGCGGTCTTGTCCAGCACGCCCGAGTCGGTCATCTCGTCGATGAGGTCGTTGCCCTCACGCGTGCGCTCACCGACACCGGCGAACACGGAAACACCGTCGTGCAGCTTGGCCACACGCATGATCATTTCCTGGATGAGGACGGTCTTGCCGACGCCCGCACCACCGAACAGACCGATCTTGCCGCCCTTGACGTACGGGGTCAGCAGGTCGACGACCTTCAGGCCGGTCTCGAACATCTCGGTCTTCGACTCGAGCTGGTCGAAGGCCGGGGCCTTGCGGTGGATCGGCCAGCGCTCGGTGATCTGAGCCTCGGCCTCGGGCTCGTTCAGGATCTGACCGAGGGTGTTGAACACCTTGCCCTTGGTCACATCGCCGACGGGCACCATGATGCCCTTGCCCGTGTCGGTCACCGGGGCCTGGCGGACCAGACCGTCGGTGGGCTGCATCGAGACCGCGCGCACCACGCCCTCGCCCAGGTGCTGGGCGACTTCGAGGGTCAGGGTCTTGAGCTTGCCGTCCTCGGCGGGGTCTGCCACCTCGACGTGCAGGGCGTTGTAGATCTCCGGCATCGCGTCGACGGGGAACTCCACGTCGACGACCGGGCCGATGACCCGGGCGACGCGGCCGGTAGCGGCCGCCTCAACTGTGGTCGTCATTAATTATTCACTCCCCGCGTTCGCGTCGGCCAGGGCGCTGGCGCCACCGACGATCTCGCTGATTTCCTGGGTGATTTCGGCCTGGCGGGCCGCGTTGGCAAGCCGGGAGAGGCTCTTGATGAGATCCCCGGCGTTGTCGGTGGCGGACTTCATCGCGCGTCGGGTGGCCGCGTGCTTGGAGGCGGCGGCCTGGAGAAGCGCGTTGTAGATCCTGCTCTCGACGTAGCGCGGCAGCAGGGCGTCGAGGACGTCCTCCGCCGACGGCTCGAACTCGAACAACGGCCGGACCTCGCCGCCGCGCTTGACGACCTCGGCCGACTCCTCCGCGGTGCTGGGCGCGAGGGTGAGCGGCAGCAGCTGCCGCTCGACCGGCGTCTGCGTCATCATCGACACGAACTCGGTGAAGACGATGTGGACCTCGTCCACCCCGCCCTCAGCGGTGTCCTGGGTGATCGCCTCGATGAGCGGGGCGGCCACCGCCTTCGCGTCGGCGTAGGTCGGACTGTCCGTGAAGCCCGTCCACGAGTCCTTGACCGGCCGCTCGCGGAAGCCGTAGTACGACAGGCCCTTACGGCCCACGATGTACGTGTCGACGTCCTTGCGCTCGGTGCGCAGCTGTGTCGTCAGGTGTTCGGCTGCCTTGATGGCGTTCGAGGAGTAGCCGCCGGCCAGACCGCGGTCGCTCGTGATGAGCAGGATCGCGGCCCGGGTCGGCTTCTCGACCTCGGTGGTCAGGGCGTGCTTGGTGGTCGAGCCGGTCGCCACCGCGGTCACCGCGCGGGTGAGCTCGGTCGCGTACGGCTCCGACGCCGCCACCTGGCGCTGCGCCTTGACGATGCGCGAGGCGGCGATCATCTCCATCGCCTTGGTGATCTTCTTGGTCGCGGTGACGGATTTGATGCGACGCTTGTAGACCCGGAGCTGGGCTCCCATGAGTCAGGTCCCTTCCGTCGTCACTTGGAGACGTTGGCGGCCGGCGCGTCGTCTCCGAGGAGCTTGCCGTCCGAGGTCTCGAACTGCCGCTTGAAGGCGGCGATGGCGTCCCCGATGGCCTGGAGCGTGTCGTCGGACATCTTGGCGCCCTCGGCGATGCCGGTCAGCAGCTCCTTGCGCTCGCGGCGCAGGTGCTCCAGCAGCTCGCTCTCGAAGCGGCGGATGTCCTCGACCGGGACGTCGTCCAGCTTGCCGGTGGTGCCGGCCCAGACGGAGACGACCTGCTCCTCCACGGGGTACGGGGCGTACTGCGGCTGCTTCAGCAGCTCGACAAGACGCTTACCGCGCTCCAGCGACGCCTTGGAGGTGGCGTCCAGGTCGGAACCGAAGGACGCGAACGCCTCCAGCTCGCGGTACTGGGCGAGGTCCACGCGCAGTCGGCCGGAGACCTGACGCATGGCCTTGTGCTGAGCGGAACCGCCGACTCGGGAGACCGAGATACCGACGTTCAGCGCGGGCCGCTGGCCGGCGTTGAACAGGTCGGACTCCAGGAAGCACTGGCCGTCGGTGATGGAGATGACGTTGGTCGGGATGAACGCCGACACGTCGTTCGCCTTCGTCTCGACGATCGGGAGACCCGTCATCGAGCCGGCGCCCAGGTCGTCGGAGAGCTTGGCGCAGCGCTCCAGCAGACGCGAGTGCAGGTAGAAGACGTCGCCCGGGTAGGCCTCACGCCCCGGCGGACGGCGCAGCAGCAGCGACACGGCGCGGTAGGCGTCGGCCTGCTTCGACAGGTCGTCGAAGATGATCAGGACGTGCTTGCCGTCGTACATCCAGTGCTGGCCGATGGCCGAACCGGTGTACGGCGCCAGGTACTTGAAGCCGGCCGGGTCGGACGCGGGCGCCGCGACGATGGTCGTGTACTCCAGCGCTCCGGCCTCCTCCAGCGCACCGCGTACGGACGCGATGGTGGAGCCCTTCTGGCCGATGGCGACGTAGATGCAGCGGACCTGCTTGTTCGTGTCGCCCGAGCGCCAGTTGTCGCGCTGGTTGATGATCGTGTCGACGGCCAGGGCGGTCTTGCCCGTCTGGCGGTCGCCGATGATCAGCTGACGCTGGCCGCGGCCGATCGGCACCATGGCGTCGACAGCCTTGTAGCCGGTCTGCATCGGCTCGTGCACCGACTTGCGGACCATGACGCCCGGGGCCTGCAGCTCAAGGGCGCGGCGGCCCTCGGTCGCGATCTCGCCGAGGCCGTCGATCGGGTTGCCGAGCGGGTCGACGACCCGGCCGAGGTAACCCTCGCCGACCGCCACGGAGAGGACCTCGCCGGTACGGGTGACCGACTGCCCCTCCTCGACACCGCTGAACTCGCCGAGGACGATCGCGCCGATCTCGCGCTCCTCAAGGTTGAGGGCGAGACCAAGGGTGCCGTCCTCGAACTTCAGCAGCTCGTTCGCCATGGCCGAGGGCAGTCCCTCGATCTTGGCGATACCGTCTCCGGCCGCACTGACCGTACCGACCTCCTCGCGCGAGGCCGCGTCCGGCTTGTACGACTGGACAAAGTTCTCCAGCGCATCCCGGATCTCCTCCGGCCGGATCGTGAGCTCCGCCATCTGGGTTCCCTGCTCTCCTTGTTGGGCCCGAAGTTTCTTTGGGGGTCTGGGGTTGGCCCCCAGGGAAATCTTCTGCAATCTCTGCACGGCCCAACCGGGCCGCTGGTCTTGCCTCTGTATCTGTCGCCGGCGCGCGGGGCGCCGGCGGTCTTCCGCTACCGACGGTCAGCCGGCGAGACGCTGTTCCGCTTCTTCGAGGCGGGCCGCGACCGTACCGTTGATGACCTCGTCACCGACCCGCACCGTGATCCCGCCGAGGACCTCGGGGTCCACTTCCAGGTTCAGATGCATCGCGTGACCGTAGAGCTTCGCCAGAGCGGCACCGAGGCGCTGCTTCTGTACGTCGGTGAGCGGCACCGCCGAGGTGACGACGGCGACCCTGCGGTCCCGGCGCGCCGCGGCGAGCCGGGAGAGGGTCTGAAGACCCACTTCCAGGCTACGTCCCCGGGGCTGCGTCACCAGACGCACGACGAGACGCTCGGTCACCGGGTCGGCCCGGCCGCCCAGCAGGCTGCGCAGCAGGGTCGTCTTGGCCACGACCGTCGCCGACCTGTCGGTCAGCGCCGCACGCAGCCCGGTGGAGCCCTCGACGATGCGGCCGAACCGGAACAGTTCGTCCTCGACGTCGTCCAGCGAACCGGCCCGCTGCGCGGCGGTCAGCTCGGCGGTGGCCGCCAGCTCCTCCACCGAGTCCACCAGGTCACGCGCGCGCGACCAGCGGGTACGGACCATGCCGCCGATCAGATCGGCGGTCGGACCGCCCACCTGCCCGGCCAGCAGCTGCCCGGCCAGTTCGGCCTTGGCCTCACCGGCACGCGCCGGGTCGGTCAGGACCCGGCGCAGCGAGACCTCTCGGTCGAGCAGCGCCGTGACGGCGGTCAGCTCTTCCGCGAGCTTCGCGGCGTCGACCGAGGTCGAGTCGGTCAGCGCGTCGAGGCGCTCACGCGCGGCGGCCAGCGCCGCACGGCTCGCTCCGTTCATCGAGTCGCCTCTGCCTTCGAAGCGCCGTCCTCGAGCTGGTCGAGGAAGCGGTCGATGGTGCGGCTCTGCCGGGCGGAGTCCTCCAGGGACTCGCCGACCAGCTTGCCGGCCAGGTCGGTGGCGAGCTTGCCCACGTCCCGGCGCAGCGCTGTGGCCGCGGCCTTGCGGTCGGCCTCGATCTGCGCGTGACCCGCGGCGACGATCTCCTCGCGCTGCCGCTGGCCTTCCGCCTTCATCTCCTGGATGATCGCGGTGCCCTGCTCGGCCGCCTCCTGGCGGAGACGCGCGGCCTCGTGCCGGGCCTCGGCGAGCTGGGCCTTGTACTGCTCAAGGACGCTCTGCGCCTCGATCTGAGCCGCTTCGGCCTTCTCGATACCGCCTTCGATCGCCTCATGGCGCTCTTCCAGGGTCTTGTTGATGACCGGGAGGAGTTTCTTGGCGAAGACGAAGTAGATAATGCCGAAGCAGATCAGACCGATGACGACCTCGGGCCAGACCGGAACCAGCGGGTTCTGCGGTTCTGAGGCTGCCAGGTACATCATGGTGGACCTTTCGTCGAAAACGGCTGTGTCCGGACCGTCAGATGATGAACGGAACGACGAAGCCGATCAGGGCGAGGGCCTCGACGACGGCGAAGCCGAGCAGCATGTTCTGGCGGATCAGGCCGGCGGCCTCGGGCTGACGGGCGATCGCCTGGACACCGTTACCGAAGATGATGCCGACGCCGATGCCGGGGCCGATCGCGCCAAGGCCGTAGCCGATGGTGCCGATGTTGCCTTCAACGGCCGCGAGGGTCTCGAGAGCAGACATTGCTGGTTCCTTCTCTTGGTGGGCCGGTGGGTGTTTTTGGTCCACCGGACGTGTGGGGTTCAGCGAGATGGCGTTCGGCCTGGCTCAGTGAGCCTCTTCGAGCGCCTGGGAGAGGTAGGTGGCGGTCAGCACGGTGAACACGTACGCCTGGAGCGCCTGGATGAACATCTCGAAGACAGTGATCACGAGAGTCAGCGCGAAGGACGCCGAGGCGTAGAAGGTGCCCAGCACGGTGCCGAGCATGTACCAGGTGGCGATCGTGAAGATCAGGATCAGCGCGTGACCGGCGAACATGTTCGCGAACAGTCGGACGGCCAGCGTGAACGGCCGCAGGAAGATGTTCGACATGAACTCGATCGGGGTGAGGATCAAGTAGATCGGCTTGGGCAGCCCGCTCGGCACGCAGAGATTCCTGATACCCCCGACGAAGCCGTTGGTCTTGAAGGTCACCGTCATGTAGGTGAGCCAGACCACGAGCGCCAGGCCCGCCGGGAAGGCGATCACCGAGCTGACCGGGAACTGGGCGAGCGGGATCAGGGCCCAGAGATTCAGCATCCAGACGAAGAAGAACAGCGAGACGAGCAGCGGCACGAAGGGCTCGGCCTTCTTGCCGATGACCTCACGGCCGATGCCGCGCCGGACGAAGTCGTACAGCGCCTCGGCGATCATCTGCATCTTGCCGGGCACGACCTTCGGCCTGGCGAAGGCCAGCCAGAAAAAGCCCATGATCAGGATCGAGCCGAGGACCGCCAGCAGCATCGGCTTGTTGATTTCCACCGGGCCGACTTTGGCGATCGGTTCAAAGATGAACGACCACACGCTCGGTCCCTCGAAACCGCAGCCCTTGAACAGATGGCAGTCGGTCTCGAAGGCGAGCACCTGCGTCGGGTCAGCACTCACCGGGGGCTCCTTCAGCATGGCGCATAGGTACGGCAACCTCGTTGTGTCGGCGCGGCGCGCAGCCGCGATTCGGCACTGGACTGGTGAAACGGATGTGGGGACGGCGGTCGGGCCAGGAGCCTCGCGTGAGAACAGGCGTCAGCTCGGATGCCCGCGTCAGCAATGCCGCAGTTGGCACCGGACGATAGCAGGGTCCCGAACAGGCACTTATTCCGGCCCTACCCCTCACGCCGAAGAACCGCTCTTTTCGGCCTTGTCGACCGCCGGGGACTCGGGTTCGACATAAAGGGTCTTGGCCGTCATATGCGCACGGGCCTGAGCGGCGATCCAGACGAGGGTCGCCGCGACCAGCGCGGACGCGAAGGCCTTGGGGTTGAACAGCGTGGTGTCCTTGATGACTGCCAGGAATACGAAGAGCGCCAGGATCTGGGTCATGTAGAGCAACAGGCCCATGCCCTGGAAAAGATGGGGAAACGACTTGGCCACGCGTTCGAGCACCACAAGCCCGGCCCCCATGAACACAAGGACCACAGCGGTGCCGATGACAGCTCCCAGCGCCCCCTTGCCGCCCGCGAGGACACCGCTGATCACGACGGCGACACCGCCGACGGCGGCGGTGGGCACGGCGGCGTGAAGAAGGGTCCGGAAGTCACTGGAGGGCATGGCGGCAGCTCCGCATGGGGTAAGGGCACGGGGGTCGTCATGGACGAGGGTAAGCCCCGGTCAGAGAGCGTGTTCTCGGGCCGATGGACCGTCGTTCCAGGATCCTTCGGTTCTGGCACCGGATCTCGTGAATAGTATCACAAACTATTTGATGAGATCTTTACTATCACGGTGTGCTCACCGTCACACAGGAGAGTTACCTCGCGCGTGTGTGCGGCAGAGAAGTGCGCCTTGTCTGGTATGGACCATCAACGGGATGAATGGCCGACCACTCACCGCCGGGAACCGGCCCTCCCCCGCTCGGGAAGACGCGAACGAGCGCCGAGGGCGGTCGCCCCGTTGACGCCGGCGGGAACACGAGTATGCTCCTCCGCCCCTGCGGCACCCTCCTCCGCGACGGCGGCCAGGGCGTCCTCCAGCGGCTCCACCGGATCCGGAGAGGGCGTCCGCTCGCGGCGGCGGTAGCGGGGCGGCACGAAGGACTGCGCCCAGAGCGGCGCCCGGGGCGTGAAGCGCGGCAGCAGCAGGAGCACCAGGCCCACCGCGGACAGCCCGACGATGACCAGCAGGATCCACATCGACGCCGAGTGCACGGAGTAGGCGACAACACCGAACGCGATCAGCGCCGACCAGAAGTACATGATCAGGACAGACCGGCTGTGGGAATGGCCGATCTCCAGCAGCCGGTGGTGCAGATGGCCGCGGTCGGCGGCAAACGGCGACTTGCCGTTCCAGGTACGGCGGACGACCGCCAGCACCAGGTCCGCGAACGGGATCGCGATGATCGTCAGCGGCAGCAGCAGCGGAATGAAGACCGGCAGCGCCGCGTGGGTGGCCTGCCGGGTGGAGCCCTCGAAGATCTTCAGCGCGTCCGGGTCCACCTGCCCCGTCACCGAGATCGCGCCCGCGGCGAGCACCAGCCCGATCAGCATCGACCCCGAGTCGCCCATGAAGATCCGCGCCGGATGCATGTTGTGCGGCAGGAAGCCCACGCACATGCCCATCAGGATCGCGGCGAACAGCGTCGCGGGGGCGGCGGCCTCGATGCCGTACCCGTACCAGATCCGGTACGCGTACAGGAAGAAGGCCGCGGCGGCGATGCAGACCATGCCGGCCGCGAGGCCGTCGAGGCCGTCCACGAAGTTGACCGCGTTGATCGTGATCACGACCAGCGCCACGGTGAGCAGCGTGCCCTGCCAGGCGGTCAGCGAGACCGTGCCGAAGCCGGGTACCGGGATCCACAGGATGGTCAGACCCTGCATCACCATCACACCGGCGGCGATCATCTGGGCGCCCAGCTTGATCAGCGCGTCGAGTTCGAACTTGTCGTCCAGCACGCCGACCAGCCAGATCAGCGCGGCCCCGGAGAGCAGGGCGCGCGGCTCGTTCGACAGCTCGAAGACCCCGTTGAGGTTCTGCAGGTTGTCGGCGACGAGCAGTCCCGCGCACAGACCGAAGAACATGGCGATACCGCCGAGCCTCGGTGTCGGTTCGCGGTGGACGTCCCGCGCGCGGATCTCCGGCATCGCCCCGGTCGCGATGGCGAACTTCCGCACCGGGCCGGTCAGCAGATAGGTCACCGCGGCCGTCACACAGAGCGTCAGCAGGTAATCACGCACGGGCTGCCCCACAGGAATCGCTGGCCATCTCAGATCTACACCTTAGAGGGCCCGCGTACGGGCGTGTGCTGACAGTCGGCCGGGCGGTCGCATGGCGACCCGTCACCGGCACAGGTGTTCCAGGATGATGGCAGAGCCCCCCGCCTTCATGATCACCGGGGTGGGTCGGACCGGTGGCCGCGCCGGTCGTCCGGCGGCGACCGGACTACCTCGGGTACGGCGGAAAGCGCTCCGCCAGCTCCCGCACCTCCGCGCGGACCCCACGCGCCGTCTGCGCGCCCTCCCGCAGCACCGAGGCCATCCTGGCCCCGATCCACGCCATCTGCGGCTCCCGCATGCCCTGGGTGGTCACGGCGGCGGTCCCCAGCCGGATCCCCCGCCCCTCCGTGTACGGCAGCGCGCAGGTGTCCAGCACCATGCCCGCCGCCGCGAGCCGGCCCCGGGCCTCCCGGCCGTCCACCCCGAGCGGCGCCGGATCGGCCGTGATCAGGTGCGTGTCCGTACCGTCCGTGGTGATCCGCACCCCCTCGGCGGCCAGCGCCTCTGCGAGCACCCGCGCGTTGGCGACCACCTGATGCGCGTACGCCGTGAACCCCGGCCCCGCCGCCTCCCCGAACGCGACCGCCTTGGCCGCGACCGTATGCATCTGCGCGCCGCCCTGCGTGAACGGGAACACCGCCCGGTCCACCCGCTCCGCGTACCGCTCGCCGCACAGGATCATCCCGCCGCGCGGCCCCCGCAGCACCTTGTGCGTCGTCGCGCACACCACATCCGCGTACGGCACCGGGCTGGGCGCCGCACCCCCGGCGACCAGCCCGATCGGATGCGCCGCGTCCACGATCAGATACGCGCCCACCTCGTCGGCGATCTCCCGGAACGCCGCGTAGTCGATATGGCGCGGATACGAGATCGAACCGCAGACGATCGCCTTCGGCCGGTGCGTACGCGCCAGCTCCCGCACCGGCCCGTGGTCGATGCGGCCCGTCTCCTCGTCCACCCCGTACCCGACGAAGTCGAACCACCGCCCGGAGAAGTTGACCGGAGCGCCATGCGTGAGATGCCCGCCGTACGGGAGCCCCATCGCCAGCACGGTGTCCCCGGGCCGCAGCAGCGCCGCGTAGGCCGCGAGGACGGCGGAGGACCCCGAATGCGGCTGCACATTGGCGTGCTCGGCCCCGAACAGCGCCCGCGCCCGCCCGGTCGCGATCCGCTCGGCGGCGTCCACCAGCTCGCAGCCGCCGTGGTACCGGGCGCCGGGGTAGCCCTCGGCGTACTTGTTCGCGAGCGGCGAGCCGAGGGCCGCCAGTACGGCGGGCGAGGTGAAGTTCTCCGCGGCGATCAGCTGAAGACCGTCCGACTGCCGCCGCAGCTCCCCGAGGAGCACCTCGGCCATCTCGGGATCCTGACGCCGCAGGGCGTCCTGACCGGCGGCGGGAAGGACGGACGGTTCGATGACGACCGGCATGACGGACTCCGAACCTCAAAGGTGATGGCAGTCACATTTTAGGCTCGGTTCGCCTCCGAGGCGCTCTTGTCGCTGTCGACGGTCGGCCGTGCTCGGTTCGTTCGTTCCTCACGAACCTCCGCGCGCTCTCCTCCACGACAGCGGCGCGTCCCTTCGGCTCACTCGCCGGGCGGGACAGGCGGCCGGAGGGCGGCCGGGCGCGCGAGGACCGGGCTCAGCCCTTTATGCCGGTCAGCGCCGTCACCACCGGGTCCAGGGCCTGGTTGATCTCCTCGCCGATCGAGCGGAAGAACGTGATGGGCGCGCCGTACGGGTCGTACACCTCGTCCGCCTCCGCCGTCGGGGCCAGCAGCCAGCCGCGCAGGGCGGCGGCGGCGCGGACGAGGGCTCGGGCGCGTTCGACGACGCCCTCGTCGAGGGGGTCGGGGAGCGTCGCCGGGTCTATGGCGCGTACCAGCCGGGTGAACTCCTTGAGCGTGAAGGTCCGCAGCCCCGCGGAGTGGCCCATGGAGATCACCTGGGCGCGGTGGTCGCGGGTCGCGGTCAGGACCAGGTCGGCGCGGATGACGTGCTCGTCGAGCAGCTCGCGGCCGACGAAGCCGGAGGCGTCCGCGCCGAAGTCGGCGAGGACGGCTTCGGCGTTGGCCTCCATGGGGGCGCCCTCGTGCCCCCAGGTGCCCGCGCTCTCCACGATGAGGCCGCCGGGCAGCCGTTCGCCCAGCCGGACGCTCAGGGCGTGCCGGTTGAGCCGCTCGGTGATCGGCGAGCGGCAGACGTTGCCGGTGCTGACGTGGAGGATGCGGAAGGGTGTGCCGGTCTGTACGGTCTCCGCTATGCCACGCCCCTCAGGGGCGGTCAATTGGCCACCTCTAGGTCGGGTACCACCTT
The DNA here is from genome assembly GCF_044752945.1 of Streptomyces sp. NPDC088554. Taxonomy (NCBI): domain Bacteria; kingdom Bacillati; phylum Actinomycetota; class Actinomycetes; order Kitasatosporales; family Streptomycetaceae; genus Streptomyces; species Streptomyces sp. NPDC088554. The sequence continues at coordinate 27,480 of NZ_JBIVMF010000001.1, read as the reverse complement.
GCGGAGCTCCTCCGCGTCGAGGGCGCCGGCCCGCAGCAGGACCGGGACCTTGCCGGTGACGTCGACGATCGAGGAGGGGATGTTCGCGGGCGTGGGTCCGCCGTCGAGGTAGACGGAGACGGAGTCGCCGAGCATCTCCTGCGCGGCGTCGCAGTCCTCGGGGGCGGGGTGTCCCGTGAGGTTGGCGCTGGAGACGGCCATGGGGCCGACCTCGGTGAGCAGTTCGATGGCGACGGGGTGCAGCGGCATCCGGATCGCGACGGTGCCCCGGGTGTCGCCGAGGTCCCACTGGAGGGACGGCTGGTGGCGCGCGACCAGCGTGAGGGCGCCCGGCCAGAACGCGTCGACGAGTTCCCACGCCTGCTCGGAGAAGTCCGTGACCAGGCCGTGGAGGGTGTTCGGGGAGCCGATCAGGACAGGGGTGGGCATGGTACGGCCACGGCCCTTGGCGGCCAGCAGATCGGCGACGGCGTCGGAGCTGAAGGCGTCCGCGCCGATCCCGTACACGGTGTCGGTGGGCAGCACGACCAGCTCGCCGCGGCGTACGGCCGACGCGGCCTCGCGCAGACCCGTGGCACGGTCGGTCGCGTCGTTGCAGTCGTATCGCCGGGCCATCAGCGGGTCTCCTCTGTTGTGGGTACGCCGGTCGGGGGCGGGTTCGTCACGGCATGGCCTTACGGGCCGTCGCGAAGCGGGGGCGCTTGTTCAGGTCGGGGTGGTCGGCCGCGTCCGCCCAGCCGGATTCCTCGTTGAAGATCCACGGCACCTGTCCGCCCTGGGTGTCCGCGTGTTCGATGACGACGAGACCGCCCGGCCGCAGCAGCCGGTGCGCGGTGCGTTCGATGCCGCGGATGGTGTCGAGGCCGTCCTCACCGGAGAAGAGGGCCATCTCGGGGTCGTGGTCGCGGGCCTCGGGGGCGACGTACTCCCACTCGGTGAGCGGGATGTACGGCGGGTTGGAGATGACCAGGTCGACCTGGCCGTTGAGGGAGGGCAGGGCGGTGAGCGCGTCGCCCTGGTGGACGGTGACCCGGGAGCCCTCGGCGTTCTTGCGGGTCCAGACGAGGGCGTCCTCGGAGAGTTCGACGGCGTGCACCCGGGAGCGCGGCACTTCCTGCGCGATGGCCAGGGCGATGGCCCCGGAACCGGAGCACAGGTCGACGACGATCGGCTCGACGACGTCCATCGCGCGGACGGCGTCTATCGCCCAGCCGACGACCGATTCGGTCTCCGGGCGGGGGACGAAGACGCCGGGCCCGACCTGGAGCTCCAGGTAGCGGAAGAAGGCGCGTCCGGTGATGTGCTGGAGCGGTTCGCGGGCCTCGCGGCGGGCGATGGCCTCCCAGTAGCGGGCGTCGAAGTCGGCGTCCTTGACGTTGTGCAGCTCGCCCCGCTTGACGCCGTGCACGTACGCGGCGAGTTCCTCGGCGTCGAAGCGCGGTGAGGGCACGCCCGCGTCGGCCAGCCGCTGGGTGGCCTGGGCCACCTCGGAGAGCAACAGGCCGCGTCGCCGGGAGTCGCTGGGGCCACCGGATTGTGGCTGCACGCTGGTTCCTCCGGAGTGCGAGAGTGGTTACTGGGCGGCGGCGAGCTTCGCCGCGGAGTCGGCGTCGACACAGGCCTGGATGACAGCGTCCAGCTCTCCGTCGAGCACCTGGTCCAAGTTGTACGCCTTGAAACCGACGCGGTGGTCCGAGATGCGGTTTTCCGGGAAGTTGTACGTACGGATCTTCTCGGACCTGTCCACGGTACGGACCTGGCTGCGGCGGACGTCCGCCGCGTTCCGCTCCGCCTCCTCCTGGGCCGCGGCGAGCAGCCGCGAGCGGAGGATCCGCATGGCCTGCTCCTTGTTCTGGAGCTGGCTCTTCTCATTCTGGCAGGAGGCGACGACACCGGTCGGCAGATGGGTGATGCGGACGGCCGAGTCGGTGGTGTTGACGGACTGGCCGCCGGGCCCCGAGGAGCGGTAGACGTCGATGCGGAGATCGTTGGCGTGGATCTCGACATCGACCTCCTCCGCCTCGGGGGTGACGAGCACCCCGGCGGCGGAGGTGTGGATCCGGCCCTGCGACTCGGTGGAGGGCACGCGCTGTACGCGGTGGACGCCGCCCTCGTACTTCAGCCGGGCCCAGACGCCCTGTCCCGGCTCGGTGGCACCGTTGCCGCCCTTGGTCTTGACGGCGACCTGGACGTCCTTGTAGCCGCCCAGCTCGGACTCGGTGGCGTCGATGATCTCGGTCTTCCAGCCGACGCGCTCGGCGTACCGCAGGTACATCCGCAGCAGGTCACCGGCGAAGAGCGCCGACTCGTCGCCGCCCGCGCCGGCCTTGACCTCAAGGATCACGTCCTTGTCGTCGCTGGGGTCGCGCGGGACCAGGAGCAGCCGGAGCTTCTCGGTGATCTCCTCGCGCTGCTTCTCCAGCGTCTTGGCCTCGGCGAGGAAGTCCGGGTCGTCGGCCGCCAGCTCGCGAGCGTCCGCGATGTCCTCACCGGTCTGCTTCCAGGAGCGGTACGTGGAGACGATCGGGGTCAGCTCGGCGTAGCGCTTGTTGAGCTTGCGCGCGTTTCCCTGGTCCGCGTGGACCGCGGGGTCGGCGAGCTGCTTCTCCAGATCGGCGTGCTCGCCGATCAGTTCCTCGACCGCCTCGAACATTCGGGGGCTCCTGGTTTCGTACGAAGGTGCTTCGGGGGGGTGTTTCCCGGATCGCTGCGGGATGGCCGCGGCGCCCGGTGCGTGCAATCGCGAGGCGGTGGGGGTACCCCCGGACGGAGTCCGGGGGAGATCGTCCCCGTACCGGATGCACCAGGGCGACTCCGACGACGCAGCGTGGGGGCACCTCCCAGCGGTAGCCGGGGGAGTGCGTGCTGGGCGTCGCGGGCCCGCAGCGAGCCGGGAAACACGACCACGCCAAAGCGCCGGTCCCGGTGCCCCCTGGGGAAAGGGGGCACCGGGAACCGGCGCGGATGACTCGCTACTTCTTGGCGGCGGCAGCGGCCTTGCCGAAGCGGGCCTCGAAGCGGGCCACACGGCCACCGGTGTCGAGGATCTTCTGCTTGCCCGTGTAGAACGGGTGGCACTCGGAGCACAGGTCGGCGCGGATGCTGCCCGACTCGATGGTGCTGCGGGTGACGAACGACGCACCGCAGGTGCAGCTGACCTGGGTCTCGACGTACGCGGGGTGAATGTCGCGCTTCAAGGGATTCTCCTAGTTTCGGGAGGGTGCCGGGTCGTACGCGCGGATTTGCTCGTACGTGAACCGGGACCGACGCACCAGTCTGCCAGGACCGGCCGTATCTCCCAAAACCGGGGGGCGGCCGAAACTATTCCCGGGCTCTCAGCCGGTGGCGGCGGTCTCGACCACGGTGCGGGCGGGGCCCTTGTCGCCCGCGGAGTCCTTGGTCGCGGAGGCCGGGATCGGCTTGTCCCGGGCGAGCGCCGTCCAGACCTGCCGGGCGGCCTCGGTGAGGGGCAGGACGCGGTTCGGGTCGGCCGGGTCGTACCGTACCGGCAGCGTGACCATGTGGACGTCCTTGGCGCCGAGGCTCTTGAGGCCGTCGGCGAAGCCGATCAGTTCGTTGACCGAGTCGAGCTGGGAGTCGGGGGTGATCGCCTTGGTGGCGGTGTCCGCGAGGTCGTACAGCTTCTTCGGGCTGCTGAACAGGCCGATGGACTTGACCTGCTCGATCAGCGCCTTGACGAAGGACTGCTGGAGCTGTATCCGGCCGAGATCACTGCCGTCGCCGACGCCATGCCGGGTCCGTACGAGGCCGAGGGACTGTTCGCCGTCGAGCGTGTGGGTACCGGGGGCGAGCTTGAGGTGGCTCTTGGTGTCGTCGATGGCCTGGGTGGTGGTGATCTTCACCCCGCCCAGCTCGTCGACGAGCCGCTTGAAGCCGGTGAAGTCGACCTCGATGTAGTGGTCCATGCGGATACCGGACATCTGCTCGACCGTTTTGACCGCGCAGGCGGGTCCGCCGACCTCGTACGCCGTGTTGAACATGGCCAGCCGCTGGCCCGCCACGGTCCGGCCCGCGCTGTCGGTGCAGTCGGGGCGGTCGACGAGGGTGTCGCGCGGTACGGAGACAACGGCGGCCTTCTTGTGGCCCTTGTACACGTGGACGATCATCGCGGTGTCCGAGCGGGCGCCGCCGCCGTCCTTGCCGTACTTGGCGTTGGCTCCGGCGCGGGAGTCCGAGCCGAGGACGAGGATGTCCTGGGAGCCGTTGTCGGCGTTGGCCGGGCGGTCCCGGCCGAGCTGGGCGTTGATGTCGACGCCCCGGAGGTTGCCGTCGAGCTTGAAGTACACGTAACCGAGCCCGGACCCACCGACCAGCACCAGCGCCCCGGCCGACCAGGCCACGAAGGTGGTCGCGCGTCTGCGTCCGCTCACCGGTTTGCGGCGTTTGCCCCGGCCGCGTATTCGGCTGTTGATCGGGTCGGTCATGGTCTTCCTCTGTCCGTAGTACTGGCCCCGGCTTACCTCCTGCCGTGGTGATGAGGCGCACTATGTCGCCACTTGTACAGACAGTGAAGCACCCCCAAGGGTTCCACAGCACGTGGTGGAAGCGCGCGGGAAGCCGGGCGGACGCACAGCCGGCCGCGGCCCGACCCGCGGCCCGCACATCGGCCCTCACCTGCGGTTTCGACGTACGGATCCGCCCGCGGGCCGCTCAGGGGCCGGGACAGGGGGTGTGGCGAAGGTCTCCGATACCGCCGGGTTGGTCCATGTACTGGACCGTACGTCCCGTTTCCGGACCACCCGGCCGGTACGGGCCCGCCGGGCGGCCACGACCGCGTACCGGCCCGGAAAACGGTGAATCCGCCTCGCCGCCGGAGCGACGAGACGGATTCACCGGATGGTCGGGTCCCGAAGGAGCCCCGGGTCAGTCGTTGCCGCCGCCCGGGGTCGTCTTCTGGATCTGGAGCAGGAACTCCGCGTTCGACTTCGTCTTCTTCATCTTGTCGAGCAGCAGCTCGATCGCCTGCTGCTGGTCGAGCGCGTGCAGCACCCGGCGCAGCTTCCAGACGACCGCCAGCTCGTCGCTGCCGAGCAGGATCTCTTCCTTGCGGGTGGAGGACGCGTCGACGTCCACCGCCGGGAAGATGCGCTTGTCGGAGAGCTTCCGGTCGAGCTTCAGCTCCATGTTGCCGGTGCCCTTGAACTCCTCGAAGATCACCTCGTCCATGCGCGAGCCGGTCTCGACGAGCGCGGTGGCCAGGATGGTCAGCGAGCCACCGTCCTCGATGTTGCGCGCGGCACCGAAGAAGCGCTTCGGCGGGTAGAGCGCGGTCGAGTCGACACCACCGGACAGGATGCGGCCGGAGGCGGGCGCCGCGAGGTTGTACGCGCGGCCCAGGCGGGTGATGGAGTCCAGCAGGACGACCACGTCGTGACCCAGCTCGACGAGGCGCTTGGCGCGCTCGATGGCCAGCTCGGCGACGGTGGTGTGGTCCTCGGCGGGACGGTCGAAGGTCGAGGAGATGACCTCGCCCTTGACCGACCGCTGCATGTCGGTGACCTCTTCGGGCCGCTCGTCGACGAGGACGACCATCAGATGGCACTCGGGGCTGTTGACCGTGATCGCGTTGGCGATGGCCTGGAGGATCATGGTCTTGCCGGTCTTCGGCGGGGCCACGATCAGACCGCGCTGCCCCTTGCCGATCGGGGCGACCAGGTCGATGATCCGCGTGGTCAGTACGCCCGGGTCGGTCTCCAGCCGGAGCCGGTCCTGCGGGTAGAGCGGGGTCAGCTTCTGGAACTCGGGACGGCCCCGGCCGGAGTCGGCCGCCATGCCGTTGGCGGAGTCCAGGCGGACGAGCGCGTTGAACTTCTCGCGGCGCTCGCCGTCCTTGGGCTGCCGGACGGCGCCGGTGACGTGGTCGCCCTTGCGCAGGCCGTTCTTGCGGACCTGGGCGAGCGAGACGTACACGTCGTTGGGGCCCGGCAGGTAACCGGAGGTCCTGATGAACGCGTAGTTGTCGAGGATGTCGAGGATGCCCGCGACGGGGATCAGCACATCGTCGTCGGCGACCTGCGGCTCACCGGGACCGAACTCGTCGCGGCCACGGCGGCCACGGCGGTCGCGGTAGCGGCCGCGACGGCCACGGCGTCCGCCGTCCTCGCCGTCGAAGTCGTCCTGCGGGCCGTTGTTCTGCGGGCCGCTGGTCTGGGCGCCCTGGCCGCCGCCGCGGTTCTCGCCACGGCCCTCCCCGCGGTTCTCGCCGCGGTTCTCGCCGCGGTTCTCGCCGCGGTTCTCGCGCTGCTGGCGCTGGCCGCCCTGCTGCTGGCCGCCCTGCTGTTCGTCGCTCTTGCCACGGCGGTCGCGCTGACGGTCGCGGCGGTCGCCCCGGTCACCGCGGTCGCGCTCACCGCGCTGGCCACGGTCCTGGCGGTCGCCGCGGCGGCCGTCGGTGTCCTGCTGCGCGGAGGCGGAGACGGCGGCCTCGGCCCTGGTGTCCGGCTGTGCCTCGACCTTGACGTCGGTCTGGGCCTCGGTCCTGGTGTCGGGGCTGCCGGCCTGCGCGGTGGCCCTGCGACGGCGGCGCTCGCCCGTGGGCTGCTCGTCGCTGGCGGGCTGGCCGGGGATTTCGATCTGCTGCTGGGCGGCAGCCTTCTCGGCCCTGCCGGCTGTCTCCTCGGCACCCGTCGCGGCCTCGCCCGTACGGGCCTTGGAGGTCGCGCGGCGCTTCGGCTTGGTCTCGGCGTCGGAGCTGTCGGCGTTCTTGGACGCGGGCGCGGATCCGGCCTGCGCTTCCTTGATGACATCGATCAGCTGGCTCTTGCGCATCCGCGCGGTGCCCCTGATGCCGAGGCCCGACGCGACCTGCTGCAACTCGGCCAGGACCATGCCCTCAAGGCCGGTGCCGGAGCGGCGGCGCCGTGCGGTGGTGCCAGTGGCAGCACCTTCGGCGGGCGCGGTGGTGTCGACAGTGCTGTCGGCAGTCACGCCCATCAGATCGGTGGTGTCGCTCACGAAGGGTCCTTCCCTGGAGCGGACGTCGGCCTTCTGGCTCGGCGACCGGTTGTGCTGTCCGGCTGCGGTCCCATCTTGTGGACCGTGCCGGGGCGGTGGTCCCGCCGGGTACGGCGGAGAAAAGAAATCTGCAAACGTGCGTACGTGCCATGGGTCCGGCCCGAGGTCCCCCTGCTCGGCCCACCGTGGGGAAGAACGGGGGGTGTCGTGCCGGTTCCGGTGCGTGCTCAAAACTGCTCAGGCAGGCTGCTCAGGCAGTTGGGGAGGCTCCCGGAAGAAGGGTGGTCCCGAAAGGGGACACGAAGCACCGCGCCTGAAAGACGTCGGCTGCAGACTTGAGGTTAACACTACCGGCTCCAACAACATTCCCCCTCTCGTTCACCGGCAATCACTTGTCACGACGAGCCGAGCGGCAGAACGCTCGCACCCCTGGCGTCGAGGGAGAGCCGGTTGGCCGCCCATCCCTCGCCCGCCAGCCGTGCGACCTTGTCGGCCGTACCGTCCTCGACCAGTGCGAGCACCGTGGGGCCCGCTCCGGAGATGACCGCGGGGACGCCGTCCGCGCGCAGCCGGTTGACCAGCGCGAGGCTCTGCGGCATCGCCGGGGCCCGGTAGTCCTGGTGGAGACGGTCCTCGGTGGCCGGCAGGAGCAGTTCGGGACGTCTGGTCATGGCCTCGACGAGCAGTGCGGCCCGGCCGGCGTTGACCGCCGCGTCCACATGGGGGACGGTGCGCGGCAGCAGACCGCGCGCGGTCTCCGTCAGAACCGGCTTGCCGGGAACGAAAACCACCGGAACGATGGAATCCACGGGATCCATCCTGATGGCGCGCGCCGCTCCCCCGTCCATCCAGGCGAGGGTGAACCCGCCGAGCAGACAGGCCGCGACATTGTCGGGATGTCCCTCGATCTCGGTCGCGAGTTCCAGCAGCGCGGCGTCGTCGAGTCGCGCGTCGCCGCCTATCGTCACCGCGCGGGCGGCGACGATCCCGGCGCAGATCGCGGCCGACGAGGAGCCGAGGCCCCGGCCGTGCGGAATGCGGTTGGCACAGACGACCTCCAGACCGCGCGGCTGTCCGCCGAGCAGGTCGAAGGCGGTACGCAGCGAACGTACGAGCAGATGGCTCTCGTCGCGGGGGAGCGTCTCGGCGCCCTCACCCGCGATATCGACATGCAGACCGGAGTCGGCGACGCGGACGACCACATCGTCGTAGAGCCCCAGCGACAGGCCCAGGGCGTCGAAGCCCGGACCGAGATTGGCGCTGGTGGCGGGGGTGCGCACCCGTACGGCGGCGGCGCGGAAGGCGGGACCGGCCATCGCTTCGACAACTCTCCTTGTGGCTGCGTGAACTGCTGACTGCACGAATCACGAATGACAACGAATGACAACGAATGCAACGAATCGACTGATCGGCTACACGAACTGGGGAATCGGATGTTCGAGGAGGTGGAGAGGTTTCACAACACCCGGGAGCCGTGCGGGCCACGGGGGCATCAACACCACGCGGCATATGCGGCGGGGTGGGTTGGCTACAGCCTATCGAAGGATGGTTCCGCCGCGACATAGGGCGCACAGGAGGCGCACGATGCGTGTCGCCGGGCCTCCTGTGCGCCTATGTCGGTCTTGCCATGGATACGGCGCTTTCGCGGGCCCCGGCCCGCGCGCCGTCCGGTCCTACTTCAGGCCGAGGCGCTCCGCCGCGACGACCGCGTCGATCGGTACGGTGACCGGCTGGGGCGCTCCGGCGACCGCCCAGTCGGGATCCTTGAGGCCGTTGCCGGTGACGGTGCAGACGATGCGCTGGCCGGGGTCGACCCTGCCCTCGTCGGCGGCCTTGAGCAGGCCGGCCACGGAGGCGGCCGAGGCGGGCTCGACGAACACGCCCTCCTGGGAGGCGAGAAGCCGGTACGCGGCCAGGATCTGACGGTCCGTCACCTCGTCGATGAAGCCGCCGGACTCGTCACGGGCGGCCAGCGCGTACTGCCAGGACGCCGGGTTGCCGATACGGATCGCGGTGGCGACGGTGTGCGGGTCCTTGACGATCTCGCCACGTACGATCGGCGCGGAGCCGGACGCCTGGAACCCCCACATGCGCGGGGTGCGGGCGGCGGGACCGTTGGCGGCGTACTCGGTGTAACCCTTCCAGTACGCCGTGATGTTGCCGGCGTTGCCGACGGGCAGGACATGGATGTCGGGGGCGTCGCCGAGCGCGTCCACGATCTCGAACGCGGCGGTCTTCTGGCCCTCGATGCGTACCGGGTTGACCGAATTGACCAGCGCCACCGGGTAGTTGTCGGAGAGCGAGCGAGCCAGCGTCAGACAGTCGTCGAAGTTCCCCTCGACCTGGAGGATCCGCGCGCCGTGGATGAGCGCCTGGCCCATCTTGCCCAGCGCGATCTTGCCCTGGGGTACGAGGACGGCGCAGACCATCCCGGCCCGTACCGCGTACGCGGCGGCGGAGGCGGAGGTGTTGCCGGTGGAGGCGCAGATGACCGCCTTGGCGCCCTCCTCCTTGGCGCGGGTGATGGCCATGGTCATGCCACGGTCCTTGAAGGACCCGGTCGGGTTGGCGCCCTCGACCTTGAGATGCACCTCACAGCCGGTCCGCTCGGAGAGCACCTGCGCGGGAACGAGCGGCGTACCGCCCTCGCGGAGCGTGACGACCGGCGTCGTGTCCGTCACCGGGAGGCGGTCCCGGTACTCCTCGATGATGCCGCGCCACTGATGGGTGCCCTCACGGGTGCCATTGCTGGTCATGGGTCCCTTACTCCCCTTCAACACGCATGATGCTGGCGACACCGCGCACGGTGTCGAGCTTGCGCAGCGCTTCGACGGTCCCCGAGAGGGCCGCGTCCCGCGCGCGGTGGGTGACGACGACGAGGGATGCCTCGCCGCCTCCGTCCTGCCGGCCCTTCTGGCGGACGGTGTCGATCGATACGCCGTGCTCGGCGAAGACCGTCGCGACCTGGGCGAGCACGCCCGGCTTGTCGGCCACGTCGAGGCTGATGTGATAGCGCGTCACCACGTCGCCCATGGGGCTGACGGGCAGCTGGGTGTAGGCGGACTCACCGGGTCCGGTGGTCCCGCTCAGCCGGTTGCGACAGACCGCGACCAGGTCGCCGAGGACGGCGGACGCCGTCGGGGAGCCACCCGCGCCGGGCCCGTAGAACATCAGCCGGCCGGCCGCCGCCGCCTCGACGAAGACCGCGTTGTACGCCTCGCGCACGGAGGCCAGCGGGTGGCCGAGCGGGATCATCGCCGGGTGCACGCGCGCGGTGACGGACCGGCCGTCGGCGGCGCGCTCGCAGATGGCGAGGAGCTTGACCGTGCACCCCATCTGCTTGGCGGAGGCGAGATCGGCGGAGGTGACCTCGGTGATGCCCTCGCGGTGTACGTCGTCGAGCCGCACCCGGGTGTGGAAGGCGATCCCGGCGAGGATGGCGGCCTTGGCGGCGGCGTCGAAGCCCTCGACGTCGGCGGTCGGGTCGGCTTCCGCGTAGCCGAGGGCGGTGGCCTCGTCGAGCGCCTCGGAGTAGCCGGCGCCCTGGGTGTCCATCCGGTCGAGGATGAAGTTGGTCGTGCCGTTGACGATGCCGAGGACCCGGTTGACGCTGTCCCCGGCGAGGGACTCGCGCAGCGGCCTGACCAGCGGGATGGCGCCCGCGACGGCCGCCTCGAAGTACAGGTCCCGGCCGTGGCGCGCGGCGGCCTCGTACAGCGTCGCGCCGTCCTCGGCGAGCAGCGCCTTGTTGGCGGAGACGACGGAGGCACCGTGTTCGAACGCGGTGGTGATGAGCGTACGGGCGGGCTCGATGCCACCGATGACCTCGATGACCACATCGAGGTCGCCGCGTTTGACCAGGGCGGTGGCGTCGGTGGTGACCAGCGCGGGGTCGATGCCCTCGCGCACCTTGGCGGGGCGCCGGACGGCGACCCCGGCCAGCTCCACCGGGGCCCCGATCCGCGCGGCGAGGTCATCGGCGTGCGTCGTCATGATGCGCGCCACCTCTGAGCCGACCACACCACAGCCCAGCAGCGCCACCTTCAGCGGACGCGTACGCATCATCCGACCTACGCCTTTCATCAACACAGCCGTTTCGAGCTCGACAGGTACAGCAGACAGTGCGGGGATACAGCCAGCAGAGATACAGCCTCAGTGCGAACCAGTCTCACTCACCGGACGGGAATTTCTGTCCTTCGTCCAGATTGCGAGACATGTATTTCAGTGACCGACATCGAGACGCAGAAGATCTTCCTCCGTCTCGCGCCGGACGATCACCCGCGCCTCGCCGTCCCTGACGGCGACCACGGGCGGGCGGAGCGCGTGATTGTAGTTGCTCGCCATCGAGCGGCAGTAGGCGCCGGTGGCGGGCACGGCGAGCAGGTCACCGGGGGCCAGGTCGGCGGGCAGGAACGCGTCCCGTACGACAATGTCACCACTCTCGCAGTGCTTGCCGACCACCCGGGTCAGCATCGGCTCGGCGTCGGAGCGGCGCGAGACGAGCGCCACGCTGTACTCGGCGTCGTACAGGGCCGTACGGATATTGTCGGACATGCCGCCGTCCACACTGACATACGTCCGCAGCCCTTCGAGCGGCTTGATGGTGCCGACCTCGTACAGCGTGAAGGCCGTCGGGCCCACGATCGCGCGTCCCGGCTCGACCGAGATGCGCGGGGTGGCGAGCCCGGCGGACTCACACTCACGGGTGACGATGTCGCTGAGCGCCTTGGCGATGTCGTGCGGCTCGCGCGGGTCGTCCTCCGGTGTGTACGCGATGCCGAGGCCGCCGCCGAGGTCGATCTCGGGCAGCTCCACCCCGTGCTCGTCGCGCACCTCGGCGAGGAGCTGGACGACGCGGCGGGCGGAGACCTCGAAGCCCGCCATGTCGAAGATCTGCGAGCCGATGTGCGAGTGGATCCCGGTCAGTTCGAGGGAGTCGAGCGCCAGCGTCCTGCGGACCGCCTCGGCCGCCCGGCCGCCGGCGAGCGCGATGCCGAACTTCTGGTCCTCGTGCGCGGTGGCGATGAACTCGTGTGTGTGCGCCTCCACCCCGACCGTGACCCGGATCTGTACGGGCTGGCGCCTGCCGAGGCGCCGGGCGATGTGCGCGACCTGGACGATCTCCTGGAAGGAGTCGAGGACGATCCGGCCGACCCCGGCGGCGACGGCGCGCTCGATCTCGGCCGCCGACTTGTTGTTCCCGTGGAAGGCGATGCGCTCGGCGGGCATCCCGGCGGACAGCGCGGTGGCCAGCTCGCCCCCGGAGCACACGTCGAGGTTGAGCCCCTCCTCGTGCAGCCAGCGCACGACGGCGCGGGAGAGGAACGCCTTGCCCGCGTAGAAGACGTCCGCGTCCGCGCCGAAGGCGTCGGACCAGGCGCGGCAGCGGGCGCGGAAGTCGTCCTCGTCGAGGAAGTAGGCGGGCGTGCCGAACTCCTCGGCCAGCCGAGTCACCTCGATGCCCCCGACGGTCGCGACGCCGTCGTCGTCGCGGCGGACCGTGCGCGACCAGACCTTCGCGTCGAGGACGTTGAGGTCGGCGGCCGGGGCGCTGTAGTGGCCCTCGGTCAGGACATCGGCGTGCCGGGGGCCTGCGGGGTGTGCGGAGCGGCTCATGTTCGTGGCTTTCCTGGTCGTTCAGAGGTGTTCTGGGGCATCGACGCCGAGCAGGGACAGACCGCCGGCCAGCACGGCCCCGGCGGCTTCGGCGAGCGCGAGCCGGGAGCGGTGGGCGGCCGAGGGTTTCTCGTCGCCGAGCGGCAGCGGACGGGCGGTCTCCTGGAAACGCAGGAACGCCTCCGCGGTGTGTTCCAGATGGCGGGCGAGCCGGTCGGGCGCGCGCAGCCGGGCGGCGGCTTCGAGGACGGCGGGGTGGTCGCCGAGAGCGGTGAGGAGCGTGGTGTGCGTGGGTTCGGGGGCGGTGTACGCGGGGGCGATCCCCAGCTGGGCCGCGCCGCGCGCGAGGGCGCGCGTGCGGGCGTACGCGTAGCGCGTACGGAACAGGGGGTTGCTCTCCCGCTGCACGAACAGTCCGGGGCCGGTGTACGGGCGGTCCCGCGCCGCGGTCGCCAACAGCGCCCAGCGGGCGGCGTCGGGCCCGAGCGCGGCGAGTGCGCCGGGGTCGGCCACCGGCACGACCGCGAGCCGCTCGGCGCCGTCCGTGCCGGTCGCCGCCGCTCCGCCCTGGGCGCGGAGCAGCTCCATGACGGTACGGGTCCACAGGGCGGCCCTCGGTTCGGCGGCGGGCGCGAAGGCCGTGGCCGTACCGGCGAGGGTGTCGCCGTGGCCGTACCGCGTCCCGGCGCGCAGGACCGCGCGGACCAGCGCGGGGGCGCGGTCGGGGGCGAGGGTGAAGTTCAGGAACCCGGGGCCGGTGATCTCGATGCGGTCGACGAGCCGGTCGATGCCGGGGGTGGCGGCGACCCGGACGCGCAGGATCTCGGCGACCTCGCGGGGCGGCCGGCCGGCCGGGCCCGCGAGCCGCAGGGCGACATTGGTGGCGTAGTCGCCGCGGCCGCCGGGGCGGGGCCGCTCGACCGTGACCCGGTCGGGGACGGGCCCCGGCAGGGCGTCGTCCTCGACCGCGCGGCACACGGCGTGCCAGACGGTGCGGGAGAGCTCGGCGGGGGTCACGGGACAAGCGTACGGGCGGAGGGGGGGCTGTCCGCCAGCCGGTTCCGCGATGCGGTCACCCCCGGGTGGATCCCGCCCGCCCGGCGCCGCGTCTGCCATCCAGGGACAGGGGGCTGTCCGCCAGCCGGTTCCGCGATGCGGTCACCCCCGGGTGGATCCCGCCCGCCCGGCGCCGCGTCTGCCGTCCAGGGACGGCGGGCCCTCCTGACGCGACAGCCGCCGTACGAGCCCGACCAGCTCCGACGGTTCGAAGGGCTTGGCGAGGAAGGCGTCGACCCCGACGGTGAGACCGGCCTCCACCTCGTGCTGCGTACAGGCACTGATGATCGCTATCGGCACTCCGCCGGTCAGCGGATCGGCGCGGAGGCGGGCGGCGGTGCGCATCCCGTCGAGCCGGGGCATCACCACATCGAGTGTGATGACATCGGGCCTGACCTCGTGGACCACGTCCAGGCATTCGACACCATCGGCCGCGGTCACGACCTCGAACCCCTCAAGCTCAAGGTTGACCCTGATCAGCTGCCGGATGACCCTGTTGTCGTCGACAACGAGCACGCGGCCCGATGCTCCGGACACCCTTCGAGAGTAGGTCCGACAGTGGCGCCGCGTCCGGGTTTTCCCCACTTTCGATTCGCACCGACGCTCGAATTGCGAAGATGTGCGCCCCCTCTTGTGCGCCCCCCTAGAGTCGGGACATGGAGCAGAGCGAAGTCGTCCTCAGGGCCATCGGCATTCTCACCCACTCCTCGGAGTGGCTCCGCACGGCCGCGGACCGCGACGGCGTCTCCGATCCGGCCGCGCGCGAGGGCTCGGGCCAGCTCGGCGCGCTGCTCGCCGAGGTGTTCCCGTCCTTCACGGTCGCCCCCGACGCCACCCCGCTGGAAGCGGCCCACGCGGTGACCGAGGCGGCGCTGCCCGCCGTCATGCAGCTGATCGGCGCGTTCGCCCAGATCTATACGGAACTGGCCCGGGTGCACGACAGCGGACGTACGGACATCTCGTCGGAGGAACTGCTGCGCGAACTGGCGCTACGGATGTCGCGGCCGGGCGACGCCCCGTAGCGCGGCCCGTCCGGCTCCGGAAGCGGCCGGTGCGCCGGGGGGGCCGCCGGGGCGCCCGGAGTCCCCAACGGCGCTCACGCCCCCGCCGTGCGCTCCCGTTTCGGGAGGACGCCCACCGCCGCGAGCGGTATCGCCGCCAGGACGAGCCAGACCGCCGCGCCCGGCAGGCCCGCGTCCAGGAGGGAGCCGGTGGCCGAGCTGCCGATCAGGACGATCAGGCCGGAGACCGAGGAGAGCGCGCCCATGTAGAGGCCGAGGCGGCCGTCGGGGGCCAGGTCGGGGATCCAGGCGCGGGCGGCCGGGGCGATGAGCATCTGGCCCAGGGTGAGCAGGACGACGAAACCGGCGGCGGGCAGCAGGCCGCCGGTGCCCGTCCAGCCGGCCGGGAGGGCAGCCGCGACCAGGGCGAAGCCCGCCGAGAGCAGCACCAGCCCGGCGCCCATGGAGCGGCGGAGGTCGAGCCGGTCGGTCGCCCAGCGGGTGACCGGGAGCTGGGTGGTGACGACCAGCAGCGAGGAGAGCGCGAACAGCCAGGCCACCGGCGCCTGGGAGCCCGCCGCGCGCTCCACCTCGGCCGGGAGCGCCAGGTAGAGCTGGTTGTACGCCAGCAGATACGTCCCGTACGCCACGCACAGCGCGATGAAACGCCGGTTGACCAGCATCGCCCGCAGCGCGCCCGGCCCGCTGACCCGGGTCCGGCCCGGGATGTGCTGGGGCAGCAGCCACAGATGTCCGGCGAGGACGAGGACGAAGACCCCGGCGCCCACGAGGCACACCGTACGGAAGTCCACGGACAGCAGCAGCGCCCCGAGCAGCGGTCCGAGGAACGCCCCCGCCTGGCCCGCCACGGTGAACAGCGCCAGCACCCCCGTGCGCGGCCCCTCGCCCGCCTCCTCCCTGGCCACCGCCTGGCGGGCGACCTCGGATTCCACGGCGGGCGAGAACAGGGCCGCGGCGAAGCCGATGAGCAGGACGGAGGCGATGACCGACCAGGTCTCGTCCGCGTACCCGAGCCAGGCGAAGCCCGCTATCCGCAGCACGCAGCCCACCAGCACCACGGGCCGTACGCCGTACCGGTCGGTGAGCGCGCCGCCGACCACGAACAGCCCCTGCTGGCTGAAGGTGCGCAACCCGAGGACGAACCCGACCAGCCAGCCCGCCATGCCGATCGCCGCCCCGAGGTGCTCGGAGAGGAAGGGCAGCACCGCGAAGAAGCCGATGTTGAAGGCGAGCTGGGTGAGGATCAGCAGGCGGAGCAGGGGGGTGAGGTCTTTCCAGAGACCGAATCGGGACACCGGGGACGGCGAGGATATCGGGGGCACAGTGGCAGTCTTTTCGGTCATGGGGCTTGCCTCGGGCCCGCCGTGGCAAGCCCTCTTACACGTACGGGCTTCCGCAGCCGTACCCCGCCCGACGCCGATACCGCCAGCGCGCCCAGCAGCGCGAGCACGGTGGCCGGTGCCAGCACCGACCAGGGCGCGCGTTCCGCGTACGGGAGGTTCTCGGCCATGAGCAGGCCCCACTCGGGGGACGGGGGCTGTGCCCCGAGGCCCAGGAAGCCGAGGGAGGCCAGCGCCAGCGCCACGGCGGGCAGCCGCAGCAGCGCGTGGCGGGCGACGGGCGGGACGACGGCGGGCAGGAGTTCGTACCGCAGGAGATGGAACGGGCCCGCGCCCAGCGCGCGGGTGGCGGTGAGATGGGTGGTGGCGCGTTCCTGACGGAGCAGCGCCGAGGTGTGCGCGGCCAGCGGTGCCCAGGCGACCGCCGCCACGGCGAGCGCCGGGGTGTACGGGCCGCTGCCCGCGACCCCCACGACCAGGAGCCCCGCGAGCACGGGCGGGATGGCGTTGACGGTGTCGACGGCCGCGCCCGAGACCCTCGGGACCAGCCCCAGCGCCACCCCGATCAGCAGCGCGGCGACGCTCACCGCCAGCGCGAGGGCGAGCGTGGTGAGCGCGCCGTGGCCGACCCGGGCCAGCACGTCGCGGCCGAGCGCGTCCGTGCCGAAGGGGTGCGCCCAGGAGGGCGCGCGCAACCGGGCGGCGGTGTCCAGCACCAGCGGGTCGCGCGTCAGCCCGGCGCAGACGACGGCCAGCAGCGCCCCGCCGTACACCAGCGGCAGTACGGAGCGGGCGGGCGGCGACGGCCGGTGCAGGGACTGGAGCGCGCCGTCGCGCAGGACGGGCCCGAGCATCAGCTGGGCCAGCCCGCGCGCGAGCCCGCCCGCGAGCGCCGCGAGCAGCAGGAGCGCGAGGGTCCCGGCCTGGAGGACGGGCAGGTCCTGGGCGATGGCGGCCTGGAGGGTGAGCCGGCCGAGCCCCGGGATGTCGAAGATCTGCTCGACGGCGACCGAGCCGCCGGTGAGGCCGACGACGAACAGCCCGAGGTTGGGCAGCAGTCCGGGGAAGCAGCGCCGCAGCGCCTGCCGGGCGATGCTCCGCCCGGTGATCCCGCGCGCGGTCGCGGCCAGCGCCCACGGTTCGGCGAAGGCGCCGGGCAGCGAGTCGTCGAGCATCCGGCCGAGCAGCGCGCCCGCGGGCAGGCCGAGCGCGAGGGCGGGCAGGATCAGCCACGGGGGCCCGTACCAGCCGAGCGCGGGCAGCCAGCCGAGCTGGACGCCGACCACGGTGGCCAGTACGGACGCCGTCAGGAACTCCGGCAGCGAGGCGATCATCGCCGCCGCCCCGCCGGACCGGGTCCCGAGGGCCCGGCCGCCGGCGCCGAGCCACAGCGTACGGGCGCACACCGCGCCCGCCGTCGCGAGCGCGACCGCCATCGCGACGGTCATGAGCAGCAGCGAGACGCCCAGCGCCTGGACGACTCCGGGCAGGACGGCGGAGCCCGATATCCAGGACTCACCCGCGTCACCGCGCACCAGCCCGCCGAGCCACCGCCCCAGCAGAGGCAGTGGCCCGGCGTCGAGTCCGAGCTGTTCGCGTACGGCCGCCAGCACCTCGGGCGCCGGATCGCGTTCGGCCGAACGCGCCTTGAGCACGGTGAGCGCGGGGTCGGTGCGCGAGAGCCAGGGCAGCAGCCCGATGGCGCACAGCAGCGCGCCCGTGAGAGCGGCCCGCCACAGGACGGTCACCCCCGGCAGCCGGGGTATCCGGACCACAGCGGTCAGCGCCGGGTGCCGGTGGCGACGAGGGTGCGCTCGTACGGGTCGAGGAGCGCGCCCTGTACGGAGGGCGCGACGCCCAGGATGTTCCGCTGGTGGACGAGCGGGACGACCGCGTCGGTGGACAGGATCCTGGCCTCCGCCGCCATCGCCGCGTCCTGCCGCTTCTCCGGGTCGGCGATGGCGTCCGCCGCGCCGACGGCCTTGTCGACGGCCTTGTCGCAGAGGCGCGACAGGTTGTAGGTGCCGTCGCAGGTGTAGTCGGAGGAGAGGATCGAGACGGGGTCACCGGTGTCGAGCATGGTGTTGCGCGCGGAGATGAACGCGTCGAACTTCCCGGCCAGCGCGTCGCTCTCGATGCGGGAGTACTCCCGGACCGTCAGCTTCACCGTGAAACCGGCCTTCTCCAGCTGCTGCTGGAGGACCTGCGCGACCTCGGGCAGCTCGGGCCGGTTGTCGTACGTGGCGAGGGTGATCGTGGTCCCCTTGACGTCAGCCGCCGCGGGCCGCCCGGTCGGTGCGACGCGCTTGGACTTCGCCCAGGTCAGCGCGGGCCCGAAGATGCCCTGGCCGGGGTCGGCGTACCCCTCGTACACGTTCTTGGCGAGTACGGAGGTGTCGACCGCCGCACGCGCGGCGGCCCGGACCTTCGGGTCGGCGAAGGCTCCGGAACGGGTGTTGAGCAGGAGGCTGGTGGTACGGGCGGTGCCGATCTCGCGCGCGGTGCCCTTCTTGAGGGACGCGGCCTGCGAGACGGGCAGCGCCTCGGCTATGTCCTCCTCGCCGGTGCGCAGCGCGTTGGCGCGGGCCGTGCCGTCGGCGATGAACTTCGCGTCGATGCCGGACGCCTGGGCGCGGCCGCCCCAGTAGTCGTCGAAGCGGTCGAGGGCGGCGGAGGTGGAGCCGGTGACCTTGGTCAGCTCGAACGGTCCGGTGGCCGTGGAGACCGGGTTCACCGTGGTCTTCGCGTACGCCTTCGGTGCCAGCACCGCCAGGCTCGGGCCGGCCAGCCGCAGCGGCAGGACGGGGTCGGGCTCGGCCGTGGTGATCCGGACCCGCCGGTCACCGGCGGCCTTGGCCGTCAGCTCGACCCCGGCGAGCGCGCTGGGCAGCGGGCTGGCCTTCGTGGCGCGGGTGAGGGAGTTGGCGACGGCGGCCGGGGTGACGGCGGTGCCGTCCTGGAAGCGGGCGTCGCGGAGGGTGAAGAGCCAGGTGCGGTCGTTCTCCCGGGTCCAGGACTCGGCGAGCGCGGGGGCCGCGGAGCCGTTCCCGTCCAGCCTGGTCAGCCCCTCCGTGACGCCGAGCCGGCTGAGGATGGTCGCGTCCGCGCCATACGGAGAGAGGTTCTCGGCGGGCGGGAAGGCCAGCGCGATCCGCAGGCGCCTGCCGTCGGCGGAAGCCTTGGCGGACGAGTCACCGGCCCCCTCACCGGCGGCGAAACAGCCGGTGAGCAGGGGGGCGAGCAGCAGGCCAGCGGCCAGTCGGTGGTGGCGTCGGACGGAGCGCATGGTCCTCTGATTCCTCGTTCTCTGCGGTCTCCGCGCGCCGGACACGGGAGATCTCTGCCAGGGGGACGAACAAGGAAGAGATTACATGACAACCGTTTTCATCAATGGGCGGGTATCTCGAAATGTACGATTCCGTTACCTCCCCCGGGCTCCAGCCGCTCGTCGCACACCGCCTTCCCCATCGACCGCCAGAACGCCTCCGCGCCGGGGACGGAGGGGTCGGTGTGCAGATAGACCGAGCGGTAACCGCCCGCCGTCGCCGCGAAGGCCACGAGTTCACGCACGAGCGCCCGCGCCAGCCCCTGACGGCGGTGGTCCGGCCGTACGTACACCCGGCGCAGCTGCGCGGTCTCCCCGGAGGGGTAACGCTCGGCGAGCCAGCGGGGGTTGGGCGGGTGCTCGGGCCCCCGGGAGTCGAGCGCCGCGACGCCCGCCACCTCGGCGTTCTCATCGGTCGCGACCAGCAGGGTGTGCCGTTCGGGTACGAGGTACGCGGCGGCCGGATCGATGATGTCCGCGTGCCAGCGCGGCACATACCCCGTACCGAAGTCTCGGTAGACGGTATCGAGCATCACGACGCGGGCGGCGTCGAGGTCGTCGGGGGTCGCGGTTCGGATGCGGTAACTGGGCACCTGCGAAGCATATGCAACAAGAGGGCCGGGTGTCCCCCGAACCACCGGTAATCGCCGCCGGGGCGGTACCGGTGGCCGGGATCAGCCGGTGGCCGGGACCGTGCCCAGGAAGCGGACGTGCGGGCGGCCGTCGGGGCCGTCCGGGGTGACCCTGGCGCGTACGCCGTACACATCGGCGATGAGGTCCTCGGTGACGACCTCGCGGGGGCTGCCCCCGGCCACGGCCCGGCCCTGCTTGAGCACCACGACCTCGTCGCAGTACATCGCCGCGAGGTTCAGGTCGTGCAGGGCGATGACGCTGGTGACGGGGAGGGCCGCGACCAGGGCCAGCAGGTCCAGCTGGTGCTGGATGTCGAGGTGGTTGGTGGGCTCGTCGAGGAGGAGCTCGCGCGGCTCCTGGGCGAGCGCGCGGGCGATCTGGACGCGCTGGCGCTCGCCGCCCGAGAGGGTGTGCCAGGACTGCCCGGCGAGCTCCGTGAGCCCGGTGTGCCGCAGCGCCGTGGTCACCGGCCCGTCATCGCCCACGGGCGCCGGAATCCAGGCGCGGCGGTGCGGGAGCCGGCCCAGGCGCACCACATCCCGTACGGTCAACTCGACCTGGGTGTCGGCCTGTTGCTCGACCACCGCGACCCGCCTGGCCAGCGACCTGCGGCCCAGCTCGGGGAGCGGGACGCCGTCGAGGGTGATCACACCGGAGGAGGGCGCGAGGACCCCGGAGAGCAGCCGCAGCAGGGTGGACTTGCCGGAGCCGTTCGGCCCGAGCAGCCCCACGGTGGAGCCGGGCGACGGCGCGATACCGACCCCGTCGAGGACGATCCGGCCGCCGACGGTACGGCTGACGCGGTCGGCGCGCAGCCCCGTACGCATCTCCGTGTCCCCACTCATGGAGCCACCCTCCGCCCCCGGTAGAGGACCAGTACGAACACCGGCACGCCGATCAGCGACGTCACCACACCCACCGGAACCTCCTGCGGTTCGAGCACCGTACGGGCCAGCGTGTCGACCCACACCAGGAACACCGCCCCGGCCAGCGCCGTGACCGGCAGCAGCCGGCCGTGGCCGGGCCCGACCAGCGCGCGGGCCGCGTGCGGCAGGACGAGACCGACGAAGCCGATCGCCCCCGCGCTGCTGACCAGCGCTGCCGTGAGCAGCGCGGTCACGGACAACAGCACCAGCCGGGTCCGGGCCACGGAGACCCCCAGCGTCGCCGCCGCGTCCTGCCCGAAGGCGAACGCGTCGAGGGTACGGGCGTACCCGCCGCACACCACCAGCGCGGCCACCAGTACGGCGGCGCCGATCCAGACCTCGGCCCAGTCGGCACCGGAGAGCGAGCCGAGCAGCCAGAACAGCACCCCGCGCGTGGTCTCGGCGTCGGCCGACGTGATCACCACGAACGAGGTCAGCGCGGAGAAGAGCTGCATCGCCGCGACCCCGGAGAGCACGACGCGGTCCGTCGTCCCGCCGAGTATGTGGCTGAGCAGCAGCACCATCGCGAACGACAGCAGCGCTCCCAGGAACGCCCCGCCCGAGATCGACAGCGCGCCGCCGCCGATCCCGAGGACGACCACCAGCACCGCGCCGGTCGAGGCCCCGGACGAGACGCCGAGGACGAAGGGGTCGGCGAGCGGGTTGCGCAGCAGGGACTGCATGACCACACCGCACACCGCGAGCCCGGCGCCGCAGACGGCGGCGAGCAGGGTGCGCGGCAGCCGCAGGTTCCACACGATGCCGTCACGGATCGGGGTGACACCCGCCTCGACGGCCGACCCGCCCCAGCCCAGATGGGCCGCGACGACGGACCAGACGTCACCGACGCCGATGCTGGCGGGGCCGATGGTGATCGCGACGGCGACGGACCCGATGAGCGCGGCGAGGCCGCCGCCCCAGAGCAGCAGCCCCCGGGCCACCCGGACCCCGGCCACACCCGCCCCGGCCGTACGGTCCTCGGCCTCCCGAGCCCCGGCCGTACGGGTCCCGGCCGTACGGGTCCCGGCCGTACGGGTCCCGGCCGTACGGGTCCCGGCCGTACGGGTCCCGGCCGTACGGGTCCCGGCCGGACTCTCCGTCGCCCGAGCCTCGGACTCCTGGACTCCGGCCGGACGGTCCTCGGCCGCCTGGGCCCCGGTCACTTGGCGGGCGCGTACCCACGCAGCGCGGCGGCGACCTTCTCGACCCCCTCGACGGTACGGATGGTGGGGTTCATGGCCTGGCCGCTGAGCAGGACGTACCGCTTGTGCCTGACCGCGTCCATCTTCTTGGTGACCGGGTTGGTCTCCAGGAACTCGATCTTCTTCGCGGCGGTCTCGGCGGTCTGCGCCTTGCGCGTGAGGTCACCGATGACCAGGAAGTCGGGGTTGCGGTCGGCGACGGTCTCCCAGTTGATCTGGGGCCACTCGTCATGGGTGTCGTCGAAGATGTTCTTCGCGCCGACCGCGTTGGTGATGATCCCGGGGGCGCCACAGCAGCCGGCCATGTAGGGCGACTCGGAGTTGGCGAACCAGTAGAGGAAGGTGGTCTTCTTCGCCTTGGCCGGGTCGATGCCCTTCACGGCGGCGGCCATCCGCGCCTTCAGCCCGGCGACGACCTCGTCCCCGCGCTTCTCCACCCCGAAGATCTTGGCCAGATCTCGTACCTCCTGGTAGATGATCTCCATGGTCAGCGGGGTGGACCGGGCACCGTCCGTGCCCACGACCTTGTCGTTCTTGGTGCAGTCGGCGGGCGATACGTACGAGGGGACGCCCACCTTCGCGAACTGCGCCCGCGTGGCCACTCCGCCCTTGCCGAGCGTGGACAGGAAGGAGGAGGCGACGAAGTCCGGCTCGGTGTCGAGGACCTTCTCGAAGGAGGGGTAGTTGTCGGCCAGCCTGGGCACCTTGGCGTTGGCCTTCACCAGCGCCTTGGGCAGCGGGTCGGTCCAGGTCGCGGTGCCCACCATCCGGTCGGCGAGCCCGAGCGAGAGCATGATCTCGGTGGTGCCCTGATTGAGCGACACGGCCCGGCGGGGCTCGGCCCCGATCCGTATCTTCTCCCCGCAGTTCTCGACGGTCAGCGGATACCCGGCGGCGGAGGCGGCGGCCTTGCCCGCGTCCTTGCCCGACTCGGCGGCTCCCCCACCCCCGCAGGCGGTCAGCATCAATGCCCCGGCGGCGAGCAGGGCGGTACTACGGAAGGGGCGCGCTATCAGCACGGGAAAGATCCTCTGCGTTCGAGGGCCCATCCGCGGAGCCCGTTCGTACGGTGCTCCCCCGCCCCCGGACAGGAACGGAGGGGGCCAGCAGGTCTTCGGACTCGGGATCATCCGGACGAGGCGCCTTCCCGGACTGCTGCGTCCAGTGGCCGATGCCCCGCCCGTCACCCTCACCGCTGCGCGTCAGCTCCGGATTCGCACCGGATTCCCTGACCCACGTACATGGGTTCGACTGGCCCCGGCAAATTACCACAGTCGATTTCCGGCCTGGCGAGGCGGACGCGGTACGAGTACGGCTCCCGCGCGACACGAGGGAGCCACACCTTTCACCATGGCGTCCTGGACTGCGCCGCCACAGGGAGCTCGACCGTTGACCGGCCCATTTCCCGGTACTAACGTACCCATTTACGTACCCGCGATGTACGTGCCCCCCATCCCCCCAGTCCGACTCACAGATCACGAGGGAGTGACGCTGTGACACGTCGTCCCCGCCAGCGGAAAAGCGGACTGATCGCCGCCGCCCTGGCAACCACCCTGGCCCTGACCGGATTCGCCTCGGCACCGGTGCACTCCACCGCCTCCGCCGCGCCCGGGGCCACCACCCCCGGGCTGCTCGACTCGCCCGCCCCCCAGGCCATCCGCGACTGGCTCCGCTACGACCGGCCGGCCCAGTACGAAAGCGTCCACTCGCAGGTGCGGGTGAAGATGCGGGACGGTGTCCGCATCGCCTGCCATCTCTTCCGGCCGGGCCGCGACGGCAAGCCCGACAGCGGCAGACATCCGAGCCTGCTGTCCGACTTCACGCCCTACACCAAGTTCGCGGCCAATCCGGAGGCCATGTATCTGGCCGAACGCGGCTACAACGTCCTGAACTGCGACGTCCGCGGGTCGGGATACTCGACGGGCGACTTCCCCTCGTGGTTCCAGCCCAAGGAAACCACCGACAACTACGACCTGATCGAATGGCTGGCACGACAGCCGGGCGCGACCGGGGACGTGGGGCAGTTGGGCAGCAGCTACGGCTCCATCACCACCTACCGCGCCGCCGCGCTGAAGCCGCCGCATCTGCGCGCCATCATCCCCATCGTCTCCCCCACCGACATCTACTCGGAGTGGGTGTACCCCGGCGGAGTGCCCTCGACCAACGGCTCCTGGTGGGCCACCGGCGGGCCGGTGATCAGCCCGAAGGCCCACACGGACACACTCCGCAGCTTCCAGCAGCACCCGCTCTACGACGGGTTCTGGAAGCAGGCCGTCACCACCAACAAGCTTGCCGACGTCGACGTCCCGGCGCTGCACATCGGCGGCTACTTCGACATCTTCAAGAACGGCGGCTTCGACGCCCTCAAGCAGCGGCCCCGGCAGACCTGGCTGCTGAACGGCCCCTGGGTCCACGGCGGGTTCCTCCAGGTCCCCGGGGCGGATCCGGCCGCCTCCTGGGTGGACCCCGAGAACGCGATCTCGTACTCCACCATCCTCCAGTGGTTCGACCACTGGCTGGCCAAGCGCCCCGGGGCGAAGCTGCCGCCGGACCGTGTGATCAGCTACGCGTCGACCTCCGCCAAGGCATCGGGCAGCTGGCACGGCTACGCCACATGGCCCTCGACGTCCACGTCCGGCACCCGCCTGTACCCGACGGCGGACGGCGCGCTCGCCAGGAAGGCCCCCGCCCGCACCGGATTCGACTACCAGGTCAACCCGGTCGACGGCCCCTCGGTCGGCGTCACCGGAACGCTGCCCTACGACGCCGGCCAGGACCAGGCCAGAGCCGAGCTGGACACCACCCTGCCGGACGGTCGCTACGCGACCAGCCGCGCCACCTTCACCCTCCCGGCGTTCACCAGGAACACCACGGTCGCGGGCCCGGTCACCCTCCACCTGAACGCGTCCATCGACGCGAAGGACACGTACTTCGTCAGCAAGCTGGAGACCGTCCTCCCGGACGGCCGCGTCCTGCCGATCGAAACGGGATACCTGCGGGCCCAGCTCCGGGACGGCCTGTCGAAGGCCAAACCTGTCACCCCCGGCGCCCCCACCCAGTACACCGTCCAACTCGGCCAGGCCCACTGGCAGTTCAAGCCCGGCGAGAAACTGCGCGTCACCCTCGGCGGCGGCGACTCCCCCCGCATCGCCCCCACCAATCCGGCGGGCAGTGTCACCGTGCACCTCGGCAGCAAGACCTACATCGAGCTGCCCGTGACCAAGTAGCCCGAGCAGCACACACCGGTACGGACGGGCCCACGCCCGTCCGTACCGGCACGTATGGGTTCATCGGTCGTGGAGGACTTTCGGACGCGTCACCGGGACTACCGTAAGGACGCCGTCCAGTCCTTTGAAATCATCCGGGTTCGTGGTGAAAAGCGGCAGATCCTCCGCGACCGCAATCGCCGCGATCATCAGGTCCGCGACACGACGCCGGGGCTTACGGCCGGAGGCGATCACCGCGGCACAGACCCTGCCGTAGATACGGGCCGCCTCGGCACCGAACGGAATGGGATCGAACTCGCTCTCCGCACGCTGGAGCACATCGAGTCGCCTGGCTCGCTCGGTGTACTCGTCGTAGTCGGTCTGCTCCTCGTTCCTGCGGACCTCGTGCGGCCCTGCGGACAGCTCGGCCAGAGTGACGGCGGTGATCGCCATCTCCTCGGGCAGCTCTGCGGGATCCACCCACTTGCGCAGGATCATGATGTTGGTGTCGATCAGCCCCTGCCGGTACTCGGCGGACGGCCGGCGTTCAACGGGCATACGGATCATCCGTCTCCTGCTCGGCAGTGTCCCGCTGATCCGCGCGGAACGCGTCGACGGAGAAACCCGAGGCGGTCCGGGACATCGCGGCGAACTCCCCCCGAGGCACGAACCGCCTGCGCCGCCGCAGCGGAATCAACTCGCCGATCTCGTGCCCGTCACGGGTGACCGTGAACGACTGCCCACCCTGGACGGCGTCCATGATTTCCCGGGATCTGTTGCGGAGATCGCGCTGGGTGATCTCTGGCTGTGCGGTCATGTTACGCATCGTACAGCGCTGGTGCCACAAGGTGCCACTGGGTGCCACACCATGCGGGGGCGAGTCGCCCACAGGGTTGAGAATCGGGACTCGCGCAGCCGGCGCTCCGCCTCCGCGATGGCCGAGGGCCGGGTGGGCCAGGTGTGCCGGAGGTACGCGTCCAGCGGCTGCCCCAGGTACGCGCGCATCACCTGGTCCAGCTCGCCCTACCGACGGTCGTGTTCGAGGGGCTTCACGGACATGTGTGCGCGGCCCCTACAGGTAGAACGGAACGGTCGTCCGGACGACGAAGCCGTGCGGGCTCGACGGCTCGCGGCCCAGCACCACACGCGCCGCACGGACATCGACGGGCCCCCGCCCGGCCAGCAGTTCGGCTTGCAGCCGGACCCGGCCCACGGACTCCTCCCCACACGGGGCTGCCGTCATCCGGCTTCAGGTCAGCAAGAAGGACAGCCACATCGTGCTGTTCGACCAGCTCGGCGACCCCGATGCATGCCGGGTGTTCGAGCTGCCCCGCTCGTCGTGACCACGCCACCGAAGGACACACGGACGGCACAATCCCCCCTACAGTCAGGTCCGATGGTGTGACCGGGCGTGCCCGGCGGCGCGTGTCAGGGAGTGACTGCTCCGTCAGCGGGTTCATCAGCAGAACCGGTCAGCAGGGGCACAACAACGGACGGGCCGGTACGGTCCTTCGCGAGGGCGTCCGTGACGATCTCGTCGCATACCCGCCCGAGCCAGTACCCGGACTCGCGGAGCGTTCCCACAGTACGGAAGCCTGCTTTCTGGTAGGCACGGACGCCTGCGATGTTCGGGGCGAGGACCTTGAGCCAGACCATCCGCAGGTTGGTGATGTGGAAGGCGTAGTCGAGGACGAGCCGGGTGGCCTGGGTACCGAGACCGTGCCCCCGCGCTTCGGGAGCCATCATGATCACGTATTCGGCGGTCCGTACGGAGTGGTCCGGAAGCAGCGTGGCGACGCCTGCGGGGGCTGGGGTTCCGGAGGTCAGGTCATAGATGGTGAAGCGAATGTTCTCGCCCCGGAGCTGATGGGCCATGCCCTCGATGCGGGCTTCGAGGGACTCGGGTGCCTGTCGGCCGTATCCGACAAGAAGCGCGGGGTCCTGTTCCCAGCGCCAGTACGTTTCGACCAGGTCGGCGCGGTACGGGCCGAGAGCGCAGGTGTCGGTGCCGATCCAGAGGATCGGGTCGGAGTTGGTGCTGATGACGATCTCCGATGATGAACGTGGGTGTATACGCAAGCGTTTGACGGCGGTCTCCGTAAGCTCCCCGTGTGCGGCCAAATACCGCGCAATTTATGGCCACGGGTTTCCCCGCGTACGGCCAGATCTTCTCCCCGCT